>NZ_LHVM01000024.1:0-197346 GCF_001269805.1 Pseudomonas sp. P1.8
GCGAATTGTCTGACTGTTGCAGCTCATTGAAGCGGTGACCGAATGTGGAATAGACCGGGATTCTGACGTAAAACCCGCGTTCCAGACAGCGCCACCCGACCAATGTTGCCCGCCTGGGAAAGTCCGGCTTATGCTCCGGCAAATTTTCTAAACGCAAAAACCAGGAACATGCACATGACCGCCCGTGCGCAACAGCCTGTCCCAAGCCATCAGCACACCGCTTCTTACTACGCTGCCAGCAGTCTGCCGCAGCCGGAATATCCGGCGCTCAATGGCGAAGTCCTGGCCGATGTCTGTGTGGTCGGCGGAGGATTTTCCGGGTTGAACACGGCACTCGAACTGGCCGAACGCGGTCTGAGTGTGGTGCTGCTCGAAGCCCATAAAATCGGCTGGGGTGCCAGCGGGCGCAACGGCGGGCAGCTGATACGCGGCGTCGGCCACGGTCTCGATCAGTTCGCCAACATCGTCGGGGACGAAGGTGTTCGGCAGATGAAACTCATGGGGCTGGAAGCCGTAGAAATCGTCCGCCAGCGCGTCGAGCGTTTTCAGATTCCCTGCGACCTGACGTGGGGCTACTGCGATCTGGCCAACAAGCCCCGGGACCTTGAGGGCTTCGCCGAAGATGCCGAAGAACTGCGCGGCCTCGGCTACCGCTACGAGACCCGTTTGCTGCAAGCCAATGAAATGCACACCGTGGTTGGCTCCAGGCGCTATGTCGGCGGCTTGGTTGACATGGGTTCCGGGCATCTGCATCCGCTGAACCTGGCCTTGGGCGAAGCTGCCGCTGCGCAGCAATTGGGCGTAAAACTATTTGAGCAATCGACCGTCACGCGCATCGACTACGGACCCGAGGTCAAGGTCCACACCGCCCAGGGCACGGTCCGCGCCAAGACACTGGTGCTGGGCTGCAACGCTTACCTGAGTGGGCTCAACCCCGAACTCAGCGGCAAAGTCCTGCCAGCCGGTAGCTACATCATTGCGACCGAGCCATTGAGCGAAGAAGTCGCCCACGCTTTGCTGCCGCAAAATATGGCTGTGTGCGATCAACGGGTGGCACTGGATTATTACCGTCTCTCGGCGGACCGGCGCCTGCTGTTCGGTGGCGCTTGTCATTACTCAGGCCGCGACCCGAAAGACATCGCCGCGTACATGCGCCCGAAAATGCTCGAGGTTTTCCCGCAGTTGGCTGACGTGAAGATCGAGTATCGATGGGGCGGCATGATCGGCATCGGCGCCAATCGCCTGCCGCAGATTGGCCGGTTAAAGGATCAGCCGAATGTGTATTACGCCCAGGCCTATTCCGGTCATGGCGTGAATGCCACGCACCTGGCGGGCAAGTTGCTGGCCGAAGCCATCAGCGGCCAGCACGGCGGTGGTTTTGATTTGTTCGCCAAGGTGCCGCATATCACCTTCCCCGGCGGCAAGCATCTGCGCTCGCCGCTTTTGGCGCTGGGGATGTTGTGGCATCGGCTGAAAGAGCTTCGCTGAACGCCCTTCACCTGTAGGGAACGCGGTTCATCTCACAGGCGCCAGAATGGCTTCAACCCCTCCTCCCGCGCCTGCTCCCGTGTCAGGCCGATATCCTTAAGCTGATCCTGCGTCAGCGCCAGCAATGCCTTGCGCGTGTGCAGGCGCCGCCAGAACAGATCCCAGCGACTCAGGCCGGACGGCGCATTGCGCATCAGCGCATGGCGTGCGTTGTCCTTCTGCCCTGTCTCCAGTTCCTGACTGTGTAACGTCAGCCGCACATCGCTCAAGCCGTTCATGTTGTTTGCTCCTGTTTACTTGGGTAGCCAGAGGTTCCATGATGCGTGGGCGAGAAAAAGCATTACAGATTCAAACAACCTGTATTAACTCAATACAGATTTGCCGTTTTTCCGGCTGAATGGCGTATTTCTGCGTCATCTGTACCGGTCTACCGAATCACCTATACCGAGGCTGCGCCATGACCCTTTACGTCAACCTCGCCGAATTGCTCGGCACACGTATCGAACAGGGCTTCTATCGCCCCGGTGACCGGCTGCCGTCGGTGCGGGCATTGAGCGTCGAGCATGGGGTCAGCCTGAGCACGGTGCAGCAGGCCTATCGAGTACTGGAAGACAGCGGATTGGCTATGCCCAAGCCCAAGTCCGGGTATTTCGTTCCGGCCAGCCGTGAGCTGCCCGACCTGCCCGCAGTAGGTCGTCCAGCCCAGCGTCCGGTGGATATTTCCCAATGGGATCAAGTGCTGGAGCTGATCCGCGCGGTGCCGCGCAAGGACGTGGTGCAACTGGGTCGCGGAATGCCGGACATCGCCTCGCCGACCATGAAACCGCTGTTGCGCGACCTGGCACGCATCAGTCGGCGCCAGGACATGCCCGGCCTGTATTACGACAACATTCACGGCAACCTCGAACTGCGCGAACAGATCGCCCGCCTCATGCTTGATTCCGGCTGCCAGCTGGGCGCCGGCGATCTGGTGGTCACCACCGGTTGCCACGAAGCGCTGTCCACCAGCGTTCGGGCGATCTGCGAACCGGGTGACATCGTGGCGGTGGACTCGCCAAGCTTTCACGGCGCCATGCAGACCCTCAAGGGCCTGGGCATGAAAGCCTTGGAAATCCCCACCGACCCGCTGACCGGGATCAGCCTCGAAGCACTGGAACTGGCGCTGGAGCAATGGCCGATCAAGGTCATACAGTTGACCCCCAACTGCAACAACCCGTTGGGCTACATCATGCCCGAGTCACGCAAGCGCACGTTGTTGACGCTCGCCCAGCGGTTTGATGTCGCGATCATCGAAGACGATGTGTATGGCGAACTGGCCTACACCTACCCGCGTCCGCGCACGATCAAGTCTTTCGACGAGGACGGTCGAGTGTTGCTCTGCAGTTCGTTTTCCAAGACGCTGGCGCCAGGACTGCGCATCGGTTGGGTTGCGCCCGGCCGCTATCTGGAACGGGTGCTGCACATGAAATACATCAGCACCGGCTCCACAGCGCCGCAACCGCAGATTGCAATCGCCGAATTTCTCAAGAGCGGGCACTTCGAACCCCATTTACGGCGGATGCGCACGCAATACCAGCGTAATCGCGACATGATGATCGATTGGGTGACCCGCTATTTTCCCGCCGGGACCCGAGCCAGTCGCCCCCAAGGCAGCTTTATGTTGTGGGTCGAACTGCCGGAAGGCTTCGATACGTTGAAACTGAATCGAGCCTTGCACGATCAAGGCGTACAGATTGCGGTCGGCAGCATTTTTTCCGCTTCGGGCAAGTACCGCAATTGCCTGCGCATGAACTACGCGGCCAAACCAACTCCGCAGATTGAAGAAGCGGTGCGTAAGGTCGGTTCGATGGCGAGCATGCTGTTGGCACAGGACTTCTAGTTCAGCTGGAACCTGCCGCCGCCTTCAAACCGTGTCAGGTCGTTGACCCGACTGGTGGGGTCGCTCAACCGGGCATCGACTTCCAGCTCGACATCCAGACGCAATCCCTCACCGGCCATGCCGGCGCGCCACGGTATGACCCGATCTCCCGGACGCAGCAGGTCTGCCTCCAAGGGCTCGCCAGATTCACGCCTCCAATGCACGGCAAGTCCATCCAGCTGCACCGCCACAATACGTAATTGCATGGTCCCTGCTCCCCAGCGAAAACGCTGCGGGTCGGCCCGTGGCGCGATGAATCGCCATACCATCGGTTGAGGCTCAGGGCATTGAATCAACATATGAATCCGGCGGCTGCCGAAACTCAAGTCAGCGTCATCTGCAGCAGGCATCTTCAACAGCGCGCCTCGGGTTACTGATCCGTAATCCAGTTGATTCGGAGTCAGGCGCAGGTCGCACGCCTCACGAGCCGATACCGATGACGGGGCAAAAAACAATTGAACCAAGAGCAAGATAACAATGGGTTTCAAGGCAGCACTCGATCAGGACAGGGTCGGTTCATGACATAGGGCGTCGGCACGCTCATACAGCTCGTCCCCGGTAGCCGCTGGTTCGGTCAGCGGTAACGTTAGAACGCAGTGAGTTACGCCCCCTCGGCGCACATGCAAAACCTGGCCAGGCTTTGAATCGCTCAGAAAGATGGTGCCGGCGTCCAGTACCGTCGTGAGGAACCGGCCCTGCGCATCATGGACCGCCCCTCCCTGCGCTAACCACTGTCGATCCGCTGTCCTGGCCTGCAAGAGCAAACGCCTTACATTCACCATAGAAAAATCCAGATACTGCACCGAGCCTCGACTGGCTTCGACTTCCTGAAAACCGTTGAGTACATCGACGTTACGCGGCAGGCTGAGGGAATCGATCTCCACCCTCCCAGTGTTGTATGCCGGCAAGGTTGCCGCTACCGCCCGCCCCTTGCCGTCGGTCCAGACCGGACCTTGTGGCGTGTGCAACTTCAGTCCGGCCGAATCGCCTGCCTTGAGCACGGCAAAAGTGTCACTCACAGCATATGGCGAAAGTGTCACGCCATCAGGATGGAACACTGCTGCGCCCCGTGCCCCTGTATCGAAGCTGGTCGAGCCAGGCCGCCGGCTGTAGCCGAAATCGAGGCTTGAGTAATGTGCCAGTACGCCAAGCCGCGCCCCCATGCTCGACTGGCCATCTTCGCGACGCTCACCGCTGACGCTGTAGGCCAGTGTTTCGCTCACGGAATCACTGATGACCACCCCACTACGTACCCCTGATCGCTCATCGTCACGCAAGTAGCTGCGTATCCGGCGCTGCCCGCCCAAGGGAGCGGCAAGTGTCAGATAAGCCGAACTGCCTCCGCGACGCTCTTCCGTTGCTCCGACATCTCGTTCCAGCGTCAGCGACAAGGTCGTCCTCTGCGGCAACATTCTTGACCAGGAGAGTCCTAACCTTGTTTGCGCTGGCTCATAGGCGCTGGTGTACCGCGACAGATTCGCGCCCAGTGCCCCCCAACGCTCGGTCGAGCCATTGAGAGAGAAGACCCATTGATCCCGCCCGCGGTACTCGGGTCTTTGCTGGTGACGGTTCCAGCCAGTATCTGAAAGCGTGCGAAATCCTTCGCTCGCGCGTGCGGCAAAAATACTCGCCGACAGATTTGCCGATAGCGCCACACTGGTTGTCATTTGTAACTGATGGCCACGCTGCCCCTGCGACAGCTCATTGGACAATACCTGCCGAATACCCGAGGTCACACCAACTGACCATTGTTGCTGCAGACCCCAGCCCGATGACAAGTAGCCGGTTGCGCCCATTACGCCACCCGACATACGCGTGCCCCTGCTCCAGTCGAGGTCTGTGCTGAACGCCGCGAATGCTGGCGTCTGACGCCCATCCTGCTGCGAACGTCGCACCTGACCCAGTGCGAAATTGAAACCCGACGGGGTACCGAAATCCGCGTCATACAGTCCCTCGGCCGGCACCCGAAATTGCCGTTGACGCCCATCCTCCTCGTGCACCGTCACCTCCAGATCCAACTGACTGCTCAACAATGGCAACTCTGTGAATACGAACGGCCCACTGGGCACCATTGTCGTGAAGATCATCACACCGTTTTGGCGAACCTCAATACGCGCCGCCGAATACGCCACACCTTCGACCCGGCTACGAGCTCCCCGACCCCTGTCGTTCAAACGGGCGAAAGCGCGATCTGGCTGCAGTTGCATGCCGGTGAACGACTCACCGGCAAACAAGGGGGAGGTCATGTTCAATTGGCCAATCTGCAGGGTAGCGTCGAATGATTCCAGCGTTCTCGCACCGTAGGCATAAAGGTGCTCAAAACCTGCGTGATCGGAAGATTCGGTATAGGAATGTCGACTGCGCAACACCCAATCCCCGGCATTCATTCCTATTTCCGAGGCGACACTTCGATAATCCCTTCGCTGCCCAGCGGACTCGCTGCTTTGCACCAATACGTCATAGTTGACCAAGCCCGCCATGCCACCACGGGCAAACTTGCGCGACGCCCTTTCGATCGGCAGCAAGGTATTGGTCGGCACTAAAATATCGACCTGCTCCACACCGGGATAAAGGCTGACCACTGCGGCGGGGAAGCTATCGGCAAATGTCGGGCATTGCGTCGAATCAAGCGCCGATGCAGGAGCATGAGCAGGAGCACGCACCCCAGCTGCTTTCAGCAACTGCGGATCGAAACAGAGGCGACCTTGCTCGTCGAACGTGGCCTTGATGCGCCCTTTAGGCTGGCCATTGACCGCCAACCCAACAGAGCGCGGGCCCTGCAGAAATCGCGGTGCATCCCGAAAAAGCTCAGCCAGTGCCGGATCAATCCCACGAGCCTTGAGCACCAGGGGATCAAACACTACAGACTCGGCAGCCATTGTCGGCAACCCGTACAAAACCAACATCAGACCGCCAAGCCATCGCGTTACCGCCGAGGACATCAACGACCAACCGGCGAATCATGATGCTGAACAGAAAATCCATAAGTTGTTGCCGGAAAAATCCGTACAGTCGTTGTGTTTAACGCACCCCCCGGTTGCATTGCAACGTTCAGACGCTCACCGGGTAAAAGGTATGGCCGCGGCAGGTCCACCGATATACCGCCAGGCAATGGCACAACAGCCTTGGCCAACCTGACGACATAAGGGCTGGGGTTGCTCACACGTAATTGATTGCCTGCCTGTGACCATCGCAGCAACTTCCACGGCTCCCGTTCTATCGGAAGACCAGAGGGACGAATAATAACCGGCAAGTTCTGTCGAACACCCAGACTGACACGCGAGCCATCCGCGCCTGCAACAGGGCTGACGCCTTCGAAAATCACTCGTTTGAGCCGCTCGACCTGCAACGGCTGAACGGCCTGCAGGATAAATCGCACTTGCTGTACAGCTCCTGGCTCGACGCGCGCCACCGGCGGGGTGAATACCAGCAATAGCTCATCATCTTCAGCTACGTTTTCTACGCTGGTGAACAGAAGCGCAGGTCGTGCATCGGTATTTCTGACATTCATGGTGGACTCACCAATGCGCTCTTCGATGACCAGCACGGGTGTCTGCGGCACCATCCCTGCTCCCTGAGCAACGGGAGTGGACAACAACAGAAACAGAAACAAACCATGCAGGACCGGGTCGTTAAACAACCTAGACATATGGATTTCCAGAATTCATCAAGACAAGGGCGGCAGGCAAAAACCGGGTGCCGAACGACACCCGGGGCTGGTGCCGTCAGATATAGAACATGTCGAACGTCACGGAGCCATCGAGCGGAATTTCGTTAGCGATCGGCAACGCATCGCTGGGCCCGATGATGGGTACCAGGCTCATCGGGAAATTGTGATGCCTTGCCGCGATCGGGCCGCTGGCAACGTTTGCGCCCCAGGAATAAAACGCCGGTGCGTTACCCACCAAGCCGGTCGTAGGCGATTGCCACAACGGATTGGCCACTGTCCGGGTCAGCAGTACTTGAGCTCTTCCATCGGCATCAGGGATCCGATAGCGCAAACCAAATCCACCGATTCGCGTGCCATTAATCTCGCCAATACCGTAGAAAAGTGCCGGATTACTTTGCCCGGCACCGTCATGTATTCCCGGCAACTTTGTTGCCTCACGGTTATCCCTGACTGAGACCTCGACTGACGCCGGCGCATCGCAGTTTATATACAGAGAGATATCGCGCTCGGGCAGTATGGTTTGCGTTGTCTTGTTAAGCGTCGCTGCGGAAATCTTGCGCAAATCCACGGTATCCCCGCCCTGGAATGCCGGCACGCATGAGGTCGGAATGATAGTTCCAATCACATTTAAATCAGCGCTTTCAGCCATGGCCATCAGAGGAAAGGCGCTAAAAACAAAAGTTACAACAATGTTTGCCTTTTTCATCACAACATCCTGTTGATAAATGTAGTAACAACTATGCAAATCATTAATCAGCTTAACGACCTGCAGTCCAATCAAGCGAATTTATAGTCTCGGGTTACGTAGGATTGATCTGTAGGAGTAAACGTCGAAGCCCGATAGAAATCACCACTGTTTCTGTAGTTCGCCTGTTGGTGATCACTCAGAGGTAATGACCAAGGTAAAAATCCGTCGCCCATTCACGCAGCCAACGGACATGCCATACTTCGCGCTATGCCTCGATTCGAGACGATTGACGTGCGACTCCGACAGCCCCTGCTTGCTCTTGTGCTACTTGCCTCGTTTCTGGGCGGTTGCGCCAACTTCGACATTCAAGTTGACCCCAGCCAGGCACTGCCGGCGACAGAGTCCGCGTTCGGCCGCTCGGTCAAGGCGCAGGCTGCGCCTTATCAGGGACAATCGGGTTTTCGCTTGCTGTCTGACGGCACTGATGCCTTCACCGCCCGGGCCGAGCTGATTCGCAAAGCCCAAAGCAGCCTCGATCTGCAGTACTACATCGTGCATGACGGCATCAGCACACGCATGCTGGTGGAGGAAATGCTCAAGGCTGCCGACCGTGGCGTACGCGTTCGCATTTTGCTCGACGACACAACCAGCGACGGCCAGGATCGCACCATTGCGACCCTGGCAGCCCATCCCAAGATTCAGATCCGCGTGTTCAACCCCCTGCATCTCGGTCGCAGCACCGGCGTTACGCGCACTTTGGGGCGGTTTTTCAACCTGTCACTGCAACACCGGCGCATGCACAACAAGCTGTGGCTGGCGGACAACAGCATGGCCATTGTTGGCGGGCGTAACCTGGGTGACGAGTATTTCGATGCCGAGCCCAACATGAACTTCACCGACATCGACTTGCTCGGTGTCGGCCCGGTCGCCGAGCAGTTGGGGCAGAGTTTCGACCAGTACTGGAACAGCGCGCTGAGCAAGCCGATCGACGAGTTCATGTCGACCAAGCCAACGGCAGAGGATTTGCAAAACACGCGCACCCGACTGGAAGAGTCCCTGGAGCAATCACGCAGACAAAATCACGCCCTCTATCAACGCCTGATGGTCTACCGCACCGAACCGCGCCTTGATAACTGGCGTAAAGAGCTGATCTGGGCGAACAACCAGGTGTTGTGGGATGCGCCGAGCAAGGTACTGGCCGATGGCGAGCCCGATCCGCACTTGCTGCTGACCACTCAGTTGGCACCGGAACTCGATGGCGTCAGCAAAGAACTGATCATGGTCTCGGCCTACTTCGTGCCGGGCCCGCAAGGGCTGGTTTACCTGACCGGACGCGCCGACGCCGGCGTATCGGTGCGCCTGCTGACCAACGCGCTGGAGGCTACGGACGTACCGGCGGTGCATGGCGGCTACGCGCCTTATCGCAGAGCCCTGCTGGAGCACGGTGTGCAGCTGTTTGAGCTGCGCCGCCAGCCCGGCGATGAAAGCGGTAGTGGGCCTCGCCTGTTTTCCAGCCGGTCCTATGGCGAATCCGATTCGAGCCTGCACAGCAAGGCGATCATCTTCGACCAGCGGAAATCCTTCATCGGCTCGTTCAATTTCGACCCGCGCTCGGTCTTGTGGAACACCGAAGTCGGCGTTCTGGTCGACAGCCCCGAACTGGCCGCTCGGGTCCGCGAACTGGCATTGCAAGGCATGGCACCCGCCCTGAGTTATCAGGTGAAGCTGGAAAACGACCAGATCGTCTGGACCACTGAAGACGACGGCAAGATGCACACCCTGACCAAAGAACCGGGGAGTTGGTGGCGGCGGTTCAATGCGTGGCTGAGCAATACGGTCGGGCTGGAGAGGATGTTGTAAAAGATCGCAACCGACGCAGGAGCTGCTGAAGGCTGCGATCTTTTGATCTTTGATTCTAAGCCGCTTGCACCGTACCAAACGCCCCTTGCCGCGACACCACTATCAACACGCCCAGGGCCCCAACCGCCATCAACAACGGCAACGCATGCCCGCTGACCCATTGACTGCCAGCACCCGCCAACAGTGGCCCGATCAGACAACCAATCCCCCACAGCTGGGCGATATGCGCATTGGCCCGCACCAGCGCATCATCGCGATAACGCTCGCCGATCAGGATCAGCGACAAAGTGAACAGCCCGCCAGCACTGGCGCCGAACAGTACCCACAACGGCCAGATCAGCAGCGTATCGATCAGCATGGGGATCGCCAGACTCGCCACCAACAGGACCACCGCACAACCGGTGAACAATGCACGCCGTGACAAGCGATCAGCCAGGGCACCAATCGGCAATTGCAGAATCGCATCGCCGACGACCACGGTGCTGACCATTGCTAAAGCGATCTCCGTGGTAAAGCCCTGGCGCAGGCAGTAGACCGGCAACAACGTCAGGATCATCGCTTCGAACGCCGCAAACAACGAAACCGCCCAGGCAATCGCTGGCAAACCACGACAGAAAGCCAACAAATCAGAAAGGGTCACGCTGCTGGCCTCGCTACTCGGCGCACCGCTACGGCCGAGCAACAGAAATGGCGCGCCCATCAACAATCCGACGCCCACCCAAAAACCATAATCGTGATCGGTACCCATGAACCCCAGCAACACCGGCCCGGCCAACTGGCTCAGCGCATAGCAGCTGCCATACAGCGCCACCAAGCGTCCGCGCCATTGCTCGATTACCAGTTGATTGATCCAGCTTTCACCGATGATGAAGACGAGGGTCAGGATCACCCCGATCATCAACCGCAGCACCAGCCATATCGGATAGCTCGGAAGCAGTGCCAGCAATCCGATGGAAACCGCCCCGGCCCACAGGCACAGGCGCATCAGATTCGCCGTGCCGAAACGTGCCGCCAGATGGCTGGAGATTTTCGCCCCCAGCAACACGCCAATGGCCGGCATCGCCGCCATTACACCGATGGCAAACGATCCGTATCCCCAGCCTTCCAGGCGAAACGACACCAGTGGCATGCTGACCCCAAGGGCCAGGCCAACACTCAAGACAGACGCCAACACGGCAAAATACGTCGCCCAACGCATGTTCCACGCTCCTGTGGAAAATTATTGTTTTTACGGACGGCACAAAACACTGTGGGAGCGAGCCTGCTCACGAAGACGGAGCAACATTCAACACTTTCGTCGACTGTCACACCTCTATCGCGAGCAGGCTCACTCCCACAAGGGATCTGCGTCGTTCGGGGGGCCTGCTACCGGAACAGGCCGCCCCTTAACGCCTTACAACTTGATCCAGGTCGCCTTCAGCTCGGTGTACTTGTCGAACGCGTGCAATGACTTGTCGCGACCGTTGCCGGACTGCTTGAAGCCACCGAACGGCGCGGTCATGTCGCCGCCATCGTATTGGTTGACCCACACGCTACCGGCACGCAGGGCGCGGGCGGTGAGATGAGCCTTGGAGATGTCGGCAGTCCAGACCGCAGCGGCCAGGCCGTAAGGCGTGTCGTTGGCAATCGCGATGGCTTCTTCAGCACTGTCGAAGGTGATGACCGACAGAACCGGGCCGAAGATTTCTTCCTGGGCGATTTTCATCGCGTTGCTCACGCCGTCGAAAATCGTCGGCTCGACGTAAGTGCCGCCGGTTTCTTCCAGAATGCGCTTGCCGCCAGCCACCAGTTTGGCGCCGTCGGTGTGGCCCGATTCGATGTAGGACAGCACGGTGTTCATCTGCTGAGTGTCCACCAGTGCGCCGACGTTGGTCGCCGGGTCCAGCGGGTTACCCGGCTTCCAGGTTTTCAGGGCCTCGATCACCAGCGGCAGGAATTTGTCCTTGATCGAACGCTCCACCAGCAGGCGCGAACCAGCGGTGCAAACTTCGCCCTGGTTGAAGGCGATGGCACCGGCAGCGGCTTCGGCAGCGTCCTGCAGGTTCGGGGCATCGGCGAATACAATATTCGGGCTCTTGCCGCCGGCTTCGAGCCAGACGCGCTTCATGTTCGACTCGCCGGAGTAGATCAGCAGTTGCTTGGCGATTTTGGTCGAACCGGTGAACACCAGGGTGTCGACGTCGTTATGCAAGGCCAAGGCCTTGCCGACGGTGTGACCATAGCCTGGCAGCACGTTCAGCACACCTTTCGGAATACCGGCTTCAACGGCCAGCGCCGCGATGCGGATGGCGGTCAGCGGGGATTTTTCCGACGGTTTGAGGATCACCGAGTTACCGGTGGACAGCGCCGGGCCGAGTTTCCAGCAAGCCATCATCAGCGGGAAGTTCCACGGCACGATGGCGCCAACCACTCCAACCGGCTCGCGGGTCACCAGACCCAGCTGATCGTGCGGGGTGGCAGCGACTTCGTCGTAGATCTTGTCGATGGCTTCACCGCTCCAGCTCAGCGCTTGCGCCGCGCCGGGAACGTCGATGTACAGGGAGTCGCTGATCGGCTTGCCCATGTCGAGGGTTTCAAGCAGGGCCAGCTCTTCGGCATGCTGCTTGAGCAGACCGGCGAAACGGATCATGGTGGATTTGCGCTTGGCTGGTGCCAGACGCGACCAGGCACCGGAGTTGAAGGTGGCGCGGGCGTTTTCCACGGCGCGCTGGGCATCGGCGGCGTCACAGCTGGCGATCTTGCCCAGCAGACGGCCATCGACCGGGCTGATGCACTCGAACGTCTCGGCGGACACAGCGTCGGTGTATTCGCCATTGATGTAGGCGCGGCCTTCGATTTTCAGGTCGCGGGCGCGTTGCTCCCAGTCGGCACGGGTCAGGGTGGTCATACGAGTGTCCTCCTCTTATTGAATACGACACCCGCGTTCTTCGCGGGTGCTGTCAGGAATTCTGCCCGGCCAGCCTGCTTTTTCGGCCCAAGGCAACCGCCACCCTAAACCAGCCGCACATGAAGTTTCAATATATTTGACATAACGCTGGCAAACGGCCTTGCGATGTTCATTTTAATAAACATAGACTTTGGCCAAATCAACCACTCGCGTCGCAATCACGGGGGCATACAACAATGAGCATCAATAACGTCGTCGACTTCAGCCAGGCCACTACGGAACCCGAGCGCTACCACCCTGACCCGGCAAAAGTGCTCAAGGGCGACCCTGAACAAACGCTCTACAACCACTACAACAGCCCGTGCGGGCAATTGAACGCTGGCGTGTGGGAAGCGGAGGTCGGCCAATGGGCCGTCAACTTCACCGAACACGAATACTGCGAAATCGTTCAAGGTGTTTCAGTGCTACGCGACAACGAGGGCAACGCCAAGACCCTGCGCGTGGGTGATCGCTTTGTGATCCCGGCCGGATTCAAAGGAACGTGGGAAGTGCTGGAACCGTGCCGCAAGATTTATGTGGCGTTTGAACAGAAGGCTTGAGGCCCTGACAGGCACCACAAAATCCAGGCAACAAAAAAGGCCCGTATCTCGCGATACGGGCCTTTTTCGTAAGAAGGAAAAATCAATTACTTGATTTTGCCTTCTTTGTAGATCACGTGCTTGCGAACAACCGGATCAAATTTCTTGATCTCGATTTTGTCCGGAGTAGTGCGCTTGTTCTTGTCGGTAGTGTAGAAGTGACCAGTACCGGCGCTCGAAATCAAACGAATCAATTCACGCATGATTAGCTCCCTTAGATCTTGCCAGCTTTGCGGATTTCGGCCAGCACGACAGTAATGCCACGCTTGTCGATGATACGCATGCCTTTGGCAGATACGCGCAGACGCACGAAACGTTTCTCTTCTTCAACCCAGAAGCGGTGATGCTGCAGGTTCGGCAGGAAACGACGACGGGTTTTGTTGTTTGCGTGGGAAATGTTATTCCCAGTCACCGGACCCTTACCGGTAACTTGACAGACTCTAGACATGCCTCAGCCCTCTAAACCACATGCCCAACCCGGCATGGGTTGGCCGCTTAATCTCTCAGTCATTTGGCGCCAGGCGCCGCGTTTCTTTAAGGGTCTTACCGGCTACACCTACAAACGAAGGAACCGGGCCCCTAGAAAAGAGCGCTGCTTTATACCAGAAAGACTAGAGAGCAACAACATTCAGTGTGCATTGAATTCGCAAAAACCCCATTTTTCGGGCGCCAAGGGCTTTGGACAAAGGCTATCGCCGATGCCGACCACTCGTCGCAGAGAATTGGCCAGCTTGCCAACCGGGGGCATTTCAAAACCGCCGCACAGCAAAATCAGGCGCCATACTCCCCCGAAAATGAAAAAGGGGATAGTCATTTGCAATGGAGCCCACTAGGGTAAGCCTTTTCCAGACTGCACTTGCAGATGGGCCTTCGATCTGTAAAGGAATCCGACCATGCGCCTCGCTGCCCTATCGCTGTTGCTTGCCCCTTTGATGCTGAGCCCGCTGGCCCAGGCCGCCGCCCTGAGCGTCTGCACCGAGGCCAGCCCGGAAGGGTTCGACGTGGTGCAATATAACTCGTTGACGACAACCAACGCCTCGGCCGACGTGCTGATGAACCGCCTGGTGGACTTTGACACCGCCAGCGGCAAGGTAGTCGCCGGCCTCGCCGACAGCTGGGAGGTCAGTCCCGATGGTCTGGTCTACATCTTCAAATTGCACCCGCAAGTGAAGTTCCACCGCACCGAATACTTCTCGCCTACCCACGATGTAACCGCCGAAGACGTTATTTTCAGCTTCGACCGCATGCTCGACCCCGCCAATCCATGGCACAAAATTGCCCAAAGCGGCTTCCCGCATGCGCAATCGATGCAATTGCCTGCGCTGATCAAGAAGATCGATGCCCTTGACCCGTTGACTGTGCGCTTCACGCTCGATCATCCGGACTCGACATTCCTGCCAACCCTGAGCATGGGTTTCGCCTCGATCTATTCGGCCGAATATGCCGACAAACTGCTCAAGGCCGGAACGCCGGAGAAACTCAACAGTCAGCCGATCGGCACAGGTCCGTTTGTCTTCACCCGATTCCAGAAAGACGCCTCGATTCGCTACAAGGCCAACGCCGACTATTTCCGTGGCAAACCTGCGGTCGATCCGCTGATCTTCGCGATCACGCCGGACGCCAACGTGCGGTTGCAGAAATTGCGCCGTAACGAGTGCCAGATCGCTCTGTCACCCAAACCGCTGGACGTACAAGCCGCGCTGAAAGAACCGACGTTGAAAGTGGAAAAGACTGACGCCTTCATGACCGCGTTCGTCGCCCTCAACAGCCAGCACCCACCGCTGGATAAACCTGAAGTGCGTCAGGCGATCAACCTCGCCTTCGACAAAGCCAACTACGTCAAAGCCGTGTTCGAAGACACCGCCGAGCCTGCCAGCGGGCCGTACCCGCCCAACACCTGGAGCTACGCCAAGAGCTTGCCCGGCTATCCCCATGACGTGGCAAAAGCCAAGGCATTGATGGCCAAGGCCGGACTCAAGGAGGGCTTCCAGACCACGATATGGACCCGTCCGTCGGGCAGCCTGCTCAATCCCAATCCAAGCCTCGGCGCCCAAATGCTGCAATCCGATCTCGCGGAAATCGGCATTCAGGCCGAAATTCGCGTGATCGAATGGGGCGAGCTGATTCGTCGCGCCAAGGCGGGCGAGCACGACATCCTGTTCATGGGCTGGGCCGGCGATAACGGCGACCCGGACAACTTCCTCACACCGCAGTTTTCCTGCGCTGCGGTCAAGTCCGGTACCAACTTTGCCCGTTACTGCAACCAGGACCTGGACAAGCTGATCAGCGCTGGCAAGACCACCGGAGAGCAAGGTGTTCGTACCAAACTTTACGAACAGGCGCAGACCCAGATTCAGCAGCAGGCGTTGTGGCTGCCGCTGGCGCATCCGACTGCCTTCGCGTTGACGCGCAAGGATGTCGAGGGGTATTCGGTGAGCCCGTTCGGCCGCCAGGATTATTCGAAGGTTGACCTGAAGTAACCGCTACACCCACAGCTTGCAGGAGCCGGCTTGCTGGCGATATCGTCGTCACGCTCAGCACCTACGCCGGATCTGCTGGCCTCATCGCCAGCAAGCCGGCTCCTACAAATGTCTGCGTGTATTCCGTTACATCCACCCATACTCCGCCATCGACAGCGGATCACCGTCGCCGATGATGAAATGGTCGAGTATCCGCACGTCGATCAACTCCAGCGCTTTTTGCAGGCGCCTGGTCAGAACCCGGTCGGCCTGACTCGGATCGCTGTTGCCCGACGGATGATTGTGGCAGAGGATCAACGCCGCAGCATTGTTGGCCAAGGCGCGCTTGACCACCTCTCGCGGATGGACGCTGGTGTTGTCGATGGAACCGCGAAACAACACTTCAAAGGTCAACACCTGATGCCTGGAGTCCAGAAACAGGCAGCCAAACACCTCATGGGGCTCGTGGCGCAGCATCGATTTCAGATAATCGCGAACGGCCTGCGGATTCTCGAGGGCCGATTTTTGCCGCGCCCGCTCGGCCAGATGGCGCCTGCTCATTTCTTGAGCAGCCTGCAATTGAGCAAACTTGGCCGGCCCCAGCCCAAGTTGTTTGCTGAACGTTTCCTGATCCGCTTCGAGCAGCGTGCGCAGGCTGCCGAACTGATTCAGCAGGTGTCGCGCCAGATCGACTGCGCTTTTACCCACCACGCCCGTTCGTAGAAAAATAGCCAGTAACTCAGCGTCCGAAAGACTTCCCGCGCCCCGTTCCAGCAACCTCTCCCGCGGCCGCTCCGCCACCGGCCAATCGCGAATACTCATAGCATCTCCCTGTCTGTGGGCGCCGCTGTTCCGTAGCGGTCGCTGTGATATCGTAGCCCATCTTTTTGCGGGCGATTTCACTCCTGGGGAGGGGGTATCGCCATGCAGTCATCAACGAAATGAAAGGCAGGCCTATGCAGCGGCTGTATCGGAAACGCATTGTTCTGGGTGTCGGCGGCGGTATTGCTGCCTACAAGAGCGCCGACCTGGTTCGCCGCCTGATCGACCAGGGCGCTGAAGTGCGCGTGGTCATGACCCGTGGTGGGGCCGAATTCATCACCCCGCTGACCATGCAGGCCCTGTCTGGGCATCCGGTCCATCTGGACCTGTTGGACCCGGCGGCAGAAGCTGCGATGGGCCACATCGAGCTGGCCAAGTGGGCTGATCTGGTGCTGATCGCTCCCGCTACCGCGGACCTGATCGCCCGATTGGCCCAAGGCATTGCCGACGATCTGCTCACCACGCTGGTGCTGGCCACGGACGCGGTCGTGGCTGTTGCCCCGGCCATGAACCAGGCCATGTGGCGCGACCCGGCGACTCAAGCCAATCTGCAAACCCTCGAAAGCCGCGACATCAAGGTCTTCGGTCCAGCGTCAGGCAGCCAGGCCTGCGGCGATGTAGGCCTTGGGCGCATGCTCGAAGCCACCGACCTCGCCCAACTCGCTGCCGACTGTTTCCAGCGTCAGGCGCTGACCGGCAAACACGTGCTGATCACAGCGGGTCCGACCCAGGAAAACATTGACCCGGTGCGCTACATCACCAACCACAGCTCCGGAAAAATGGGCTTTGCCCTGGCCGAAGCCGCGGTGGAAGCCGGCGCCCGCGTGACCCTGATCACTGGCCCCGTACACCTGCCGACCCCGGATCGCGTTACGCGTATCGACGTGGTCAGTGCCCGCGACATGCTGGCCGCGTGCGAATCCGCGATCCCCTGCGACATTTTCATTGCCTCGGCTGCCGTCGCGGATTACCGCCCGGAAGTCGTCGCCCCGCAAAAACTCAAGAAAGATCCTACGAGCGGCGACGGCTTGCTACTACAAATGGTGCGCAACCCGGACATCCTGGCCAGCATCGCCACACGCCCCGATCGCCCGTTCAGTGTCGGTTTCGCCGCCGAAACCGAACACCTGCTCGATTACGCTGCGCGCAAGTTGAAAGACAAGAACCTCGACTTGATCGTCGCCAACGATGTCGCCAACCCGACCATTGGCTTCAACAGCGAAGAAAACGCCTGCAGCGTGATCGACCGTGAGCTTCATGCCACACTTTTCGCTCAGACCAGCAAGAGCAAGATTGCTCGCCAGCTGATCACTTTTATCGCCGAACGTCTGAACCAGGTTTAATTTACATGCACGCTTTGCAAGCCAAAATCCTCGACCCCCGCCTCGGTACCGAATTCCCGCTGCCGCAATACGCTACGTCTGGCTCCGCCGGCCTCGACCTGCGGGCCATGCTGGAAAAGGACATCGTGATCAAACCGGGGGAAACGGTGCTGATTCCTACCGGCCTGTCGATTTACATAGGCGATCCGAACCTCGCGGCGCTCATTCTGCCGCGCTCGGGAATGGGCCATAAGCACGGCATCGTGCTGGGCAACCTCGTTGGTCTGATCGACTCCGATTATCAGGGCCAACTGCAGGTTTCCTGCTGGAACCGTGGCCAGACCGAATTCACCATGCCGGTTGGCGAGCGTTTGGCGCAACTGGTGCTGGTGCCTGTTGTTCAAGCGCACTTCGAGATGGTTCAAGAGTTCGTCGAGACTGACCGCGGCACGGGCGGCTTCGGCCATACCGGCAGCCATTGATCCGGCACGCTCTTTTGTAGGAGCAGCCTTCGGCAGCTCCTACAAAAGAGCGAGCTTGCGCTCCAGGAATTTCATACTGTCTCTGCAAGGTTAGCTACTGAAAATCAAGGCATTGCATGGCCTGATATCCGTCAATTCCGCTGTCATGGCCCTTTCGCACGACGAACTCTCTGTGGAAAGCGCCGTCATACTCTTCAGTTTGAACGTGTCGCCAAATATTTCGACAACCTGTCCAACCACTTTCGAGATGGAGCATTTCCACAGATGAACACCCCGGCAAACGTCGCACCCAAGTTCCCTGACAGCATTTTCCGCGCTTACGATATTCGCGGTACCGTCCCGGAATTCCTGAACGCTGAAACTGCTTACTGGATCGGCCGTGCTGTCGGCTCCCAAAGCCTGGCCCAAGGCGAACCGAACGTGTCCGTCGGTCGCGACGGGCGCTTGTCCGGGCCGGAATTGGTCGCGCAACTGATCAAAGGCATCGCCGACAGTGGCTGCCACGTCAGTGATGTCGGCCTCGTGCCGACCCCGGCGCTGTACTACGCCGCGAACGTGCTGGCCGGAAAATCCGGTGTGATGCTGACCGGCAGCCACAACCCGTCGAACTACAACGGTTTCAAAATCGTCATTGCCGGCGACACCCTGGCCAACGAACAGATCCAGGCCCTCCACGACCGCCTCAAGACCCACAACCTGAGCAGCGGTCAGGGCAGCATCACCCAGGTCGAGATCCTCGACCGCTACACCACTGAAATCGTCCAGGACATCAAGCTGGCCCGTCGCCTGAAAGTGGTCGTCGACTGCGGCAACGGCGCGGCAGGTGTGATCGCTCCGCAACTGATCGAAGCGTTGAACTGCGAAGTCATCCCATTGTTTTGCGAAGTCGATGGCAACTTCCCGAACCACCACCCGGACCCGGGCAAGCCTGAAAACCTGGTGGACCTGATCAACAAGGTCAAGGAAACCAACGCCGATATCGGCCTGGCCTTCGACGGCGATGGTGATCGCGTCGGCGTGGTCACCAACACCGGCAGCATCGTCTACCCGGACCGCCTGCTGATGCTGTTCGCCCGCGACGTGGTTGCGCGCAACCCAGGCGCGGAAATCATCTTCGACGTCAAATGCACCCGTCGCCTGATTCCTCTGATCAAGGAATATGGTGGCCGCTCGCTAATGTGGAAGACTGGTCACTCGTTGATCAAAAAGAAAATGAAACAATCCGGCGCCCTGTTGGCCGGCGAAATGAGCGGGCACATCTTTTTCAAGGAGCGCTGGTTCGGTTTCGACGACGGCATTTACAGCGCCGCGCGGTTGCTGGAGATCCTCAGCAAGGAAAAATCCTCGGCCGAAGAGTTGTTCGCAACCTTCCCGAACGATATTTCTACGCCGGAAATCAATATCCATGTGACCGAAGAGAGCAAATTCAGCATCATTGATGCATTGCACGACGCGCAGTGGGGCGCAGGCGCCGACCTGACCACCATTGACGGCGTGCGAGTCGACTATGCCAAAGGCTGGGGCCTGGTGCGCGCCTCCAACACCACACCGGTGCTGGTGCTGCGCTTCGAGGCCGATGACGAGGCTGAATTGCAGCGCATCAAGGACGTTTTCAAAGTCCAGCTGAAGCGTGTTGCACCTGATCTCCAACTACCGTTCTGATTCACCCGGAGCCCTGAATGACCCTCGAACGCGAAGCCGCCGCCAACACCGCCAAGGTCCTGTCCGAAGCGCTGCCTTATATCCGCCGTTATGTCGGCAAGACACTGGTGATCAAATACGGCGGCAACGCGATGGAAAGCGAGGAGCTGAAAACCGGCTTCGCCCGCGACATCGTGCTGATGAAGGCCGTAGGCATCAACCCGGTAGTGGTTCACGGTGGTGGCCCGCAAATCGGCGACCTGCTCAAGCGTCTGTCGATCGAGAGCCATTTCGTCGACGGCATGCGCGTCACTGACGCCGCGACGATGGACGTTGTGGAAATGGTCCTGGGCGGCCAGGTCAACAAGGACATCGTCAACCTGATCAACCGTCATGGCGGCAGCGCCATTGGCCTGACCGGTAAAGACGCCGAACTGATTCGCGCGAAGAAGCTCACTGTCACCCGCCAGACGCCAGAAATGACGACCCCGGAAATCATCGACATCGGCCACGTCGGCGAAGTGGTCGGGATCAACACCGACCTGCTGAACCTGCTGGTCAAAGGTGATTTCATCCCGGTGATCGCCCCCATCGGCGTCGGCGCCAACGGTGAGTCGTACAACATCAACGCGGACCTGGTAGCCGGAAAAGTAGCCGAAGCGCTGAAGGCCGAGAAACTGATGCTGCTGACCAACATCGCGGGCCTGATGGACAAGTCGGGGACGGTCCTGACCGGCCTGACCACCCAACAGGTCGACGATCTGATCGCCGACGGCACCATCTACGGCGGCATGCTGCCAAAGATCCGTTGTGCGCTGGAAGCGGTCCAGGGCGGCGTGGGCAGTTCGTTGATCATCGACGGTCGCGTACCGAACGCGATCCTGCTGGAAATCTTCACCGACACCGGTGTGGGCACGCTGATCAGCAATCGCAAGCGTCACTGATTCATATCCAGAAAAAATCGCAGCCTTCGGCGGTTTCTACGACAAAGAATTTTCGGATGTACGAAAAATCTGTAGGAGCTGACGAAGTCTGCGATCTCTTTTTATGCGCTCAGGAAATGTCCGACCTGTTACAGCGAAACGTCTGACATCGGAAAAGAAATACTCCGCCTAGGATCTTCTCTCTACACACAGGAGATCTATCCATGCAAAAAGACTACGTTCCTTACGGCAGCGATGTTTCGGCGGGCACTTATACGTGCGTGGACTGCGGCCATCAGTACTCGAATCAGGCAAAAACCTCGATGCCGCCATGCCCGCAAATGCGTAAAACCCCACATTTGCGCCATGGCTGGAAAATTCTGACGGGCCAGGGTGACGCGGTAAAAGATCCGTATCCGAATGGGTAAAAAAAACCGAGGCAATAAAAAAGACCCCCTTCAGCCGAGCTGAACGGGGTCTTTTTTTACGCCGCTTACAGCTAAACGCCAAACTGCGCGCGGTACGCTTCAACGGCAGGCAAGTGCTGTTTGAGCTGCGGGTCGTCAGCCAGGAATTCCAGCACCTGGTTCAGCGAAACGATGCTGATCACCGGAATGCCGAAGTCACGCTCCACTTCCTGGATCGCCGACAATTCACCGTTGCCACGCTCCTGACGGTTCAGGGCGATCAGCACACCAGCGGCCTTGGCGCCGTCCTGGGAGGCAATGATCTGCATCACCTCGCGAATAGCAGTGCCGGCGGTGATCACGTCGTCGATGATCAGCACATCACCGGTCAGCGGCGCGCCAACCAGGCTGCCGCCTTCGCCGTGGGCCTTGGCTTCCTTGCGGTTGAAGCACCAAGGCAGGTCACGGTTGTGATGCTCGGCCAACGCCACGGCAGTGGTAGCTGCCAACGGGATGCCTTTGTAGGCCGGACCGAACAGAACGTCGAAGGGGATACCGCTTTCAGCAATGGCTGCGGCGTAGAAACGCCCCAGCTGTGCCAGCGCCGAACCCGAGTTGAACAGGCCCGCGTTGAAGAAGTAAGGACTGGTGCGCCCGGACTTCAGGGTGAACTCACCGAAGCGCAAAACGCCGCGATCGATGGCAAAACGAATGAAATCGCGCTGATACGCTTGCATGTAAAAAACCCCAAATACCACGGATTTAGCTAATTAGCTTGACGCCGTGTATCATACACGCACGCGATTTTTGGGGCCATTTATGCGGATCATCAGTGTGAACGTCAATGGTATTCAGGCTGCAGTCGAGCGAGGTTTGCTCAGTTGGCTGCAGGCACAGAATGCCGACGTCATCTGCCTGCAGGACACCCGTGCCTCCGCCTTTGAACTGGACGATCCAGCCTTCCAACTGGATGGATACTTCCTTTATGCCTGCGATGCCGAAGTTCCCGCCCAAGGTGGCGTGGCTTTGTACTCGCGGTTGCAACCGAAGGCTGTCATCAGCGGTCTCGGTTTCGAGACGGCCGACCGCTACGGGCGCTACCTGCAAGCCGATTTCGACAAAGTCAGTATTGCAACCTTGTTGCTTCCGTCCGGCATGAACGGCGATGAAGACTTGAACCAGAAATTCAAGCTCATGGACGACTTCGCCAAGTACCTGGACAAGCAACGGCGCAAACGCCGCGAGTACATTTATTGTGGCTCGCTGTATGTGGCGCAACAGAAGCTGGACATCAAGAACTGGCGCGACAGCCAGCAATCACCGGGTTTCCTGGCGCCTGAGCGCGCCTGGATGGACGAGATTGTGGGCAACATGGGCTATGTCGATGCCTTGCGGGAAGTCAGTCGTGAAGGCGACCAGTACAGCTGGTGGCCGGACAACGAACAGGCGGAAATGCTCAACCTCGGTTGGCGCTTCGACTATCAGTTGCTGACCCCGGGCCTGCGCCGCTTTGTACGCAGTGCGCGCCTGCCACGACAGCCGCGGTTCTCGCAACATGCACCGCTGATCGTGGACTACGACTGGACGCTTACGATCTAAGCGCCGTTTCGCAGACACAAAAAAGCCGACAGCGATGTCGGCTTTTTTGTGGGCAATGATCCGCTTTCTGCAAGGGGACCTTCACTGATCGTTATTTGATCAATCGCCAGGTAAAAGGATACCGGTAAGGAAACCCTTCATTGGCCTTAACCCCGGCAATGATCGTCAGCACCAACGCACCAATCGCCACCAGACCGAACAGGAAAAACCCGACAATCACCACCATCAGCAAGAAGCAGATGGCCGAAGCAATCGCGACGGTAATCTGGAAGTTCAGCGCCTCCTTGCCTTGCGCATCGACGAACGGATCCATCTCGCGTTTCATCTGCCAGAGAATCAGCGGGCCGATCAAAGTACCGAACGGAATCCAGATCCCCAGCAAGGCGGACAAGTGACAAAACATGGCCCATTGGCGAACCTCACGGCTCGGCGTGGGAAGCGGCAATTGTTCATCACTCATAACATCCTCCTTGCGTGGAACCATCCAGTCAGTCAGCCAGTGCAGCCTTTTGCAGATCGAAAATTTCGTTCATGCCTTTCTTCGCCAGCTCCAGCATGGCGTTCAGCTCTTCAGGCTGGAACGGTGCACCTTCGGCGGTACCCTGGACTTCGATGAAACCGCCGGTGCTGGTCATCACGACGTTCAGGTCGGTTTCGGCAGCCGAATCTTCCAGGTAGTCGAGGTCGAGCACTGGCTCACCCTGATACATACCGACCGATACGGCACCGATCATTTGCTTGAGCGGGTCGCCGCCTTTCAGGCCGCCGCGCTTCTTGATCACTTTCAAGGCGTCGACCAGTGCAACCATGGCGCCGGTGATGGACGCAGTGCGGGTACCACCGTCCGCCTGGATCACGTCGCAGTCGACATACAGGGTCACGTCGCCCAGCTTTGACATGTCCAGCGCGGCGCGCAGGGAACGGCCGATCAGGCGCTGGATTTCCAGGGTGCGGCCGCCTTGCTTGCCGCGGCTCGCTTCACGCTGGTTACGCTCGCCGGTGGCGCGCGGCAGCATGCCGTACTCAGCAGTCAACCAGCCTTGGCCCTGACCTTTGAGAAAACGTGGTACGCCGTTTTCGACGCTTACGGTGCAGATGACTTTGGTGTCACCGAACTCGACCAGTACAGAACCCTCGGCGTGTTTGGTGTAGTTGCGGGTGATGCGGATCGAGCGGAGCTGATCGGCAGCGCGACCACTTGGACGTTTCATAAGGGATACCTGTACGGGGACGGAAAACTGCGGAGCATTATAGAGCCGCCAGCCACGCCTGGGCACGTCTAAAAAAATCCTCTGACGAGCGAGGGCTCTGAACATCCCGTACCCGACGACCTGCAGCCGTTTGTCACATCGTGTGTTTGGGCGCATTGGCGCCACTGCGCTACAATCCTGCGCCTTTGCTGCCAGTCGGCTTTAATTCATTGATAGCGGATTGCCGGAACGTCAGTTTTGCGCCGATCCGCATTGCGAGGTACCTCCATGGTGCACAGCATGACCGCCTTCGCCCGCGTCGAGAAAGCCGGCGTTCAGGGCACCCTGAGCTGGGAGCTGCGCTCGGTCAACAGCCGCTACCTGGAACCGCACTTGCGCCTGCCGGAGTCCTTTCGCGACCTCGAAGGCGCGGTGCGTGAAGCCCTGCGCCAAGGCGTGTCCCGGGGCAAGCTTGAATGCACCCTGCGCTTCACCGAAGAAAACACCGCCAAAGCGTTGCAAGTAGATCAGGCACGCGCCGCTCAACTGGTCGCAGCCGCCGAAACCATTGCCGGTCTGATCAAAAATCCCGCAGCGCTGAACCCGCTCGAAGTCCTGGCCTGGCCTGGGGTGCTGGTGGGTGATGCGACCGACCCGCAAGCCCTGAATGCCGAAGCACTGGCGCTGTTCAACCTCGGCCTGAAAGAACTCAAGGCCGGCCGCGAGCGCGAAGGTGCGGAGCTGGCCCGATTGATCAACGAGCGCCTGACGTCCATTGAAGAAGACGTGGTAACCCTGCGTGAGCTGG
This sequence comes from Pseudomonas sp. P1.8, assembly GCF_001269805.1. Classification (NCBI taxonomy): domain Bacteria; kingdom Pseudomonadati; phylum Pseudomonadota; class Gammaproteobacteria; order Pseudomonadales; family Pseudomonadaceae; genus Pseudomonas; species Pseudomonas sp. P1.8. The sequence goes on from NZ_LHVM01000024.1 coordinate 24,803, forward strand.
TTCCACAAATGCTCGCCACCCAGCGCCAGAAAGTGCTCGACCGTTTCGCCGACATGAAGGCCGAGATGGATCCGCAGCGCCTGGAGCAGGAAATGGTCATGCTCGCGCAAAAAAGCGACGTCGCCGAAGAACTGGATCGCCTGAGCACTCACATCATCGAAGTTAGACGGGTGCTCAAGTCCGGCGGCGCGGCCGGCCGACGCCTGGACTTCCTGATGCAGGAACTCAACCGCGAAGCCAACACACTGGGCTCCAAAGCCTTCGACCCGCGCAGCACCCTGGCTGCGGTCAACCTCAAGGTGTTGATCGAGCAAATGCGCGAACAAGTGCAGAATATTGAGTAAGGCAACCCCCGACATGACCCACAGCACCGGCACCCTGTACATCATCTCCGCCCCTTCTGGCGCGGGCAAGAGCAGCCTGGTCAAGGCTTTGACCGACGCCAATCCGGAGATCCGCGTTTCGGTCTCCCACACCACCCGCGCCATGCGTCCGGGCGAAGTGGACGGCGTGAACTACAACTTCGTTTCGCGCGAACAGTTCGTGAAAATGATCGAGCACGGGGATTTCCTGGAGCGCGCTGAAGTGTTCGGCAACCTCTACGGCACGTCGCAAAGTCACCTGCAGCAGACGCTGGATGAAGGTCACGACCTGATTCTGGAAATCGACTGGCAAGGTGCCGAGCAGGTGCGCAAGTTGATGCCTCAGGCCCGCTCGATCTTCATTCTGCCGCCATCACTCGAGGCGCTGCACCAGCGCCTGACGAACCGCGGCCAAGACAGTGACGAGATCATCGACGGCCGGATGCGCGAAGCCGTCAGCGAAATGAGCCACTATGTCGACTATGACTACCTGATCATCAACGACGATTTCGCCCATGCGCTGCACGATCTGAAGGCGATTTTCCGCGCCAATCAGCTGATTCAGAAACGCCAGCAGCAACGTTTCGGCAAATTGCTGGCTGAATTACTCGGCTAAACAGCTCTTCCCAAAACCGCTGCAGGGGCTTTACATTGGCACTTGTAGCGCGTTGGAGGGCTTGGTCAAAAAATCAGCGCTTCCCTAAACGCTGGTGATTTTTTAAACTGTCGAGTCCGCTCGCCCAACCGGGCAGCGCGCATATTGCATTCGCTCCGAGGAATACCATGGCCCGCGTAACCGTTGAAGACTGCCTAGAACACGTGGAAAACCGCTTTGAGCTGGTCATGCTCTCTACCAAGCGTGCCCGTCAACTGGCCACCGGCGGCAAAGAGCCACTGGTCCAGTGGGAAAACGACAAGCCTACCGTTGTAGCCCTGCGTGAAATCGCGGAAGGCCTGATGAGCTACGAGTTCATCGCCAACGCCGAAATCGTCGAAGACGAACCGCTGTTCGCAGCGTTCGAGGACGAGTCCAACGAGGCCGTCTAAGCCTATGCCTGGTCGACGTAGCACGGCGCGGGATTACAGCTTGCGGCAGGAGACATCATGCCGAGCATAGACGCCCTCGCCGATCGCTTATCGACCTACCTCGGCAACGACCAGGTCAACCTGGTCCGCCGAGCGTATTTTTACGCCGAACAAGCCCACGACGGTCAACGCCGCCGTAGCGGTGAAGCGTACGTGACGCACCCACTCGCGGTGGCGAATATTCTTGCCGACATGCACATGGACCATCAAAGCCTGATGGCTGCGATGCTGCATGACGTGATCGAAGACACCGGCATTGCCAAGGAAGCGCTGCAAGCGCAGTTCGGCGAAACCGTGGCCGAACTGGTCGACGGGGTCAGCAAACTGACCCAGATGAACTTCGAGACCAAGGCCGAGGCACAAGCCGAAAACTTCCAGAAAATGGCCATGGCCATGGCCCGCGATATTCGCGTGATCCTGGTCAAGCTGGCCGACCGCCTGCACAACATGCGCACGCTGGAAGTGCTGTCCGGCGAAAAACGCCGGCGCATCGCCAAGGAAACCCTGGAAATCTATGCGCCCATCGCCAACCGGCTGGGCATGCACGCCATTCGCATAGAATTCGAAGACCTCGGCTTCAAGGCCATGCACCCGATGCGTTCCGCGCGGATCTACCAGGCCGTGAAACGCGCCCGGGGCAACCGCAAGGAAATCGTCAACAAGATCGAAGAGTCCCTCAGCCACTGCCTGGCCATCGATGGCATCCAGGGTGAGGTCAGCGGTCGTCAGAAACACCTCTACGGCATCTACAAGAAAATGCGCGGCAAGCGTCGGGCCTTCAACGAGATCATGGACGTGTACGCGTTCCGGATCATCGTCGACAAGGTCGACACCTGCTACCGCGTATTAGGCGCTGTTCATAATTTGTACAAACCGTTGCCGGGGCGTTTCAAGGATTACATCGCGATCCCCAAAGCCAACGGCTATCAGTCGCTGCACACCACGCTGTTCGGCATGCACGGTGTTCCGATCGAGATCCAGATCCGCACGCGCGAAATGGAAGAGATGGCCAACAATGGCATCGCGGCCCATTGGCTGTACAAATCCAGTGGCGACGAGCAGCCGAAAGGCACTCACGCCCGCGCCCGCCAGTGGGTCAAAGGCGTGCTGGAGATGCAGCAACGCGCCGGTAACTCGCTGGAATTCATCGAAAGCGTGAAGATTGACCTGTTCCCGGACGAGGTCTACGTGTTCACGCCCAAAGGCCGGATCATGGAGCTACCCAAAGGCTCCACTGCGGTCGACTTCGCCTACGCTGTGCACACCGACGTGGGTAACAGCTGCATCGCCTGCCGGATCAACCGTCGTCTCGCGCCGCTGTCCGAACCGCTGCAAAGTGGTTCCACGGTCGAGATCGTCAGCGCCCCAGGCGCGCGGCCGAACCCGGCCTGGCTCAACTTTGTGGTTACCGGCAAGGCGCGCACGCACATCCGTCATGCGCTTAAACTGCAACGTCGCTCCGAGTCGGTCAGCCTCGGCGAACGCCTGCTGAACAAGGTCCTCAACGGTTTCGACAGCTCGCTGGAAAAAATCCCGGCCGAGCGCGTCAAGGCGATGCTCGCCGAGTACCGCCTGGAATTGATCGAAGACCTGCTCGAAGACATCGGTCTGGGCAACCGCATGGCCTATGTGGTGGCCCGCAGGCTGCTGGGCGAAGGCGAACAGTTGCCAAGCCCGGAAGGTCCGCTGGCGATTCGCGGCACCGAAGGCCTGGTGCTCAGCTACGCCAAGTGTTGCACGCCGATTCCAGGCGACCCGATTGTAGGGCACCTGTCTGCGGGTAAAGGCATGGTTGTGCACCTGGACAACTGCCGCAACATCACCGAAATCCGCCACAATCCGGAAAAATGCATCCAGCTCTCATGGGCCAAGGATGTCACCGGCGAATTCAACGTCGAGCTGCGCGTCGAACTGGAACACCAGCGCGGGCTGATCGCCTTGCTGGCCAGCAGCGTCAACGCGGCCGACGGCAATATCGAGAAAATCAGCATGGATGAACGCGATGGTCGCATCAGCGTGGTCCAACTGGTGGTCAGCGTGCACGACCGCGTGCACCTGGCCCGCGTGATCAAGAAACTGCGCGCCTTGACCGGGGTGATTCGAATCACCCGCATGCGCGCCTAAGCCCCCCTCATTACAAGGAGTCCTACATGACCAAGACTGTTATCACCAGCGACAAGGCCCCGGCCGCCATCGGTACTTACTCCCAGGCGATCAAGGCTGGCAACACCGTTTACATGTCCGGTCAGATCCCGCTGGATCCAAAAACCATGGAACTGGTTGAAGGCTTCGAAGCCCAGACCGTCCAGGTGTTCGAGAACCTCAAGGCCGTGGCTGAAGCTGCCGGCGGTTCGTTCAAGGACATCGTCAAGCTGAACATCTTCCTCACCGACCTGAGCCACTTCGCCAAGGTCAACGAGATCATGGGCAAATACTTCGACCAGCCATACCCAGCCCGCGCCGCCATCGGCGTTGCAGCCCTGCCAAAGGGTTCGCAGGTTGAGATGGATGCCATCCTGGTCATCGAGTAATGCGTACGGCGCAGCCCAGGGCTGCGCCGACTGCTCGGCTGTAAAGAAAGTCTGAAAGGATTCCACAATGCGCAATGCGCTTGCTCTCTCGCTGCTCGCCCTGTTTCTGGGCGGATGTGCCAGCGACCCTGCCGACCGCGATATCAGCGGTACCTGGATCAACCAGGTCGCGATCGACGCAGCAGCCAAAGGTGTTCCCTTGCGCGAAGCGCTCCAGGCCTATGGCCCTAACCTGGAATGGGACGTCAACACCAAGGCCGGCCAGGCCCGCTACACCAATGGTTTTGAGAATGTCGAAGGCAAGCTGCTGGGCGAACAGTCCGGCGCCTGGAAAGTCGATTTTTATGGCAGCTCGGCCAGTGAGCTGAAGCGGGACGGCAAACAACTGAGCCAGGCCGCCAGCGACAATGAGCCTGAGCAAATTTTCGACCGCGTACAGATCCAGGTACCCGAAGGCGCACCGATGGGTGCCAGCTTTGAACGAGCGCTGTATTCCGCTTACATGGGTGGCAGCTGGGCTATTGTCAGCGGCCCCGGTGAAGGCGGCACGGTGAAATTCCAGGCTGACGGCCAGGTAACCGGCCTGCCGGGCAGTGATCGCTACGCCCTGTGCCTGGCCGGCGATTGTGCGTCCATGAGCGGCGGCAACGACAACATGTGGCTGCAACTCAACGGCCAAGGTAACGCCTGGATCTTTGCGCGCAAGGGTAAGGAGCTGGAGATTTTCCAGACCGTGAACACCGCGCAGGCAGACGAAATGCCTTCGTACACGCCGGGTGATCGCAAATGGTTACTGGAAAAGCAGTGATCCGAGCTTGAATTGAGCCCACTGTAGGAGCCGGCTTGCTGGCGAAAGGGTCGTTACATTCAACATCAATGTTGGTTGTGCGCCGCTTTCGCCAGCAAGCCGGCTCCTACAATGTGCGGGTTGTCAGGAAATCAGCAACGCCCCTCAAGAATCGCCGCATACCCCTCGCGAAAACTCGGATACGTCGGCGTCCAGCCCAACGCTTTTGACCGCGCATTGGTGCACCGCTTGCTTCCAGTTCGACGCACGCTGGCGTCATCGGCCCATTCCGTCACACCCAGATACTCCCGCAACCAGCCCACCACATCCGCCAGTGCGACTGGCGCGTCGTCGACACCTATATAGAAATCGTCCAGCGCCACGCCACGACGATCCGCCTCCAGCAAGCACGCCATCAATCCTGCGGCGTCGTCGGCGTGGATACGGTTGGCATACAACGGCGGATCGGTTACCACGCGATACCCCCGACGCACCTGTGTCAGCAGCCATTCGCGGCCCGGACCATAAATACCGGTCAAACGCACGACGCTGGCCGGGATACCGCTTTTAAGGGCGACCTGCTCGGCTTCGAGCATCACACGCCCTGAATAACTGCTGGCCACAGCCGGTGAAGTCTCGTCGACCCACTCACCTTCCTGCTGACCATAAACACTGCTGCTGGATACGAACAACAGGCGATTGGGCATTTGCCCGTAGTCGTTAAGCCACTCCAGCACATGCTCCAGACCCTGGACATAAGCCGCGCGGTAACCAGCCTCATCGTGATCGGTGGCCGCCGCGCAATACACCAGATAGTCCACCGCGCCAATCGGCCAAGTGGCCGGGCAATCCTTGTTGAACAAGTCACCGGCAACGCCGATGACCCCCTCAGGCAAGCGTGAAACGTCGCGCCGCAGGCCATGAACTTCCCACCCGGCGTTCAGCAATTGGGTGGCCAGACGGCTGCCGACATCACCGCAACCGGCGATCAAAACAGAAGGCGCGGACATCAAAAAACTCCCCTAGGAAACGGACAGACTAGCGCTGGCAATAGACGAGCGGCTAGCAATGCAGGAAAAAAAGATACTCTATTACTTTTGTTAACAAGAATTACTTGCAATAATACGCCCCACTTTTGTTCTCGGCCTTTCGAGGCCTGGAAGAACATCATCCGTTTTTTTCACTCAGGTCCGGCCCAGCATGACACGCAATCATTTCTCCGCTTCGCCAACCAATCGACCTCGCGCCTGGAGCGCGGTGGCCGCCCTGTTCCTCAGTCTGATGCTGGCGCCGGTCGCCGCTTTCGCTGATGCCCAGGCACCTGCCACTGCGCCAGCCGCTACCGCACCTGCTGCAGCCGATCACGCTGCTCCCGTTGCGACCGATCCAGCACAAGCCGTACCGGCAGACGCCCTGGGTGAAGACGTGCCGGAAGTCCTCGAAGCAGACAACACACTGGGCATGGCCCATGACCTGTCGCCTTGGGGCATGTACCAGAACGCCGACATCATCGTAAAAATCGTGATGATCGGTCTGGCCATCGCCTCGATCATCACCTGGACCATCTGGATCGCCAAGGGCTTCGAGCTGATTGGCGCCAAACGTCGTCTGCGCGGTGAAATCGCCCACCTGAAAAAAGCCGCCACCTTGAAAGAGGCCAGCGCTACCGCGGCCAAGGAAGGCACGCTTGCCAACCTGTTGGTCCACGACGCCCTTGAAGAAATGCGCCTCTCGGCCAGCAGCCGCGAAAAAGAAGGCATCAAGGAACGCGTCAGCTTCCGTCTTGAGCGCCTGGTCGCGGCTTGTGGTCGCAACATGAGCAGCGGTACCGGCGTACTCGCCACCATCGGCTCCACCGCGCCGTTTGTCGGCCTGTTCGGTACGGTATGGGGCATCATGAACAGCTTCATCGGCATCGCCAAAACCCAGACCACCAACCTCGCCGTCGTGGCCCCCGGCATCGCCGAAGCCCTGCTGGCCACAGCGTTGGGCCTGGTTGCAGCGATTCCCGCCGTTGTGATCTACAACGTTTTCGCCCGCTCCATCGCCGGTTACAAAGCCCAGGTGTCCGACGCATCGGCGCAGGTCCTGCTGCTGGTCAGCCGTGACCTCGACCACCAGCCTGAGCGCAGCAGCTCGCAACCGCACATGGTGAAAGTGGGGTAATCGGCCATGGGCCTGCATTTGAAAGAAGGGGCAGACGACGATCTGTCCGAAAACCACGAAATCAACGTCACGCCGTTCATCGACGTGATGCTGGTGCTGTTGATCATCTTCATGGTGGCGGCCCCGCTGGCCACCGTGGACATCAAGGTCGACCTGCCCGCGTCCACCGCCAAACCGGCGCCGCGGCCAGAAAAACCGGTGTTCCTCAGCGTCAAGGCTGACCAGCGCCTGTTCCTCGGTGAAGAGGAAGTGAAGGCCGAAGCACTCGGCGCCACCCTCGACGCCAGGACCCAAGGCAAGAAAGACACAACGATCTTCTTCCAGGCCGATAAAGGTGTGGATTACGGCGACCTGATGAGCGTGATGGATAACCTGCGCTCGGCCGGTTACCTGAAAGTGGGTCTGGTTGGACTCGAGACGGCAGCCAAGAAATGATCACGACGCGCCATAAGCTGACGCGTTACAGCGGTAGCCTGGCCGTGGTGCTGGGCGTTCACGCACTGGCCATCGCGCTGGCGCTGAATTGGTCTGCCCGCCCGCCCATCGAGCTGCCCCCCCAGGCAATGATGGTCGAACTGGCACCCGTTCCCGCCCCGCCACCGCCGGCACCGCCCAAAGTCGTCACGCCTCCGCAGCCACCGGCTCCGGTTGAAGAACTGCCGATACCCAAGCTTGCCGAAGCGCCGAAAGCCGAAATTGCCGTGCCCAAGCCGGTCAAGCCCAAGCCCAAGCCGCAGCCACCCAAGCCGGTAGAAAAAAAACCCGAGCCGCCGAAGGAAAAGCCGGCTGAAGAAAAACCTGCCGAAACCCAGCAGACTCAAGCTCCGACGGAGAAGTCCGCTCAGCCTGCTCCAGGCCCTTCGCCCGCTCAACTGGCGGCCAAAGCCAGCTGGCAAGGCACGCTGCTGGCACACTTGCAGAAGTACAAAAAGTACCCTGCCAGTGCACAGGCGCGGGGCAAGGAAGGCATGAACCGTCTGCGTTTCGTGGTCGACGGGGAAGGGAATGTGTTGTCGTTTGAATTGGTCGGCGCCTCAGGTACTGCGGATCTGGACCGAGCGACCCTGGAAATGATCCGTCGTGCCCAACCGCTGCCCAAGCCGCCGGCCGACATGTTGACCAACGGCTCGATCGAAATCGTTGCACCGTTTGTGTACTCGCTGGAAAAACGCCGGCGGTAAACATCGAATCCTGAAGGAGCTGACTTGCCAGTTCCTACAGGGGATTCATTTGCACAAGAAAAGGCACCGAAAGGTGCCTTTTTGCCTATCTGCCAGCGGCAAACCGGCATTGCCCGGTGTCACTTGACGCATTCAGTCTGATAACGTGCGTCTATCGATTGCAGCCGTTATGCTTGGCGTGCAACTTCATGGACGCTTGCTATGACCCTCACAGAATTACGCTACATCGTTACCCTCGCCCAAGAGCAGCATTTCGGCCATGCGGCCGAGCGTTGCCACGTCAGCCAGCCGACTCTGTCGGTGGGCGTGAAAAAGCTTGAAGACGAACTCGGTGTGCTGATTTTCGAGCGCAGCAAAAGCGCTGTGCGCCTGACCCCGGTCGGCGAAGGCATCGTGGCCCAGGCGCAAAAAGTGCTGGAGCAGGCCCAAGGCATCCGCGAACTGGCCCAAGCCGGCAAGAACCAGCTGACCGCTCCGCTGAAAGTCGGCGCGATCTACACGGTTGGCCCCTATCTGTTCCCACACCTGATTCCACAACTGCACCGGGTCGCCCCGCAGATGCCGTTGTACATCGAAGAAAACTTCACCCACGTGCTGCGCGACAAACTGCGCAACGGCGAGCTCGATGCAATTATCATCGCCCTGCCGTTCAACGAAGCTGACGTGTTGACCTTGCAGCTCTACGACGAGCCGTTCTACGTCCTCATGCCGGCCCAACACCCGTGGACACAAAAAGAATCCATCGACGCCAGTCTGCTCAACGACAAGAGCCTGCTGCTGCTCGGCGAAGGCCACTGCTTCCGCGATCAGGTGCTCGAAGCCTGCCCGACCCTTGCCAAAGGCAGCGACGGCGCCAAACACACTACCGTGGAATCCAGCTCCCTGGAGACCATCCGTCACATGGTGGCCTCCGGTCTTGGCATCTCGATCCTGCCGTTGTCGGCGGTCGACAGCCATCACTACGCCCCCGGCGTGATCGAAGTGCGCCCGCTCTCGGCACCGGTGCCGTTCCGAACCGTAGCGATTGCCTGGCGCGCAAGCTTCCCGCGCCCGAAGGCGATTGAAATCCTCGCTGACTCCATTCGCCTGTGTTCGGTGGCCAAGCCAGCGGCACCGGTCGCTGCCGGTTAAGCCGTTGTTATGACGGAGTTGTCGCAAGTGTCGGTGACGGCACTCAAGGGTGTCGGCGAGGCCATGGCCGAGAAGTTGGCCAAAGTCGGCCTGGAGAATCTTCAGGACGTACTGTTTCACCTGCCGCTGCGCTATCAGGATCGCACCCGCGTGGTGCCGATCGGCCACTTGCGACCGGGGCAAGACGCCGTCGTCGAAGGCACCGTCAGCGGTGCCGATGTGGTCATGGGTCGGCGCCGCAGTCTTGTCGTGCGCTTGCAGGACGGCACCGGCGGGCTCAGCCTGCGCTTCTACCATTTCAGCAACGCGCAGAAAGAAGGCCTCAAACGCGGTACGCGGGTTCGCTGCTACGGCGAGGCCCGGCCCGGCGCTTCGGGGCTTGAAATCTACCACCCGGAATACCGCGCCATCACCGGCGACGAGCCACCGCCCGTGGATGAAACCCTGACCCCGGTCTACCCACTGACCGAAGGCCTGACCCAACAACGCCTGCGCCAGTTGTGCATGCAGACCCTCACCCTGCTCGGCCCCAGCAGCCTGCCCGACTGGCTGCCCAAAGAGCTGGCCCGGGACTATCAATTGGCGCCGCTGGCCGACGCGATCCGCTACCTGCACAACCCACCCGCCGATGCCGACGTGGATGAACTGGCGCTCGGTCATCATTGGGCGCAACACCGCCTGGCTTTCGAGGAACTGCTGACCCATCAACTGTCACAGCAGCGCCTGCGCGAAAGCATGCGCTCCCTGCGGGCACCCGCCATGCCCAAAGCCACCCGACTGCCAGCCAAATACCTGGCGAATCTCGGCTTTGAACCAACCGGTGCCCAGCAAAGGGTGGGCAACGAAATTGCCTACGACCTGAGCCAGCACGAGCCAATGCTGCGGCTGATTCAAGGCGACGTCGGCGCGGGTAAAACCGTGGTCGCCGCCCTTGCCGCGCTCCAGGCTCTGGAGGCCGGTTATCAAGTCGCGCTGATGGCGCCCACCGAGATCCTCGCCGAGCAGCACTACATCACCTTCAAACGCTGGCTCGAACCGCTGGGCATCGAAGTCGCATGGCTGGCCGGCAAGCTCAAGGGCAAGAACCGCATTGCCGCGCTGGAGCAAATTGCCAGCGGCACGCCGATGGTGGTCGGCACCCACGCACTGTTCCAGGACGAAGTGCAGTTCAAGAATCTGGCATTGGCGATCATCGATGAGCAACACCGTTTCGGTGTGCAACAGCGGTTGGCGTTGCGGCAAAAAGGCGTTGGAGGACGCATGTGTCCGCACCAGTTGATCATGACCGCCACCCCGATCCCGCGCACGTTGGCGATGAGCGCCTACGCCGATCTCGACACTTCGATCCTCGACGAATTACCGCCCGGCCGAACCCCGGTCAATACCGTACTGATCACCGACACCCGACGCGTCGAAGTTATCGAACGGGTCCGCGGTGCGTGTGCCGAAGGACGTCAGGCGTACTGGGTGTGCACACTGATTGAAGAGTCCGAAGAGCTGACCTGCCAAGCAGCAGAAACCACTTACGAAGACCTCACTGCCGCACTCGGCGAGCTGAAGGTCGGGTTGATCCATGGCCGCATGAAGCCCGTCGAAAAAGCTGCGGTGATGGCCGAATTCAAGGCCGGTAACCTGCAACTGCTGGTCGCTACCACCGTGATCGAAGTCGGCGTGGATGTGCCCAACGCCAGCCTGATGATCATTGAAAATCCGGAACGTCTGGGCCTGGCGCAGCTGCACCAGTTGCGCGGCCGCGTCGGCCGGGGCAGCGCGGCCAGCCATTGCGTGCTGCTCTACCATCCTCCGCTGTCGCAGATCGGCCGTCAGCGGCTGGGCATCATGCGCGAAACCAACGACGGATTTGTCATCGCCGAAAAAGACCTCGAACTGCGCGGCCCCGGCGAAATGCTCGGCACTCGGCAAACCGGTTTGCTGCAATTCAAAGTCGCCGACCTGATGCGCGACGCCGACTTGCTGCCCGCCGTGCGCGACGCCGCACAAGCCTTGCTGGAGCGCTGGCCGGACCACGTCAGCCCGCTACTCGACCGCTGGTTACGGCATGGGCAGCAATACGGCCAAGTGTGAGCACCGTCTCAGTTTCTGAAGCATCGCGCTAATCAAGCTGGTTATACTCCCGCCATTGTTTTAGTCCGGATACAGACCATGACCGAAGTTGCCCTCGCACCCGCTTCCCCGCACGCTCCGTCGGTCATTCGGCTGATGCTGGACAAGCTAGGCATCGCTTACGAAGAAGTGCTGGATCACCACGGCCTCAACGCCGCGCGCAAGATCCAGTCCGTGCTGCTCGATGACAGCGTTGGCACGCTGATGGTGTTGTTTGCGCAAAACCAGCTGCTGGACCTCAATCGTCTGACCGAACTCACCGGGCGCCGCCTCACTGCCGTTTCCAACGAGCGCCTGGTGAAGATGCTGGGCAAGCACAACCTCAGCCTGCTGCCGGGCCTGCCGGCACTGACCAGTGCGCCATGCCTGTACGACGAAAGCCTGCTGCGCGAACCGAAGTTACTGGTCAACTCGGGTGAGCCGGGCGTGTTGCTGGAAATCGCCAGCGAAGACTTCAAGACCATGCTGACCAAGGCCAGCGCCGCCAACTTCGGCGAAAACCTGACCTGCATTCGACCGAACCTCGACCGTCCGGGTGACGATCGCCAGGAAATCACCCAGGCTGTTCAAGCGTTCACCGCACGACGCATCCAGCAGCGTCTGGAAGCGACCATCGAAATCCCTCCGCTGGCCGAAACCGCGCAAAAAATCATCAAACTGCGTGTTGACCCCAACGCCACCATCGACGACATCACCGGCGTGGTCGAAACCGACCCGGCTTTGGCGGCACAAGTAGTGAGCTGGGCGGCGTCGCCGTACTACGCCTCGCCGGGCAAGATTCGTTCGGTAGAAGATGCCATTGTGCGTGTGCTCGGTTTCGATCTGGTGATTAACCTCGCGCTGGGCCTGGCCCTGGGCAAAACCCTGAGCCTGCCCAAGGACCAGCCGCAACACTCCACACCGTACTGGCAGCAATCGATCTACACCGCCGCCGTCATCGAAGGCCTGACCCGCGCCATGCCACGCGCCCAGCGCCCGGAAGCCGGCCTGACCTACCTGGCAGGCCTGCTGCACAACTTCGGCTACTTGCTGCTGGCCCACGTGTTCCCGCCGCACTTCTCGCTGATCTGCCGCCACCTGGAGGTCAACCCGCACCTGTGCCACAGCTTTATCGAGCAACACCTGCTGGGCATCAGCCGTGAGCAGATCGGCTCGTGGCTGATGCGCCATTGGGACATGCCCGAGGAATTGGCCACCGCCCTGCGCTTCCAGCACGATGCCAACTACGACGGTGACTATGCCGAGTACCCGAATCTGGTGTGCCTGTCGTTGCGACTGCTGCGAAGCCGAGGCATCGGCTCCGGCCCGGACGAAGACATACCCGACGCCCTGCTCGAACGCCTGGGCCTGACCCGCAGCAAAGCCGAAGACATCGTCAGCAAAGTGCTGGAAGCCGAAGTGCTGCTGCGTGAACTCGCTTCGCAATTCAGCCAGGGCTGAAAAGCATCGCGGGCAAGCCCGCTCATACAGGATTCAGGTAATCCTTTTAGGAGCAGGCTTGCCCGCGAAATCGTCAACGATGACGCGCATATCCTGGATAAACGTGGCGCGCTTGATCTCTTCGTCGGAACGCCGCCCAAAGCAAGCTCGGGCCTACGCCTTCTTCGGTTTCAAATACTTGGTCAAGCCCTGGAACCAGATCACCAGCGCCGGATTGCCCTTGATCTGAATCGACTTGTCCTGAATCCCCGTCATGAACGCCAGCTGCTTGTTTTTCGCCTGCATCGTGGCAAAGCCGTACGCGGCGTCTTTGAAGGCAATCGCGAACGCAGGCTCGGCATGTACACCGGACTGACTGGTGATGCGTTGACCCTTCACACGAAAGTGCCGCGCCACCTTGCCGTCCAGGGTCTGCAGTTGAAACACCAGGTCTTTGTCCCCCAACTGCTGCTGAAACGCCGGATTGGACCGGCTTGCCCTCCCCATCAACAAACCCAGCATCCACAGCAGAAAACGAAATTTCATCTGTACAGCCTCAAAAGTAAAATGAACGGCCCGGGCAGTGTATCGACTTCGGACAATAACTCCAGTATCGCGTTGCGTTAGCGGAAGATGTCCGACAATTACCCCATGATGACTACCAAGTCATGATTTTTTCATTTCACTTTTCAAGCGAAGTCTGAAGAACATTGATGGGACGCCCCCCCTATGAACCTTACGGTTTATGAACATTGTCCAACACTCGATTTACCGCGAGCTCACCCAGCATGAGTACCTGCTGAAGGGCTAACATGGTATTTCGATGCACGCCCTCCAATACCCCGGCAAATTCACTCGCCATCACACTTGCTGACGCTAATGACTCGCAGGCATGGGCTAGTAGCGTTTCATTGTCGACGTCAGGTGCAACAACAAAAATTGAGCTCGGCGCATGCACGGCGGCCATGACAGTTGTCGGCTTCAAGTAGTAGTCCAACGCACGGTCGACCGCGTCCTGCGGTTTCTTTGAAGAAGTGGATGCGTATGCAATGCCGCTTTCGGACTCTGATCCAGCGCCTGAGTGGGTGACATAGGGCATGGTGTATCTCCGTGAGAAGTTGGAGTTATCACGCTAACCTCCGCGCTTCCGACGGCCAACCCTAAAAAGTTGTCAGATGCTTCCTCAAATTTTCTGATGTTTTCATCACGTGAATACGCACTTCCCACACCGAACACACAAAAATCAACAGGCCGTTGTTTAAAGCCAGAAACAAAAATGGGCACCCAACCTGGTTGGCGTGCCCATTTTTAATGCCGTCTCGCAAGACGCGAGAGGTAGATATCATTTACGGATTGACGCTGTCCTTCAACGATTTGCCTGGCTTGAACGCTACGGTGTTGCTGGCCTTGATTTTGACGGGTTCACCGGTTTGCGGGTTTTTGCCGGTGCGGGCACCGCGGTGGCGTTGCAGGAAGGTGCCGAAGCCCACCAGCGTTACGCTGTCTTTGCGGTGCAGGGCGCCGGTGATTTCTTCCAGCACGGCGTTGAGAACGCGGTTGGCTTGTTCTTTGGTGAGGTCTGCTTTTTCAGCAATGGCGGCGGCGAGATCTGGTTTACGCATGTGAGTGAAGCCCCTTTGACGGTTTGTTGTTGTTATGTCCGTGCTGCTCTCTGCGGAGCAGCGCCCAAAGCGCCGCAGGTGCTCTACTCTGCGGCAGACGGGAGTGAGGATGGCACGCAGTGAGGCCCCGCGCCAGTATCGGCGCGGCCATTGTTGGGGCAAAAGGGGGGTGATTCCGACAGAACGACCAGTATTTACGCCAACAGAGCCGGAAGCTCTTTGTTCAGGGCCAGTTTTTCCATCACGGCCGCGCCCGTCAGGGCATAACCGAGCAGTTTGCCCGAGGCATCGCGGCATAAAACCTTGATGTCGGTGCCCTGCCCTTCGACGGTCCAAATACCTTCTGCGCCCCGTGGTGGCGGGGAAACCACCAACGGGCACACCGGGGTTTTCACGGTGATTGGCATCGGGCCATAGGTCACAGCGGTCGGGTTGCCGGCGAGGGTCTGGGCCAGCGCCCGGGCACAGCTCATCAGGGGCATGACGTACAGCAGGTTCAGGCCGTCGACTTCGGCGCAGTCCCCCAATGCGTAAATGTTGGCGTGGGAGGATTGCAGGTGGCGGTCGACCACCACCCCGCGATTGACCTGCAAGCCCGCCGCTGCAGCCAGGTCGATGCGTGGGCGCAGGCCAATGGCCGAGACCACCACGTCGCAGGGGATCACCTGGCCGTCGGACAGGTGCGCTTCCAGGCCGTCCGCCACTTTTTGCAGGCGATTGAGCACCGGGCCGAGGTGGAAACGTGCGCCAAGGCTTTCGAGGCCAGCCTGCACGGCGGCGGCGGCGGCCGGGTGCAGCAGGGTCGGCATGACTTGTTCGCACGGGGCGACCAGTTGCACTTCGTAGCCACCCAAGGTCAGGTCGTTGGCGAATTCGCAGCCGATCAGGCCGGCACCGAGCAGCAAGACACGGCGTTTGCCGGCCGCTGCGGCGCGAAAACGGGCGTAGTCCTCGAGGTCGTTGATCGGGAACACGCAATCGGCAGCGTCGCCTTCAATCGGAACGCGCACGGTTTCGGCGCCCCAAGCCAGGATCAGGTCGCGGTAGATCACCGCTTCTTCGCCGATCCACAGGCGCTTGTGGCCCGGGTCGATGCCGCTGATGCGCGTGTGGGTGCGCACTTCGGCCTTCAGTTGCTCGGCCATGGCGCCGGGTTCGGCCATGCTCAGGCCATCGGCGTCTTTGTTTTTGCCAAAACCGGTGGAGAGCATCGGCTTGGAGTAAGAGCGGCCGTCATCGGCGGTAATCAGCAGCAGCGGGGTTTCGCTATCGAGTTTGCGAAACTCGCGGGCCACGTTGTAGCCAGCGAGCCCGGTGCCAACGATTACGACAGGTGCGTTCATTCCCAACTCCCAATGTTTGATTAGTTGATTTCGATCATTTCGAAATCCATTTTGCCCACGCCGCAGTCCGGGCACAGCCAGTCTTCGGGCACGTCCTGCCACAAAGTGCCAGGCGCAATGCCGTCATCCGGCCAGCCGTCGGCTTCGTTGTAGATCAGGCCGCAGACGATACATTGCCACTTTTTCATTCAGGTACTTCCTCAGGTTTCAGGCGTTTTGCCGGCGCGGACGGTCGATGGTTGAAGCGCTGCCGTCCGGCTCAGCGCGTTTTGTACTGATCGAGCCCGGTAGATGCAAGCCTGTTCGGCGCAACGGCGGGCCGTTGAATCAATATCGGTGGCTGACATGGTAAGCTCGCCGCCTCATTTGCTGCCAACAATGACTCATTGTGCATCACACAGACTCCCCCTCCCCGGCCCCGCTCTGGCTCTCCCGCAGCCGATTGGCGCCCCTGCCCGACGCCCCCATTCTGGACTGGCTTTTTGACGAAGGCTCGCTGACCCGACGCCTTATTCACCTGTCGAATGATGCCTTCAGCGTCACGCCGTTGTTCGAAGGCTGGCAGCCGCTGCGCACCGATGAATGCGCTGCGCTGGACCTGGCCGAAGGCAGTGAAGGCTGGGTGCGCGAGGTGTATTTGCGTGGTCATGGCGAAACGTGGGTGTTCGCCCGCAGCGTGGCATCACGCAGTGCCTTGCAAGGCGACGGCTTGCACATGGACGAACTGGGCAGCCGTTCGCTGGGTGAGTTGCTGTTTTGCGACCGGGCGTTCCAGCGCCAGGCCATTGAGGTTTGCCATTACCCGCAAGCGTGGTTGCCGAGCGACGTGCGGGCACCTGAATTATGGGGCCGCCGTTCGCGTTTCGATCGGGGTGCGTTGAGCATCCTGGTGGCTGAAATATTCCTGCCGACCCTGTGGAACGCCGCCGGCGTCCAACCGGAGAACCGTTGATGTACCAGAGCCTGCTCAAGTCCCTGAACCGCTTGAATCCACGGGCCTGGGATTTCATTCAGTTGACACGCATGGACAAGCCGATCGGCATTTACCTGCTGCTGTGGCCGACGCTGTGGGCGTTGTGGATTGCGGGCAAGGGCTCGCCTTCATTGGCGAACATCGTGATTTTCGTCCTCGGCGTGGTGCTGACCCGCGCAGGCGGTTGCGTGATCAACGACTGGGCCGACCGCAAGGTCGATGGCCACGTGAAACGCACCGAGCAGCGCCCGCTGGTGAGCGGCAAGATCAGCTCCAAAGAAGCGCTGGTGTTCTTTGCGCTGCTGATGGGCGTGAGTTTCCTGCTGGTGCTGTGCACCAACGCTGCCACGATCTGGCTGTCGCTGGGCGGGCTGGCGCTGGCGTTCAGTTACCCGTTCATGAAGCGCTACACCTATTACCCGCAAGTGGTGCTGGGCGCGGCGTTTTCCTGGGGCATGCCGATGGCGTTCACCGCAGAAACCGGTGAATTGCCGGCTGTCGCTTGGTTGCTGTGGATCGCCAACCTGATGTGGACGGTGGGTTACGACACGTACTACGCGATGACCGACCGCGATGACGACCTGAAGATCGGGGTGAAATCCACCGCGATTCTGTTTGGCGACGCGGACCGGGCGATCATCCTGACCTTGCAAGGTTTGGCGCTGGGCTGCCTGTTGCTGGCGGGGTCGAAGTTCGACCTTGGCGGCTGGTTCCACCTCGGCTTGCTGACGGCGGCGGGCTGCTTTGCGTGGGAGTTCTGGTACACCCGCGACAAGGACCGGATGCGTTGCTTCAAGGCGTTTTTGCACAACCATTGGGCGGGGTTGGCGATTTTTGTCGGGATTGTGCTGGATTATGCCTTGCGGTGACCGTTGAAAAGATCGCAGCCTGCGGCAGCTCCTACGAAAGCTGCGATCATTGTTGGATTTACATATGCTCGCGGACGACGTGCCAGACGTCTTTCATCTTGTCGCCCGTCATGTCCCCGGGCGCTTTGTCCTTGACGAAGTAGTACAGCGGTTTGCCACCGTAAGCCCACTGCATCGTCCCGTCGTCACGGGTGATGACTGTCCATTTACCTTCAGGCTTGGCGCCCGCTTCGGCTTTCAGCGGTGGCCAGTTTTCTGCGCATTGCCCGGTGCACACCGACTTGCCACCCGTGTCCTTGTCGAAGGTGTACAAGGTCATGCCTTTATGGTCGGTCATCATGCCGTCTTTCATCATCGCCGGTTCGGCAGCAAAGGCCATCGAAGGCAAGAGCAGCGCGGCCGCCAGTAGCAACGCTTTGAAGGAATGCGAGTGTTGTGTCATGGAAACCTTCCTTTTGTGGTTGTCAGGATTCGGACTTAGAGCTTAGTCCAGGATCCAGCCAATCGCCGGGTGTCTAAAATACTGTCACACGACTGCAATAATTCCGTTATCTAATGCGGCACAAGACAGTTAAATGACAAGAGGATTAAGGCATGGTTGGCAGGAGCATTCTGATCGTCGACGACGAAGCGCCCATTCGCGAAATGATCGCCGTTGCGTTGGAAATGGCCGGCTATGACTGCCTGGAGGCTGAAAACTCTCAGCAAGCCCACGCCATTATCGTCGACCGTAAACCGGACCTGATCCTGCTCGACTGGATGCTGCCCGGCACCTCCGGCATCGAGCTGGCCCGTCGTCTCAAGCGCGATGAGCTGACCGGGGATATTCCGATCATCATGCTCACCGCCAAGGGCGAAGAGGACAACAAGATCCAGGGCCTGGAAGTCGGCGCCGACGACTACATCACCAAGCCGTTTTCTCCGCGAGAACTGGTGGCGCGCCTCAAGGCCGTGCTGCGCCGCGCCGGTCCGACCGATGGCGAAGCCCCGATCGAAGTCGGCGGCCTGCTGCTGGACCCGATCAGCCACCGCGTGACCATCGATGGCCGTCCTGCGGAAATGGGCCCGACCGAATACCGCCTGCTGCAATTCTTCATGACCCATCAGGAGCGCGCTTACACCCGTGGCCAGTTGCTTGATCAGGTCTGGGGCGGCAACGTCTACGTTGAAGAGCGAACCGTCGACGTGCACATCCGCCGTCTTCGCAAAGCCCTCGGCGATGCTTACGAAAATCTGGTACAAACCGTGCGCGGCACTGGCTATCGGTTCTCGACCAAGGCCTGATCCAACCGCCAGACTCGCTGACAAGGACGCAAATTTTCCGTGAACCAAAACTGGCATGGCACCCTGATTCGCCACATGCTGCTGCTGGTCACCGCCTGCCTGGTGATCGGCCTGATCACCGGCTATTACGGCTGGAGCCTCGCCGCAGGCCTGGGTCTTTACCTGGCCTGGACCCTCAAACAATTGCTGCGCCTGCACGAATGGCTGCGCCTGCATAAACCCGATGAAGCGCCACCTGACGGCTACGGTTTGTGGGGCGAAGTGTTCGACAGCATCTATCACCTGCAGCGCCGCGACCAACGCGTACGGGGGCGTCTGCAAGCGGTGATCGATCGCGTTCAGGAGTCCACCGCCGCGCTGAAAGATGCGGTGATCATGCTCGATACCGACGGCAATCTGGAATGGTGGAACCGCGCCGCTGAAACGTTGCTGGGCCTCAAGACCCCGCAAGACAGCGGTCAGCCAGTGACCAACCTGGTGCGCCACCCGCGCTTCAAGGAGTATTTCGAGCAGGACAATTACGCCGAACCGCTGGAGATTCCTTCACCGACCAACGATCGCGTGCGCATTCAGCTGTACATCACCCGCTACGGCAACAACGAGCACCTGATGCTGGTGCGCGACGTCACGCGCATCCATCAGCTGGAACAGATGCGCAAAGACTTCATTGCCAACGTTTCCCATGAACTGCGCACACCGTTGACGGTGATCTGCGGCTATCTGGAAACCCTGCTCGACAACGTCGAGGACGTGAACCCGCGCTGGAGCCGTGCCTTGCAGCAAATGCAGCAACAGGGCGGGCGCATGCAAACGCTGCTCAACGACTTGTTGCTGCTGGCCAAACTGGAAGCCACCGATTACCCGTCGGACAACCAACCGGTGCCCATCGACAGTTTGCTGCAATCGATCAAGGGCGATGCCCAGCAGCTCTCGGGGCACAAAAACCAGCGCATCACCCTGGAAGCCGATCCGACAATACTGCTCAAGGGCAGCGAAGCCGAATTGCGCAGCGCGTTTTCCAACCTGGTGTTCAACGCGGTGAAGTACACCCCGGCCGAAGGCAGTATCCGCATTCGCTGGTGGGGCGATGACCAGGGTGCACACCTGAGCGTGCAGGATTCCGGGATCGGTATCGACAGCAAACACCTGCCGCGCCTGACCGAACGCTTCTATCGCGTCGACTCCAGCCGTAACTCCAATACCGGCGGCACCGGCCTGGGGTTGGCGATCGTGAAACACGTTTTGTTACGACACCGGGCGCGGATGGAAATCAGCAGCGTACCCGGCCACGGCAGCACCTTTACCTGCCATTTTGCACCGGCCCAGGTCACTCAAACACGGGCCATCAGCGCCACGGATTGATACCGGCCAGCACGCGCCACTAGGCAATTGCCAAGTCAGCCGCTACATTGGCTGACTTGTGCCTGCCTTTCAGGCACGACTTTTCCTTTCCTTTCGAATTACACGGAACCCGCAAAACTCCATCATGGACCCTTCCCCTGGCTTTACCCTCGCTACAATTTTCGCCGACTTCGGCATGATTCTTTTTGCTTTGATCCTGGTTTTGCTCAACGGATTCTTCGTTGCGGCGGAATTTGCCATGGTCAAACTGCGCTCGACCCGGGTCGAAGCCATCGCTGAACAGAACGGCTGGCGCGGGCACATCCTGCGCACCGTGCACAACCAGCTCGATGCCTACCTGTCGGCCTGTCAGCTGGGTATTACCCTGGCGTCCCTGGGTCTTGGCTGGGTCGGTGAGCCGGCCTTCGCGCACATTCTTGAGCCGTTGCTGAGCGCCGTCGGCGTCGAGTCGGCCGAGATCGTCAAGGGCGTGTCGTTCTTCACCGCGTTCTTCATCATTTCGTACCTGCACATCGTTGTCGGCGAACTGGCTCCGAAATCCTGGGCCATCCGCAAACCCGAATTGCTGTCGCTGTGGACCGCCGTGCCGCTGTACCTGTTTTACTGGGCCATGTACCCGGCGATTTACCTGCTCAATGCCAGCGCCAACACCATTTTGCGCATCGCCGGCCAGGGTGAACCCGGCCCGCATCACGAGCATCACTACAGCCGTGAAGAACTGAAACTGATCCTGCACTCCAGCCGTGGCCAGGACCCCAGCGACCAAGGCATGCGTGTGCTGGCTTCGGCAGTGGAAATGGGCGAACTGGAAGTGGTCGACTGGGCCAACTCCCGCGAAGACCTGGTGACCCTGGAATTCAACGCACCGCTCAAGGAAATCCTGGCGATGTTCCGTCGCCACAAGTTCAGCCGTTATCCGGTGTACGACAGCGAGCGCCAGGAGTTTGTCGGCCTGCTGCACATCAAGGACCTGCTGCTTGAGTTAGCGGCCCTGGACCACATCCCGGAGTCGTTCAACCTCGCCGAACTGACCCGCCCGCTGGAGCGCGTGTCGCGGCACATGCCGCTGTCACAGTTGCTAGAGCAATTCCGCAAGGGCGGTTCGCACTTCGCCGTGGTCGAAGAGGCCGACGGCAACATCATCGGCTACCTGACCATGGAAGATGTGCTTGAAGTGCTGGTCGGCGACATCCAGGACGAGCACCGCAAGGCCGAACGCGGCATTCTTGCGTATCAACCAGGCAAGCTGCTGGTCCGGGGCGATACGCCGCTGTTCAAGGTTGAGCGCCTGTTGGGCATCGACCTCGACCACGTGGAAGCAGAAACGCTTGCCGGGCTGGTCTATGAGAGCCTCAAGCGGGTGCCGGAAGAGGAAGAAGTGCTGGAAGTCGAAGGTCTGCGCATCATCATCAAGAAAATGAAAGGGCCGAAGATTGTGCTGGCCAAGGTGTTGATGCTGGATTGACGTCTATCGCGAACCTGTAGGAGCCGGCTTGCTGGCGATGGGTGCGCCGCGGTGTCATGTGATACCGCGTTATCGTTCATCGCCAGCAAGCCGGCTCCTACTGCCCAACGCAAAGTTGGGCAGCGCGCTCACCGGCTGGTTGAACTGGTACGGAATCGATACCAGCCCCAGCCCGGTATTGCGCTGCACCACGAAGTGCAAATGCGGCCCGGTGCTGTTGCCGGTGTTTCCCGACAGCGCCAAGGCACTGCCCACCGCCACCTGTTGCCCTTCTCGAACCTTTACCGAGCCTTTCTTCAAGTGCAGGTAAACCCCCATGGTCCCGTCTTCGTGCAACACCCGCACGAAATTGCCGGATGCATCGCTGCCGCGCGCGCGCTGTCTGTTCTCGGTTTTCACCACCACCCCGCCTCGGGCGGCAATGATCGGCGTGCCCTCAGGCATCGCAATGTCTATCGCATAACGGCTCTTGGGGCCGAAGTGGCTGTAGGGGCCATTGGCGCCCTGGCTTATCCGGAATGGCCCGCCACGCCAGGGCAATGGATACCGATAGCCCACCATGGAACCTGAGGGGTCGCCCAGGGAGTATTTGAACGTCGGGACATACGCGAGGGGCTTTCCAGCATTGGTCGCCGTGAGCTGCGCCAGACGAACGCTGGAACGTTGCGGTATCACCCGCCGAATTGTCCGCTTCGACACCCCGCTGGCGTTCTTCACCCCGGCGAAACTCAATTCAACCTCTACCGGCGCATACAGGTCATTGCGCACGTACACACTGTGCACGCCGTTTTTCTTCATGACGATCAGGCGTACCTGGCGCTCAAGGTGCTCCTCCATGCGATCGCGAAAAACGAACACGTGGGCGCCTTTGCTGGGGCGGTCACTGTAGGTGACCACGCCATAGACGTCTTTGGATTTGTAGATGGTCATCGCCACGGCCGAGGTGGCGACCATGAATAGGCCACATAAAAACAGCAGGCGCGTGAACATGGGCAAAGGCTCTGTCGAGTTAGGCCTGGAACTCAGCCTAGCAGCTGCAATGGACCCGGCTAGTCGGCAGATGTTTCAGAACGCGTGTTCAGCAGAAGTGCGGTAGCCGTGATGGCCCCGTCGCGAGCTCGCTCCACGCGGCGATCCGACAATGGCGGCCTACAGGCGACACACCTCAAGCGCCTGGAATGAAGTGCTTCTGCGCCGTGCCTCGGGCAATCAGGCGGGAGATGTAGTCGAGTTTCTGCGCATCCTGATCGACAAAGCGGAAGGTCAGTTGCAACCAGTCGCTGTCAGGCTTTGGCTCATGGGCTGCGACAGCATGCAGGTAGCCGTTCAGGCGAGCGATTTCAGCACTCTCGCCCTGCTCCAGATCCAGTACGGCGCTGTCGAGAACCTGCGGCAGGGACTCGGTGCGTTTGACCACCAACAGCGCTTCCTTGAGGCTCAAGGCCTTGATCACGCATTGGGTGATGCCACTGGGCAAGCGCAGTTGACCCTGGCCACGCCCTCCGCCGGCGTCTGCGACCACTGTCGCCTTGACCGGCTGGCTGTTGAGCAGGCCACGGGCAGGCGCGGCGGCAGGTGCCGTGGGTGCAACCCCGGCAGGCTTGCCGCCAGTCAAAGCGCTCAGGGAATCGTTGGCGAAGGCGGGGCTCGTCTTGGTGGCAGCGATATTGATCAAAGCATCGAGTTTGCCAACCTTGTGCAGCGCCTGTTTGACCTTGGTCAGCAGCTGCTCGTTAGTGAATGGCTTACTGACATAACCGGATACCCCGGCCTGAATCGCCTGGACGACGTTATCTTTGTCGCCACGGCTGGTCACCATCACAAAGGGCATGGTTTTCAGGTTGTCTTGCTCGCGGCACCAGGTCAGCAGCTCCAGGCCGGACATTTCCGGCATCTCCCAATCGCACAGGACCAGGTCGAACGCTTCCTTGGCCAGCATGGCTTGCGCCTTTCTGCCGTTGACTGCGTCTTCGATTCGCATGCCGGGGAAGTAGTTGCGCAGACACTTCTTCACCAGGTCACGAATGAACGACGCATCGTCCACGACCAACACACTGACCTTACTCATCCAAAAACCCCTTTAAAAAATCCCGGCCAGCACAACGCTTTGCTAATGGCACTTTGCCAAAACCCTCAGTCACGCCGGACGTTTCGTTCGCGGGGTGCTGCTTTTCGGATTCGTGAGCCGCAAACAAAAACGCCCAGCCAAAAGGCTGGGCGCTTTACTTGGGCAACCTTACTTATCGTCAGATTTGCCCGGAACATTAGCGGTTTCGCCGCTGGTCCCTTCAACTTCTTCCTTCATGCGCTTGAGGCCCAGGTGTCGCACGTCGGTACCGCGCACCAGGTAAATCACCAGCTCCGAAATGTTGCGCGCGTGGTCGCCGATGCGTTCCAGTGAGCGCAGAACCCAGATAATGCTCAAGACCCGCGAAATAGAACGCGGGTCTTCCATCATGTAGGTTGCCAACTCGCGCAGGGCGGTCTTGTATTCGCGGTCGATGATCTTGTCGTACTGCGCCACCGACAAAGCCAGGTCGGCATCGAAACGGGCAAAAGCGTCCAGTGCATCACGGACCATGTTTCGCACTTGGTCGCCAATGTGGCGAACCTCGACGTAACCGCGTGGTGCTTCGCCTTCTTCGCACAACTGAATGGCGCGACGGGCAATCTTGGTCGCTTCGTCACCGATGCGCTCCAGGTCGATCACCGACTTGGAGATGCTGATGATCAGACGCAAGTCGGACGCGGCCGGCTGACGACGGGCCAGAATGCGCAGGCATTCTTCGTCGATGTTGCGTTCCATCTGGTTGATCTGGTCGTCGATCTCGCGCACCTGCTGGGCCAGACCGGAATCGGCCTCGATCAGCGCGGTCACCGCGTCGTTGACCTGCTTCTCGACCAGCCCGCCCATTGCCAGGAGATGGCTGCGCACCTCCTCAAGCTCGGCGTTGAACTGCTGGGAGATGTGGTGTGTCAGGCCTTCCTTAGAAATCATGTTGTTTGCTCCGCAAAAGCTGTGAGCTGCAAGCTACTAGCTGCAAGCTGCTGTGTGTCGTACCCGAACCGCTCTACTTGCCGCTTGAAGCGTGCGGCTTGAAGCTGCTGCTAGCCATAGCGACCGGTGATGTAGTCTTCGGTCTGCTTTTTCGCCGGATTGGTGAACAGGGTGTCGGTGTCACCGAACTCCACCAGCTTGCCCATGTACATGAACGCCGTGTAGTCGGAAACCCGCGCGGCCTGTTGCATGTTGTGGGTCACGATGACGATGGTGAACTTCGATTTCAGTTCGTAGATCAACTCTTCGACTTTCAGCGTGGAGATCGGGTCGAGTGCCGAGCACGGTTCGTCGAGCAGCAGCACTTCCGGCTCTACGGCGATGGTGCGGGCAATGACCAGACGTTGCTGTTGACCACCGGACAGGCCGAGTGCCGATTCATGCAGGCGGTCTTTGACTTCATCCCACAGTGCCGCGCCTTTCAATGCCCACTCGACAGCTTCGTCGAGCACGCGCTTCTTGTTGATGCCTTGAATACGCAGGCCGTAGACCACGTTTTCGTAAATGGTTTTCGGGAACGGGTTCGGCTTCTGGAACACCATCCCGACGCGGCGACGCAACTCGGCCACGTCTTCGCCCTTGCGATAGATGTTGTTGCCGTACAGGTTGATGGCGCCTTCTACGCGGCAACCATCGACCAGGTCGTTCATGCGGTTGAAGGTCCGCAGCAGCGTGGACTTGCCGCAGCCGGACGGGCCGATGAAGGCGGTCACGCGCTGTTTCGGGATGTTCATGCTGACGTCATACAGCGCTTGTTTGTCGCCGTAGAACAGGCTCAGGCCCGGCACTTCGATGGCTACGGTTTCCTGATCGAGATTCAGGCTCTGCTTGTCGCGACCCAGGGCCGACATGTTGATGCCGTGGGTATGTGTTTCGTGCTGCATGGGAGGCTCCCTGTGCTAACAAATTCGGTTCAGTAGACCGCGGGCCGTGCCCGCGGGTTACACAATTCTTTGTAGGAGCCGGCTTGCTGGCGATGCTGGCAACTCGGTGCAGCAGGCTCACCATGGTGATGCCTTCGCCAGCAAGCCGGCTCCTACAGGGTTGATCAGCTATCCAGCGCTTTGTATTTCTCGCGCAGGTGGTTCCGGATGTAGACCGCCGACAGGTTCAACGTGGCGATCACCAGCACCAACAGCAGCGCCGTGGCATACACCAGCGGTCTGGCTGCTTCAACGTTCGGGCTCTGGAAGCCGACGTCATAAATGTGGAAGCCCAGATGCATGATCTTCTGGTCCAGGTGCAGGTACGGGTAGTTACCGTCCACCGGCAGCGACGGCGCCAATTTCACCACGCCAACCAGCATCAGCGGTGCCACCTCACCGGCGGCACGGGCCACCGCGAGGATCATGCCGGTCATCATCGCCGGGCTGGCCATCGGCAACACGATCTTCCACAAGGTTTCAGCCTTGGTCGCACCGAGGGCCAACGAGCCTTCACGCACGGTGCGAGGAATCCGCGCCAGACCTTCTTCAGTAGCCACGATCACCACCGGCACCGCCAGCAGCGCCAGGGTCAACGAAGCCCACATCAAACCCGGTGTACCGAAGGTCGGTGCCGGCAAGGCTTCGGGGAAGAACAGACGGTCCAGCGATCCACCCAGCACATAGACGAAAAAGCCCAGGCCGAACACGCCGTACACGATGGCCGGAACACCCGCCAGGTTGTTCACTGCGATGCGGATCACCCGGGTCAACGCGTTCTGCTTGGCGTATTCACGCAAGTACACCGCTGCCAGCACTCCAAACGGAGTCACGATCATCGCCATGATCAAGGTCATCATCACGGTGCCGAAGATCGCCGGGAAAATCCCGCCTTCGGTGTTTGCTTCACGCGGGTCGTCGCTCAGGAACTCCCAGACCTTGCTGAAGTAGAAACCGATCTTGGTAAAGGTCCCCATGGCGTTCGGCTGATAGGCGTGAACCACTTTGCCGATGTCGATAACGATTTCCTTACCGTTCGCGTCGCGAGCGGTAAGGCTGTCGCGGTTGAACTGCGCATGCAGGTCAGCCAGACGTGCTTCGATATCCTGATAGCGAGCATTGAGTTCGGCACGCTCCGATTCCATGTCCGCTTGTGCGGTGGCATCGAGCTTGCCTTCCAGCTCCAGCTTGCGGCCGTGCAAACGGATGCGTTCAAGACCGGCGTTGATCGCGCCGATATCGGTTTTTTCCAGGCTCTTGAGCTGGGCGGCCAGCTTGTTCACGCGCTCGACACGGGCCTGCAACTCCGGCCATGCGGCTTCGCCTTCAGCAATGACCTTGCCGTCCTGCTTGACGTTGACCAGGTAGCCGTAGAAGTTGCCCCACTCGCGACGCTCGATGGCCATCAGCTCAGGTGGCGTCTGCTGATTGGTCAGCCACTCGCCGACGATCCAGGTGAAATCGCTGCCGTTCAGGTCTCGGTTACCGACCTTGATCAGCTCACGAGTCATGAACTCAGGGCCTTGATCCGGCACCGGAAGACCCGCGCTCTTGAGTCGTGCACGTGGCACTTCTTCTTTCTGCACCACTTCGCCGATGACCAGGTGATTAGCCTGGCCCGGTACGTCGTAGCTGGCGTGGATCAGGTCCGCCGGCCAGAAGTGGCCCAGACCGCGCACGGCAATCACTGCCAGCAGGCCAATGGTCATGATGACCGCAATGGACACCGCCCCACCGCTGATCCAGACGCCAGGGGCGCCGCTCTTGAACCATCCTTTCAGGGAGTTCTGTTTCACAGACTTCTACCTTTGCTTAAAGCGACGAGTATTTCTTGCGCAGACGCTGACGAATCAGTTCTGCGAGGGTGTTCATGACGAAGGTGAACAACAGCAGCACCAGCGCCGAGAGGAACAGCACGCGGTAGTGGCTGCCGCCGACTTCCGATTCGGGCATTTCCACCGCAACGTTGGCAGCCAGAGTGCGCAGGCCTTCGAACAGGTTCATTTCCATGACCGGTGTGTTGCCGGTGGCCATCAACACGATCATGGTTTCACCGACCGCACGACCCATGCCGATCATCAGCGCCGAGAAGATGCCCGGGCTGGCGGTGAGGATCACCACGCGCGTCATGGTCTGCCATGGCGTCGCACCGAGGGCCAGAGAGCCCAGGGTCAAGCCACGCGGCACGCTGAACACGGCGTCTTCGGCGATGGAATAGATGTTCGGGATCACCGCGAAGCCCATGGCCAGACCCACCACCAGTGCGTTGCGCTGGTCGTAGGTGATGCCCAGGTCGTGAGAGATCCACATGCGCATGTCACCGCCGAAGAACCAGTTCTCCATGAACGGGCTCATGTACAGCGAGAGCCAGCCCACGAACAGGATCACTGGAATCAGCAAGGCGCTTTCCCAGCCGTCAGGGACTTTCAGGCGAATCGACTCAGGCAGGCGACTGAAGGTGAAACCGGCGACCAGGATGCCGATCGGCAGCAACATCAGCAGACTGAAGATGCCTGGCAAATGTCCTTCCACATAAGGTGCGAGGAACAGACCAGCGAAGAAACCGAGGATCACCGTCGGCATCGCTTCCATCAGCTCGATCACCGGCTTGACCTTGCGGCGCATGCCCGGCGCCATGAAGTACGCAGTGTAGATCGCCGCGGCAACGGCCAGCGGAGCAGCCAGAAGCATGGCGTAGAACGCAGCTTTCAGGGTGCCGAAGGTCAGGGGCGACAGGCTCAGCTTGGGTTCGAAGTCGGTGTTGGCGGCGGTCGATTGCCAGACGTATTTAGGCTCGTCGTAGTTCTCGTACCAGACCTTGCTCCACAACGCGCTCCACGACACTTCCGGGTGCGGGTTGTCGAGCAGCAGCGGTTGCAACTTGCCGCCAGCTTCCACGATCACGCGGTTGGCCCGTGGCGACAGACCGAAAACACCCTCGCCTTCAACAACCGGCTCCACCAGCAAAGTGCGGTGGGCGGTGCTGTGGAACACGCCGAGCTTGCCGGAGGCGTCGAGTGCAATGAAGCCCTTGCGGCGCTCTTCGGCGGTAATTTCAACGATAGGCGTGGTGCCCATCTGGAAGGTACGGATCTGCTTCAGGCGCTGTTCGCCATCCGGGTCGCGGGCCATGAACCACTGGGCCAGGCCACCTTTGGAGTCACCCAGGATCAGCGAGATACCGCCCACCAGTTGAGTACTGGCAGTGATTTCAGCGTCGCCGTTTTCCAGCAGTTTGTAGCGACCGTTGAGGCTCTTGTCGCGCAGACTGAATACGTCGGCCTGGGCGCGCCCGTTAATCACATACAGCCACTGCTGACGCGGGTCGACGAAGATGTTCTTCACCGGCTCGGTCATTTGCGGCAGGTCGATGCGCTTCTGTTCGTTGGTGATTTCGCCGGTCATCATGTTTTCTTCGCTGGTCAGCGACAGAACATTGAGTTGCGAACCGGTGGAGCCGACCAGCATCAGGGTCGAATCGTTGGCGTTGAGGCTGACGTGCTCAAGGGCACCGCCGGCTTCGTTCAGCGCGATTGGCGCTTCGCCATACGGATACTCGATGGCCGGCGAGATGGTTTTCTTGCCGTCCGGGTAGCTGACTTTGTAAGTGTGGCGGAACACCAGTGCCTGACCGTTGGACAGGCCCACGGCCACCAGCGGTTGACCTGGCTGGTCTTCACCGATGGAGGTCACGGTGGTACCGGCTGGAACAGGCAGATCGACGCGCTTGAGTTCGGCGCCACTGTCGATATCGAAGAACAATGCCTGGCCTTTGTCGGATACCCGCATGGCCACCTGGTTCTGCTCTTCAAGGGAGATCATCAGCGGCTTGCCGGCGTCTTGCATCCAGGCTGGCGTGATGGCGTCCCTGGACGTCAGGCTGGCACCCTGGAACAGGGGCGCAACGACGTAGGCAAGGAAGAAGAAAATCAGGGTGATCGCGCCGAGAACAGCGAGGCCGCCCACGAGGACGTACCAGCGAGTCAGGCGATCTTTGAGCGCGCGAATGCGGCGCTTGCGTTGCAGCTCAGGCGTATTGAAATCAATTCGCTTGGGGGGATTAGTAGTCATGTTGGAATTGGCCAGATCATTCATTCGCACACCCTAGCGATCCTGTATGACAGAAAGATGACAGTGCAGTGACGCAGCAAATCCGCCGTTGGGGTTAACCAGCAGCGGATCGGGAAATTTGGGCGGTGTAGGAGCCGGCTTGCTGGCGAAAATGGTACATCCGATACATTTTCTGCGGATGGATGACCATCGCCAGCAAGCCGGCTCCTACAGAGTCCGAGGTAAACCCGGGCTCAGGGTTTTACTTTTTTGCGACTTCAGCGCCGCCTTCCTTCAAACCCAGGTCAGCCAGCGCTTTGGCAGCAACCTTGGCTGGCAGTGGGATGTACCCGTCTTTCACGACAACTTCCTGACCCTGTTTGGACAGGATCAGTTTCACGAATTCGGCTTCCAGCGGGGCCAGAGGCTTGTTCGGAGCTTTGTTGACGTACACGTACAGGAAGCGCGACAGCGGGTACTTGCCGTTCAGGGCGTTTTCTTCGGTGTCTTCGACGAAGTCCTGGCTGCCTTTCTTGGCCAGTGCCACGGTCTTCACGCTAGCGGTCTTGTAGCCGATGCCCGAGTAACCGATGCCGTTCAGCGAGGAGCTGATCGACTGCACGACCGAAGCCGAGCCTGGTTGCTCGTTGACGTTTGGCTTGTAGTCGCCTTTGCACAGGGCTTCTTCTTTGAAGTAGCCGTAAGTGCCGGATACCGAATTACGACCGAACAGTTGCACCGGCTTGTTGGCCAGGTCGCCGGTCACACCCAGGTCACCCCAGGTTTTCACGTCGGTTTTAGCGCCGCACAGACGAGTGGACGAGAAGACCGCGTCGACCTGTTCCATGGTCAGGTGCTGGATCGGGTTGTCCTTGTGTACGAATACCGCCAGGGCATCCACGGCAACCGGGATAGCGGTTGGCTTGTAGCCGTACTTCTGCTCGAAGGCAGCCAGTTCGGTGTCCTTCATTTTGCGGCTCATCGGGCCCAGGTTGGAGGTGCCTTCAGTCAACGCAGGAGGTGCAGTGGCGGAGCCAGCGGCCTGAATCTGAATGTTTACGTTCGGGTATTCTTTTTTGTAGTTCTCAGCCCAGAGCGTCATGAGGTTGGCCAGGGTGTCGGAACCAACGCTGGACAGGTTGCCCGACACACCAGTGGTCTTGGTGTAGCTCGGGATAGCAGGGTCAACAGCGGCAACCGCGTTGGCAGTCGCAACGCCAGCAGCGACAAAAGTCATTGCCGCCATCAAACGCTTCAGTTTCATGCCTTACTCCTAGCAGATAGGGTGTGTTAAGTCGGGGCCAAGTATCAGCAGGCCGTGTGAACACTCTATGGCTGAAATATGACAATTGGATGAAAGGCCAGCATTCCGTTCTTTTCAGGGTGATTCACGGTGCCCCCAATCGCCAGCAGGCTGGCCCCCACAGTTGAAATGCATTCCAAATGTGGGAGCCAGCCTGCTGGCGATTGGGCTAGTACAGAGAATGAAAAAAGTCGAGATCAGCGTCCCTTCTTCCAGAGATACGCACCCACCACAATCCCGACCCCGCACAGCACCGCCACATAATAAGCGGGCCCCATCGCACTCTCCTTGAGCAGCAAACTGACAACCATCGGCGTCAGGCCACCGAAAATCGCGTAGGCGACGTTGTACGAAAACGACAGACCGCTGAAGCGCACCACCGGAGGGAACGCCTTGACCATCACGTACGGCACCGCACCAATCGTGCCGACCAGCAAACCGGTCAGGGCGTACATCGGGAACAGCCAGTCGGGATGGTCGGCCAGGCTGTGATAGAAGGTCCACGAACTGGCCAGCAACGCCGCACAGCCAAACACCAAGACGCGTCCCGCACCGAAGCGATCGGCCAGCGCGCCGGCAATGACGCAACCAAAACTCAGGAACACGATCGCCAGGCTGTTCGCTTGCAGGGACGTGGTCGGCGAGAAGTGATAGACCGTTTGCAGAACAGTCGGAGTCATCAAAATCAATACAACGATCCCGGCAGAGAGCAGCCAGGTCAGCAGCATCGAAATGGCAATGGCACCACGATGATCACGCAGCACCGCGCGCAGCGGAACCTCTTCGGCCAGCGCCTTGCGCAGTTGCAGCTCGGCAAACACTGGCGTTTCGTGCAACCAGCGACGCAGATACACCGAGAACAGGCCGAACACGCCGCCCAGCAAGAACGGAATCCGCCAGGCGTAATCCGCCACTTCCACCGGGGTATAAATGCTATTGATCGCAGTGGCGACCAGAGAACCCAGCAAGATGCCCGCCGTCAGGCCGCTGGTCAGGGTGCCGCAGGCGTAGCCAATGTGACGCTGCGGGACGTGTTCGGAAACAAAGACCCACGCTCCCGGCACTTCACCGCCAATGGCCGCGCCCTGAATCACCCGCATCAACAGCAACAGGATGGGTGCCCACAGGCCAATCTGCGCATAGGTCGGCAACAGGCCCATGATCAGGGTCGGCACGGCCATCATGAAAATGCTCAAGGTGAACATTTTCTTGCGGCCCAGCAGGTCGCCAAAATGCGCCATCACAATGCCGCCCAACGGCCGTGCCAGGTAGCCGGCGGCGAAGATGCCGAAGGTCTGCATCAGCCGCAGCCATTCAGGCATGTCCGGCGGGAAGAACAGCTTGCCCACCACCGTTGCGAAAAATACGAAAATGATGAAGTCGTAGAACTCGAGCGCACCGCCCAGGGCGGACAACGACAGCGTCTTGTAGTCATTACCGGTCAATGGACGTGCGGGTTGCTCGGGTTGCGCGATGCTCGAGGGCGCTGGGGTCATGGCAAGGGCTTCTCTTATAGTCGGATCTGCAACCTCAACAACGCTGGTGGAGGCTTGGGCAGGACCGGCACGATAGCAAATTGTTCGAAAAAGCACATAGAGGTGCGTTTTTGACGGTCAAAATGAGAACCCGACGGTCGTCTCGGAGTCTACCGACCGATATACTTACACCATTGCTCCGGTTTTTGAGGGGTTGCTGTGCGAAGACGTCGTTGGCCCTACTCAACGGTACCAGCCGATTTCGCAGAGTTTCCCTTTAGGCGCCTTAGGAAAACGTGACGAACGTAGTATGTTCGGTGCTGAATCGTTTTTCCCGAAGACGGCTACCACCAGCAGTACCAACGAAGAGTCACGGGTCAGAGGCACCCCCGGCATGATAGAGCTCGAACAAGAAGATCCAATCCCGCAAGGCGATCTGGCCCTGCAAATCACCGCGCTTCCTCGCGAAACCAACGGCTTCGGCGATATTTTCGGCGGTTGGCTGGTGGCGCAAATGGATTTGGCGGGCACCGCGATGGCCAGCAAGGTTGCTGGCGGGCGCGTCGCCACCGTGGCGATTGACCGCATGGCGTTCCTGGTACCGGTAGCGGTGGGTGCTCAGCTCTCCTTTTATACCCAGGCGCTGGAAATCGGTCGCAGCTCGATCAAGATGATGGTTGAAGTCTGGAGCGACGATCCGTTGTCCAGCGAGTGGCGTAAAGTAACCGAAGCGGTGTTTGTGTTCGTCGCCATCGATGGTAGCGGCCGCACTCGCTCGGTTCCAGCAAGGGCTCGCTGAAGGCGATTCTAAACCTGGCGTTTGTTTTGCGGTCTGTAGTCGTCATTGTTCCTGATCGAGAGCTGTCCCCATGAGCACGCCCGACGTTGAAGCGGTAAAACTGGATGAACTGAACTGCTGGCGCATCCGCCACGGTCAGGCCGAATTACTGGTGGCCCAGCAAGGCGCGCACATCCTCAGTTATCAACTGGCGGGCGAGCCGCCGCTGATCTGGCTTAATGATGAGGCCGTATTCAAGACCGGCAAGAGCATCCGTGCCGGCGTGCCGGTTTGCTGGCCGTGGTTTGGCAATCTGGCGCGCAATCCGCAAAGCGTCCAGGCGATGCGCGTCAGCGATGAAGCGCCGACGGCTCACGGTTTGGTGCGAGCGATGGACTGGGAGCTGGGCGGCATCGAAGCCGATGGCGAAAGCCTGAAGATCGAATTCCTCCTGCCCTACCCCGAAGGCGGCTTGCCGGGCTGGCCGCATCAGGTGGATTTGAAGCTGAGCATTCGTCTGGATGAGCAACTGCACATCAGCCTGACCAGCCTCAACCAGGGCAACGAGACCGTGAGCATCAGCCAGGCGCTGCACAGTTACTTCGCCGTCAGCGATGTGCGCCAGGTGCATGTCGAAGGCCTCGATGGCTTGAACTACATCGAGACACTGGACGACTGGAAAACCGTCACTCAAAACGGTGATCTGCATTTTACCGGCGAGACCGACCGCATCTACCTCGACACACCAGCGCAATTGAACATCGTTGATCCGCATTGGGAGCGTCGCATCGAACTCACCAGCAGCGGTTCGCGATCGGCAGTGATCTGGAATCCATGGATCGACCGCGCCGCCGCGTTCAGCGACATGGCTGACGATGGCTGGCAACGCATGCTGTGCATCGAAACGGCGAATGTGATGGGTGATGTGGTGAACCTGGCGCCGGGTTCCAGTCATACCCTTGGCGTGAGTATCGGCAGCAAACCACTGTAAACCTGTAGGAGCCGGCTTGCCGGCGATGGCGCCCTCAAGATCGCTATCGCCAGCAAGCCGGCTCCTACAGTACTTTTACAAATCCGACTCTTCCACGACTCTCACTTTCGCCGCATCCAGCGCATACGCCGCATCCGCCAGATCATTACTGACCTTCTCGACCTTCAACGTGCCGGTCACCCACAGCGGTGTGTAGATATCGTTCAGCTTCAAGCCTTTCGGATATCGCACCAGCACCAGTTGATTCGGCGGTGGAGGCGGCACATGAATGCAGGCGCCCGGATACGGCACGAGGAAGAACAACGTGCTGTGGCCCTTGCCATCGGTTTCCAACGGCACCGGATAACCGCCAATACGGATGTTCTTGTCGTTCATCGACGCCACGGTTTTGGACGAATACATCACCGCCGGCAAACCTTTGGCCTGCTTCATCCCACCCTTCTCGGTAAAGGTGCCAGTGGCTTCGGGCGAGTCGTGGTCGATTTCGGGCATGGCCTCGAGGGCTTTCTGGTCCGACTTGGGCATCAGTTCGAGCCAGTCGGTTTCCGGCAGCTCGCCGGCATGGGCAAGGCCCGCACCCAGTAATAGAAATGTCAGCAGAAGACGGCGCATGAAGGTGCTCGGTAAGGATAAGGAAATCGCCGAGCATTCTAGCCCTCCCGGCTTGCGCGGCCGAGAGGGGTTTGTCGCTTGAATCAGTTCTTTTTGACCAGGCCGTAGATCACCAGCAATACAACAGCGCCTACCAGTGCACCAATGAAGCCGGCACCTTCACCTGCCTGATAAATACCCAGGGCCTGGCCGCCGTAGGTGGCTGCCAGCGAACCGCCGATACCGAGCAGGATGGTCATGATCCAGCCCATGTTGTCATCGCCCGGTTTGAGGAACCGTGCGAGCAGCCCGACGATCAAGCCGATAAAGATGGTTCCGATAATACCCATGGCATTTCCCTCTGATTGAATTGGCTGGGTCCTAGCCAAAGCCTAGTCAGACTTTGGCATCCTGCCATCAGAGAGCGGTGCGACCTCAATGGTTCCACCGCTGCCACATGAAACTATTCGGCGATGAGCGCTTCGACCTTGAGGATCTGTGCGGCCAGCGTCTCGCGGTCTGCGCAACGCAGGTTGGCGTGACCGACCTTGCGACCGACCTTGAACGCCTTGCCGTAGTGATGCAGATGGCAATCGGCGATAGCGATCACTTTCTCGGTGTCCGGCACTTTACCGATGAAGTTGAGCATTGCGCTCTCGCCGACCTTGGCCGTCGAACCCAGCGGCAGACCGGCAACAGCCCGCAAGTGGTTTTCGAACTGGCTGCACTCGGCGCCCTCGGTGGTCCAGTGCCCGGAGTTGTGCACACGCGGGGCGATTTCGTTGGCTTTGAGGCCACCGTCGACTTCAAAGAACTCGAACGCCATCACACCGACATAATCCAGCTGTTTAAGCACACGACTGGAGTAGTCTTCGGCCAGGGCTTGCAGCGGGTGATCGGTGCTGGCCACGGACAACTTGAGAATGCCGCTGTCGTGGGTGTTGTGCACCAGCGGATAGAACTTCGTTTCGCCATCGCGAGCGCGCACGGCGATCAGCGAGACTTCGCCGGTGAACGGCACGAAGCCTTCCAGCAGGCACGCCACGCTGCCCAACTCGGCGAACGTCCCGACGACGTCTTCAGGCGTGCGCAGAACTTTCTGGCCCTTGCCGTCGTAACCCAAGGTGCGGGTTTTGAGAACCGCCGGTAGGCCGATGGAAGCCACGGCAGCGTCGAGGTCAGTCTGGGACTGGATGTCGGCGAACGCCGGGGTTGGAATCCCCAGGTCCTTGAACATGCTTTTTTCGAACCAGCGATCACGGGCGATGCGCAGGGCTTCGGCGCTCGGGTATACCGGCACGAATTGCGACAGGAACGCTACGGTTTCGGCTGGAACGCTTTCGAACTCGAACGTCACCAGATCGACTTCATCAGCCAATTGACGCAGGTGATCCTGATCGCCGTAATCGGCCCGCAGATGTTCGCCCAACGCCGCCGCACAAGCGTCCGGTGCCGGGTCGAGGAAAGCGAAGTTCATGCCCAGCGGAGTGCCCGCCAGTGCCAACATGCGACCCAACTGGCCGCCACCGATTACACCGATTTTCATCGTCAACAACCTCAGGCGATGCGTGGGTCTGGATTTTCCAGGACGCTGTCTGTCTGTTCAGCACGGAAGGTTTTCAGCACCGCGTGGAACTGCGGGTGCTTGGCGCCCAGGATACTCGCCGACAGCAACGCAGCGTTGATCGCACCCGCCTTGCCGATGGCCAGGGTGGCGACCGGGATACCCGCAGGCATCTGCACAATAGAGAGCAGCGAATCGACGCCCGATAGCATCGCCGACTGGACTGGCACGCCAAGCACAGGCAGGTGGGTCTTGGCCGCACACATGCCTGGCAGGTGGGCCGCACCACCGGCCCCGGCAATGATCACCTCGATGCCACGCGCCTCGGCTTCTTCAGCGTACTGGAACAGCAGGTCCGGGGTGCGGTGGGCAGAAACCACTTTCACCTCGTAAGGGATGCCGAGCTTTTCCAGCATATCGGCGGTGTGGCTAAGGGTGGACCAATCGGACTTTGAGCCCATGATCACGCCAACCAATGCACTCATCGTCGTGCCTCTTCTCTCTGGGCGCCCGCAGGCGCATCAAAAAACAACAAGCCACGCAGGATGCGTGGCTTGATTGTACGAATTATGGCCGGTCGTAACCGGCCGAAGGCCGCGCAGTATACCTCAAAGAAGCAGATAAACAGCCCCTGTGGCGACCATCTGTCATGCGGGCGAAAACACG
Organism: Pseudomonas sp. P1.8; assembly: GCF_001269805.1. NCBI lineage: Bacteria > Pseudomonadati > Pseudomonadota > Gammaproteobacteria > Pseudomonadales > Pseudomonadaceae > Pseudomonas > Pseudomonas sp. P1.8. The sequence continues at coordinate 61,907 of NZ_LHVM01000024.1, forward strand.
CTTTTCTTGACTATAAAGTCAGTCACTTGAATGCCTGGAGATCGTGAACTTCTCTGGTTGTCGAGATCAGTGATTTCCATCAAAAAAAATCAATATTCAAAAAAGGCTAAACAACTTAAAACAATTTGAAACTTGTCAAAACCCCCGAACTAACACAATTATCGATGACTCATATATTCAATTGAACAGGGAGTTCAAAACATGAAAAAACCTATCTCAATAATGATCGTCATTCATAGAGATCTTTACAATTATCAAAAAAACGATCTATATGCGGATTATTTTTCCTGGCTCAAGTCAGAACTTGAGTCCCTCTCTGGGCGAGATATCAGGTTGTTAATGTATCGTCATGATGAAGTAGCGGAGCTGTCAGGGTACAACTACAGAAACGAAGATAGCAACGCTGCGCTGCAAGGCTGGACGGACCTGATAAACGACTGGTTCATCACTCTAAAAAAATCCGGTGAACATACGCCGAGCCTGACTAAAGTCCTTCTATTGACCAGAAACAATATCAACGTGACAGCCAGTGGACTCCTCGGAGGAACAAGAGGCATTAGCTGGTACAAAGGTCATTGTGCAATTGCAGCGATCACATCCACTCATGTTCCCGCACATGAAATTGGCCATATGCTTGGCGCAAAACATGAGGACAGCGAAGTGATCTATGACGGCTGGTGGCACGACACAATCATGCTAACGGACGAGTTTTCCAGTATGCGGGGAAACGCCCATCGCTACAGTGACAAGAACAGGGAAAACATTCGCAACTATCTTGATCGATTCGAATGAAACATCCCAATGCCAGTCGGCACACGGGAGCAAGCCGTCACTGCGACTTGCACCCTCGTGTCCGATCAGACTGCAGGACTTGCCGCTCCACCTTCCAACTTGCGCCACAACAATCGCACATTCGCTTTGCGCACGAGCGCGCAGCGGTACAAACGGATCTCCAGCGGCACATGCCATTGCGGGCCGCCGCAGATCACCAACTCACCGCGCGCCAGTTCGGCGCGCACACTCAGCTGCGGCACCCAGGCGATGCCCAGACCTTCAAGGGCCATGCTTTTCAGGCTATCGGCCATGGCGGTTTCGTAGATGGTGGTGAAGCGCAGTGCCCGTTGACGCAGCAGCATATTCACTGATCGACCCAGAAACGCACCAGCGCTGTAGGCCAACAACGGCACGCTGCCCTCGCCTTCCAGATCGAACAGCGGCTTGCCTTCGGCATCGGCAGCACACACCGGCAACATTTCGGTATGGCCCAGGTGCAGCGACGGGAAAATTTCCGGGTCCATTTGCATCGCCGCGTCCGGGTCATAGAAGGCGAGCATCAGATCGCAACCACCTTCACGCAGCGCATGCACAGCGTCACCGACGTTGGTTGCCACCAGGCGCGTGGCGATGTTCAGACCTTCGTTGCGCAGCTGCGCGATCCAGCGCGGAAAGAAACCCAGTGCCAGCGAGTGAGCGGCCGCGACCTGCATCACCTCGCCCTGCCCGCCTTCCAGGTGATGGAGATGGCGCAGCACTTCGCCAAGCTGTTCAACCACGGTTCGCGCGGTGACCAGAAACAATTGCCCCGCCGCCGTCAGCTCGATCGGCGTGCGCGAGCGATTGACCAACTGCAGCCCCAACGCCGCCTCCAGGCTGCGGATGCGCCGACTGAACGCCGGCTGTGTCACGAAACGCCGTTCAGCCGCCTGGGAGAAACTGCGGGTGGCGGCCAGAGCACTAAAGTCCTCCAGCCATTTGCTTTCCAGATTCATCACGCCCTCCCGGACACGCACCAATTTAGGTCACACGTTCGCCGGCAACCCGGCGTCACACGGGCATTATGCCGAATATGCATAGCCCAGTGTTTAACAGCATTGGCCCAAAAATCTACACGAGCCTAGCATTCGCAGCGTTCCGGCATTGACCGGGTTCATATCGAGATGATTTCTATCATGTCCTCCGCTGCATCTTTCCGCACAGAAAACGACCTGCTTGGCGCCCTCGAAGTACCGGCTCAAGCGTATTACGGCATCCAGACCCTGCGAGCGGTGAACAACTTCCGCCTCTCGGGCGTTCCGATTTCGCATTACCCGAAACTGGTTGTGGGTCTGGCAATGGTCAAACAGGCCGCTGCCGACGCTAACCGCGAGTTGGGTCATCTGAGCGAAGCCAAACACGCAGCCATCAGCGAAGCCTGTGCACGATTGATCCGTGGTGATTACCACGAAGAATTCGTGGTCGACATGATTCAAGGTGGCGCCGGTACGTCCACCAACATGAACGCCAACGAAGTGATCGCCAACATTGCGCTCGAAGCAATGGGTCACCAGAAAGGCGAATACCAGTACCTGCACCCGAACGACGACGTGAACATGGCGCAGTCGACCAACGACGCTTACCCGACGGCGATCCGCCTGGGTCTGTTGCTGGGTCACGACGCGCTGCTGGCCAGCCTCGACAGCCTGATTCAGGCGTTCGCGGCCAAGGGCCAGGAATTCAACCACGTCCTGAAGATGGGTCGTACCCAGCTGCAAGACGCTGTGCCGATGACCTTGGGTCAAGAATTCCGCGCCTTCGCCACCACCATGGGCGAAGACCTGGCCCGTCTGAAGACGCTGGCCCCGGAACTGCTGACTGAAGTGAACCTGGGCGGCACCGCGATCGGCACCGGCATCAACGCCGACCCGCGCTATCAGGCCCTGGCGGTACAACGTCTGGCACTGATCAGCGGTCAACCGCTGGTTCCGGCGGCCGACCTGATCGAAGCCACGTCCGACATGGGCGCCTTCGTACTGTTCTCCGGCATGCTCAAGCGCACCGCGGTCAAGCTGTCGAAGATCTGCAACGACCTGCGTCTGCTGTCCAGCGGCCCACGCACCGGCATCAACGAAATCAACTTGCCGGCGCGTCAGCCAGGCAGTTCGATCATGCCAGGCAAGGTCAACCCGGTTATCCCGGAAGCCGTTAACCAGGTGGCCTTCCAGGTCATCGGTAACGATCTGGCGCTGACCATGGCAGCCGAAGGCGGCCAACTGCAATTGAACGTGATGGAGCCGCTGATCGCGTTCAAGATCTTCGACTCGATCCGCCTGCTGCAACGCGCCATGGACATGCTGCGTGAGCACTGCATCGTCGGCATCACCGCCAACGAAGCCCGCTGCCGTGAACTGGTCGAGCACTCGATTGGCCTGGTCACCGCGCTGAACCCGTACATCGGCTACAAAAACGCCACCCGTATCGCCGGCCTCGCCCTTGAAAGCGGCCGCGGCGTGCTGGAACTGGTGCGCGAAGAAGGTCTGCTCGACGAAGCCATGCTCGCCGACATCCTGCGCCCGGAAAACATGATTGCTCCGCGTCTGGTTCCGCTCAAAGCCTGAACCGACGCACCACTTGTAGCACCGCTCACCAGGTCGAGGGACTAGACACCTCTCACCTTTTGAGGGCCTGGAGATCATTCTCCAGGCCCTTTTTTTTGCTTTTTTTTCAGCGCCGTACGACGTGACACGGCTGACGCTCAGCGTCATGCTCCGCTTCAAGCCGTTTCAGTTTTTTCGGAGATCCTCCATGAATGCCTCGACCTACCCTGCCGCCCAGCACGTCATGGTGCTCTACACCGGCGGCACCATCGGCATGCAAGCCAGCGCGCACGGCTTGGCCCCCGCATCCGGTTTCGAAGCGCGGATGCGCGATTACCTGCACAGTCAGCCTGAACTGGTGGTGCCGCAGTGGCGCTTTCGCGAGATGTCGCTGCTGATCGACAGCGCCAACATGACGCCGGCGTATTGGCAGCAATTGCGTGAAGCGGTGGTCGATGCGGTGGATGTGCAAGGCTGCGACAGCGTGCTGATCCTGCATGGCACCGACACTCTGGCCTACAGCGCCGCCGCCATGAGTTTCCAGTTGCTCGGCCTGCACGCTCGCGTGTGTTTCACCGGCTCCATGCTACCGGCCGGCGTGACCGACAGCGATGCCTGGGAAAATCTCGGCGGCGCTTTGGTTGCCCTTGGCCAAGGCCTGGCACCGGGCGTTCACTTGTACTTTCACGGCGAACTGCTCGACCCGACCCATTGCGCGAAGGTCCGCAGTTTTGGTCGCCATCCGTTCAAGCGCCTGAAGCGTCAGGGCGGTGGCGTGAAAGTGTCTTCGATGCCGCAACAGCTGAACTACCAGCCACCCAAACAGATGGCGAACGTTGCGGTATTGCCGCTGTTTCCCGGCATCAGCGCCGGGATACTCAATGGCCTGGTCGACAGCGGCATCCAGGGTCTGGTGCTGGAGTGCTACGGCAGCGGCACCGGGCCGGGCGACAACCCCGAGTTTCTCGCCAGCCTGGGCCGCGCGCGGGACAAGGGTGTGGTGGTGGTCGCGGTGACGCAGTGCCATGAAGGCGGCGTCGAGCTGGATGTGTATGAGGCCGGCAGCCGTTTGCGCGATGTGGGCGTGTTGTCGGGTGGCGGCATGACCCGCGAGGCGGCGTTCGGCAAGTTGCATGCACTGTTGGGTGCGGGGCTTGATACAGAGGAAGTACGGCGACTTGTCGAACTGGACCTGTGCGGCGAACTGATTTGACCTGACACAATGCAAAACCTGTAGGAGCGGGCTTGCCCGCGATGACGGCGGCACATCCGGCATTCTCGTGAATGACATACCGCAATCGCGGGCAAGCCCGCTCCTACAGGATTGAAGCCTGCCCTGCCTGTCTCGGCATACAACTTGCTGCGGTCCTGTCATCTCAAGGCTGGAACACTCCCATGCTCCACTCCCACCTCACCACACTCAACGCCGTTTCGCTGATCCTCAACACCTTCAAGGCCGAAGGTTTGTCCAGCGAGGCGCTGCTGGCCGGCAGCGGCATCAGTGCGGCGGACCTGAGCCGAGCCGACACACACATCACCACCAATCAAGAGATGCAGGTCTGCGCCAACGCCGTCGCGCTCAAGCGCGATATCGGCCTGGAACTGGGCCGACGGATGCACGTCTCCTGCTACGGCATGCTCGGTTACGCCCTGCTCACCAGTGCCACCTTCGGTGACGCTTTGCGTCTGGCGATTCGCTATCCGGCGCTGTTGGGAACAGTTTTCGAGCTGAGCGTGGAGGAGGAAGGCGAACGAGTATGGTTCGTTGCCGCCGATTACCGCGAAAGTCCCTCCATGGCCGTGTTCAATGCCGAGTTCTGCCTGGTCTCCCTGAAAGTCATCTGCGACGATTTGCTCGGGCATCCATTGCCCTTGCTCGCCGCACGCTTGGAACATACCGCCCCAGACTACGAAGCCACCTACGCCGAACACTTCAACTGCCCGCTGCACTTCGGGGGCCGAAACAATGCGTTCGCCTTCGATAAGCATTGGCTCGATCAACCCTTGCCACTGGCCGATATCATCACCCATCAAGCCATGGCCGAACGTTGCCGCAAGCAAAACATAGAATTCACAGGACGCCAGGCCTGGCTGGGGCGGATCCGGCAATTGCTCAGTGCACAGCTCAACGCAGCACCAGGACTCGAAGGGCTGGCCGAGCAGATGAACTGTTCAGCGCGCACGTTGCGCCGACACCTCAAGGATCTGGGTTGCAGCTATCAGGAACTGCTCGACGAGTTGCGCTTCGAGCAGGCCAAGCAAATGCTGTGCGAGGATCAACTGCCGATTTATCAAATCGCCGAGGCGTTGGGCTTTAGCGAGACCGCGAGTTTTCGCCATGCGTTTGTGCGCTGGAGTGGTGTCGCGCCGAGCCAGTTCAGGCCGCACGGGTAACTCTCTGGAAGCAGGCTTGCCGCTCCCATTTGAATTTAGATAATAAAAACTTTTCTGCGGAGCTCCCGTATCACGCCCTGGACACAATCGACCGCAATGAGGATTATCAAGATGACGCTCGCGGTGATGATGACGCCCGAGTGATCACACGAAGCACCAGAGAGTTATTACCTTTTTGAGTTGCTGACAAGTCGCTCGACAAAAAACTCTACATGCCCTCTTGGAGCGCCCAGCAATGGCCAAGCGTCAGCCTTGAGCGCAACCTCCTGAAAGGCTTTACTGCATTTGCATCGCGGATGTCTCTCGTAAACCGCCCGCCGTGTCTGCGCGGCATTACGTACATATTCGTCGTAAGGAATTGCTCCCGCATACTCCAGGAAAACATCCAGGAAGTGGTCCGTGAGTTTAATAAGCTTGGCAAACAAACTCAGCCCTTCCAGAGGGTTAATTTCCATGTTGACCAAAACCCTGAAGCGTTTCATCCCGTGCTCATGATTAAGTACTTTGATCAAAGCGTAAGCACCGGAGATGGAAGTCGGCTCATCGCATACAATCACCAAGACTTCATGGGCAGCTCGAATGAAGCTGACTACCGATTCGCCAATACCCGTGGCGGTGTCGATCACCAGCACGTCCAGGCTGTCCGCTATCTCGCTGAATGCCTGTATCAGGCCTGAATGCTGAGCCGGCGACAGGCGCACCATACTCGGGACACCTGAACCAGATGCGACTACGCGCACGCCTCCCGGTCCTTCCATCAGGGTATCGGACAATTCACAGCGGCCTTCGATTAGATCGACAAGCGTATACCGTGGCACAAGCCCCAATTGGACGTCGACATTCGGGAACTCAAGATTTGAATCCAGCAAAACGACTCGGCGCCCAAGCTCCGCTAGCGCCAATGCCAGATTCACAGCCACAGTAGTTTTGCCTACGCCGCCCTTACCGCTAGCGATAGCAATAACTTGTACAAAGTGCTCGGTATCCATACTGACTTTTCAACTCCATATTTAACGCTGACAAGCAATCGAATTCCTTAAATCATCAAGTTCCAAGTCTTCCAGGATTAGCCCTTAACGACTGCTCAGCCACAACCGTCGCACATAAGTTCGCGCTCGCCGATCAGGCGACCTGATCGCCGAATGGATGACTTACATCCAGAAAAAAACAGGATGAAAAAGTTGAACACTGTAAAGACTGACGCACCGGCCAAGATCAAAGCGGACAATATTTTCTTTTTTAACAACGGTAAACTTCCTTGTCATCGATGTATAAAACTGAAACGGGGACAGCACACCCGGACACGTCCTGAGTATGCGCAGGGTGATAGCACTGTGCCAAGAGGCGCCAGCATCCCGACCCGTTCCAGTTGGCCGATGCCGACATCTTGCAAGGCTGGCTGCGAATGGCAGCGCAACGACTTGAAGCGCGCCCACTGTGCTGCCACAACCAGCCCAGCACCTGCGCCAGTGGCAATGCAACGTTCAAGCGCTGCATTGAGCAGCACCTGACGTGCATCGGTAATCAGCCAAGGAGGCGGCGTGCGTGGACCCACCGGCTGATGCGGGTACTTTGGCTCAAACGCCGACGACCAGTTGGGGTGCCAGCAGCGCCTCGCCGGTCCGACCATAGATATCCTCCAGGCGCTCGATGTCGTCCTCACCCAGGTAGCTGCCGGACTGCACCTCGATGATCTCCAGGGGGATTTTTCCAGGGTTGGCCAGGCGGTGCACCGAGGCGATCGGGATGTAGGTGGACTGGTTTTCGGCCAGCAGGAACACCTTATCGTCACACGTCACCTGGGCGATGCCGGATACAACGATCCAGTGCTCTGCGCGGTGGTGGTGCATCTGCAGCGACAGCTGCGCGCCGGGCTTCACGGTGATGCGCTTGACCTGATGGCGAATACCGTTGTCCACCGAGTCGTAGCAGCCCCAAGGTCGATTGACCGCACAATGGCTCTGGGTTTCCGAGCGGCCCTTCAGATCCAGGCGGTTGACCAGTGCTTTGACGTCCTGAACCGAATTCTTGTGGGCGATCATCACCGCATCCTTGGTTTCTACTACCACCAGATCGTCCACACCGACCAAGGCCACCAGCTTGCTGCTGCTGTGTACGAAGCTGTTGCGGCTGTCGTGGGTCAGCACATCGCCCTTGAGCACGTTGCCGGCCTGGTCCTTCTCATGCACGTCCCACAGAGAGGACCAATTGCCCACGTCACTCCAGCCAGCGGCGAGCGGCACCACGCAGGCCCGGGAGGTCTTCTCCATCACCGCGTAGTCGATGGAGTTGTCCGGGCAACACTCGAAGGTGTTGGTATCGATGGTCATGACATTGCCGCAGCGGTGGCTACGCTCCAGGGCCAGCGCACAAGCGTCGTAGATGCCCGGCGCATGCTTGAGCAACTCGTCCAGATAACGGCTGGCACGGAACAGGAACATGCCGCTGTTCCAGTAATAGCCGCCCGTGCGGACGAGCTCGCGGGCCAGTTCTGCATTGGGCTTCTCGACGAATTGGCTGACCCGGTAGACGCCGGGATGCATGCCGTCGCCGTCACCTGCGCGGGTCGCCTTGATGTAGCCGAAGCCGGTCTCGGGACGTTTGACCGGGATGCCGAACAACACCATCTCCCCTTCCTCGGCCACCGCGCGCGCCACTTCCAGTGCCTCGCGCAGCGCCAGTTGGTCCTCGATCACATGGTCAGCCGGCAGCACCAGCATCAGTTCGTCGCGGCCGTCGGCCAGCAGTTGCAAGGCGGCCATAGCCACGGCCGGCGCGGTATTGCGACCGAAGGGTTCGAGCAGTGTCGAGTGCCCCTCGACGCCGATCCGCTCCAGTTGCTCGTTGACGATAAAGCGGTGCTCATGGTTGCACACGATCAGCGGGCTCTGCATGCCTTCGAAGTCCAGGCGCTGCAGGGTCTGCTGGAATAGCGAAAGCTCGCTGGTCAGGGCGAGGAACTGCTTTGGATACTGCTTGCGCGAAAGGGGCCACAAGCGCGAACCACTACCACCAGAAAGAATTACCGGAATCATGGGAGAAGCCTCATTAAAGTTCCATTTCAAAAAAATACTTGTCCCCGCCGAGGCCCTGCCTCGGACTACCGGGAGAGTGAATGCATCGATGCGATCAAGGATTGAACAACTGGGTGACATCCCCTCCTAACCGATAGGTCTCCAGGGGCTCCAGGGAGCGTCGCCAGGCGTCGGTCTCGGCCGAGCAGCGATAAAGTGCACAGTAGGGTTCCAGCCAGGCGAACTTGCCGTCCTCCTGCAAGTCCTCCAGCTCCTGCGGGTAGCCGGACCGGGCCTCGAAAAGGCGCGGGTTGTGCACGCCCTTTTCGACCCGCTGGGCGAGCCGCTGCAGGGCACCACCGTTGTCGCCACGCAGATCCAGCCCGTTGGCCTCGGCGAATGCCGCGATCATCACCAGCGGCCCCAGGCTGTAGTTGTGGTAGGCAAGCGCCCGGGTGTGCCGGGACAGCTCCAGCGGCAGGTAGCCCTCGGCGTCGACCTGCTCCATGCCATGACGGTACTGCTCGACCGCCCAGTCGAACAGGTCCTGGCGGTCGAGCACCACGGCGCTTGCCATCACCGCCCAGGCAGCCCAGTACTGGTGGTTGTTGCGCCGCTCGCGCGGTTGCTCGTTCCAGTCGTGCACCACCTGGTCGGCGAGCCGGGCGAACCACTGCTCGATGGCGCGAGTTTCGGCCTCATGCCCACGCAAGGGTTCGGAGCCGGAGAACTGCAGCCGCAAATAGGCGGAAGACAGGCTGCCCAGCGCCCATTTGCGCACCGACTTGCCGGTGTGGTTGTAGGTTCGGCTGAGCAGCGCGTCGGCTTCGGCCCATGTGTTCAACCAGGTCAAGGCGCAGTCGGCGTATTCCTGACGACCATCCTCGAGATACTTGCCGACCAGTTTGCTCACGCCGCTTTCCAGCGTACGCACATCACCGGTCAGCCGCTTGTAGCGCGCTGCGGCCTGCGGGTTGAGCTTGTCCCTGGCCGAGTCCGAACCTTCGTATTTGCTCGGGAACAGCAGGTCGCCCGAATAGGGCGCGGGTGCCTCGGGACAATCCGCCACCTTGTCCTTGGGGGACGGAGCGGCCAGGTAGAAGCCGCTGGGCGGCACCAGGCTGGCGCCGGCGTTGCGTTCCAGGGGCTTGCTGCAGCCGCCGGCCAGCAACAGGGCCAGGCCGGTGAGCGCCATCCGCGAACAAATCTGCCAGGGTTTCATAGCCATTCCTCAGTTGGTCGCAACCGGACGCTTGACCCAGGCCGGAGACAGCTTGTCGGCGGAACCGGTGACGAACAGGCTGACCACTTCGCCACGCTCCAGCACCAGCGGGTCGAGGTCACGAATCTTGCGGTCGCCAGCGAACAGCGTCAGGCGCACCTTGACCGGGTTGATCTCGCGCTCGCCACGGGCATTAGCCGAGACCGGGTGGATGACCTCGGTACGGCCGTCGGCGGTTTTAATCGACAGGGCGGTGTCGGATAGATTCTGCAGGCGCAGCAGGGACTTCTGGCGATTCTTGAACGGCGGCTCATCCACCAGCTCCAGCGCCCCATCCGGCATCTGCACCAGTGTGTAGTAGCGCTCGGCGTCGAGCTTCACCGCCAGGCTCTTGCCATCTGCACCGACGGTGTAACTACCGGCCGGCAGGAAGGCGAAATCGCTGCTGCTTTTGGCGCCCAGGTCATTGATGCGGACAGGGCCGAGGTTGGCGTCAAAACTGCTGTTTGCAGCGTTGAAGCCGCGCACAAAGGCCGAGCCGTACGGTGCCGCCGGACCGTAGAGCGCCGCTTCGTCAGCCATCACCCACGGGGCGGACAGGCCAAGCAGCAGGCTGCCCAAGCGCAGGGTGTAGGACATCGAGGAAAAAAGGGACATACAGGTGCTCCTAGAATTGCAGGATGGGCTCAGTGGAGGTGGAGGTGGCGGTGCGCAGCGCGCGGCTGACCGGTTCCTCGCCGTTGTGCAGCCGGGCGAGCCAGGCCGCGTCGAATCCGGACAGGTCGCTTGGTAGCATCAGATAGCGCTCGGGGAACTCCCAGATCACCAGGCGCAGCCCGGCGAGCTCTTTATCCCCCTGCTGCAGCAGGTTCAGCATGGGCACCAGTGGGCCCTTGCCCTCCTCGGCGTAATTGACCAGGTCGCTGCCCAGGGCCTGTTTCAGGGCACCGGCGAAGTTCCAGTCCGGGTTGGCGCTGTAGCTGGTCCCGACCAGCGCGATCGATGGCAGGGCGTCGACGAACAGCTCATCCTCGGCGCTCGCCTCCTGTCCCTCGGCGGCCCGGGTCAGGCGCGGGCGCAGGCGCTCGGCCGGTGGTTGCAGGTCGGCGAAGTACGGTTCAAGGGGCAGGAAGCTCAGCAGGTCGCCTTTGTGCTCCCTGCTGGCGACAGCCTCGGTGACGAAGGTCTGGTCGCCATGCTGCCAAATACCCTGCCGCGCCAGATGCTCGGCCAGACTCCTGGCCGCGACCTCTGCGCCGAAGGGGGTCCAGTGGCTGTCGGTACGCAGAAACACCGGCCCCTGCGCCTTCGCCAGCTGCAGGGCAGGCAACAGATTCGGCCCGTCCAACCCGGCTTGGCGCATCATGTCCAGGACCTTCGGGTACAGGCGCTGCTGAGCCAGCGCGGGTAGCTCGTCATCCAGATGCTCCGGATAGAGTCGAGCCTTGGCTGGCAGGAGCGCCAGCACCAGCGTCACTCCTCGACGCTCGAGTTCCGCCCGTACGGCATTCACCAACCGCCAGTTGTCCTGCAACTGATCAGGTTTGCTCGCCGGCTTGAACTCCTCGTCCGAGAACAGCCAGCCGTCCTGGCCGATGATCACGCCCTGGCGGCCTTCGCCGAAAAGCCTGTAGCCCGCCAGCGCCCAGAGATTGGTGCCCAGTTGCTTGACCGGGAACTCGGCGTCGTAGTGCTTCTCGAAGGCCAGCGCCAGTTTGCCGTCCAGCACGCTGGTTTCACTGGCTGTGGAGAAGCCGAATACCGCGCGCAGGGACCACAGGCAGAGCACCAGCAACAAGCTGCAGAAGATCAGGCTGTAGAGCAGGTTCAGGGTTCTGTTCATAGTCGGTTCCCCTCAGAACTGGAAGTAAAGGAAGGGCGAGAAGCTTTGCGCCGAGAGCTTCAGCACCGAGACGGTGAACAGCAGGAGCACGGCAGCGTGGAAGGCCACGGCGCCTATCCGCAGGCGCGCCACGGCGGCTCGGCCGTTGGCGTTGATCATGATGCCGTCGTCTTCACGGGCGCTGGCCTTGGGTCCTGCGGCCAGCGGCTGGCTGTAGAACTGACGGATGCCGAAGATGGCCAGCACGACATAGGCCAGCACCAGGGTGGCGATCTGCAGGCTGGTGAGCTGAGCGCGGTAGAGCTCCGAGAGCCGGAAGTCGGCGAAGCTGAACATGGCAGCGTACATGCGCCAGGCGACGTCGAGGTTCTCGGCGCGAAAAATCACCCAGCCGATCACCACCAGCATGAAGGTGAAGACCCACCTCAGCGGGTTGAGCACGCGTGGCGCGGCGTTCACGCCCAAGGAACGCTCAATGGCCAACCAGGCGCCGTGCCAGGCGCCCCAGAGAATGTAAGTGAAGTTGGCGCCATGCCACAGACCACCCAACAGCATGGTCAGGAACAGGTTACGGTAGGTCTGGAAGGAGGTTCCGCGGTTGCCGCCCAGGCTGATGTACAGGTAGTCGCGCAGCCAGGTGGAGAGGCTGATGTGCCAGCGTCGCCAGAACTCGGTAATGGACTGGCTGATGTACGGCTGCTTGAAGTTTTCCATGAAGCGGAAGCCCATCATCAGGCCCAGGCCGATGGCCATGTCGCTGTAGCCGGAAAAGTCGAAATACAGTTGCGCGGTATAGGCCAGCGCACCAAGCCAGGCGTCGCCCGTGGTGGGGTCGGAAAGTGCGAAGCAATGGTCGGCGATGGGCGCGATGCTGTCTGCGATGAAGACCTTCTTGATGAAGCCTTGCATGAAGCGCGTACAGCCCTCGGCGAACTTGTCCACAGTGTGGGTACGGTGGTTGAACTGGTCCACCAGGTCGCGGAAACGCAGTACCGGGCCGGCAATCAGATGCGGGAAGATCGCCACAAAAGCGGCGAAGTCCACCAGGTTATGGGTGGCTGGGGTGTCGCCGCGGTAGACGTCGATGATGTAGCTGATGGACTCGAAGATGTAGAAAGAGATCCCGATCGGCAGCAGGATGTGCGTGAGCACGAAGGGCTCCATGCCGAACGAGGTGATGATGGCGTTGAGGCTGTCGACGCCGAAATTGGCGTACTTGAAATAGCCGAGTACGCCGAGGTCCACCACCACACCGAGGAGCAACCATTTCTGCGCAGTTTTCGTGCGCACTCCGGCCGCGCCGATGCGCAGTCCAATCCAGTAGTTGAACACTGTCACGACAGCGAACAGCACCAGAAAGTCGATGCGCCACCAGGCATAGAAGATGTAGCTAGCGACCAGCAACAGCAGGTTTCGATAGCGCGTTCCGACCAGGTAGTACAAGCCGAGGAAAATCGGCAGGAACAGGAACAGGAACACGTTGGAAGAAAAAACCACGCTCTCAATCTCCTTTTGAATGATCATCGTTGCCCTAAGGAGCCCATGCGCCAGGCGCATGGCTCCATCCGGTCAATCGGCCTTGGCTTGCATCACGCTGGCGGGTTTGTCCGCCCTGCGGCAGATCTTCGCCTCGACCTGCAGTCCCGGGGGCATGTCTGCTGGCATATCGATCTCCAGGGACAGCAGCGTCTGCCCAGCCCACTCGGCGTCCTCACGCAAGCGGAAAACAAAGCGGCCGTTCGACTCGACTTCCCGCGACCGACTGATCAACAGGTTTTCCCTCGAGCCGCTCATGTACCAGACGGTACTGCGCAAATCGCTGATCGCGGGCTTGCTGAACTGAATCTCGACGACGGCGTCCTCGCTGTGGATCGGTTTGACCCCAGTGTTGACCAGCACCTCGTTCTTGCCTGGCCGCAGGGTCAGCTTCTGGTCTATGTCCGCCGTTACGTCCCGGCAACCGTTATTTAGCAGGGGCATGGCCTGGCGATAGAAAGTCGCCATGGCCAGGTCGTAATAGCTGTTGACCTCCCAGATCAGTACCTTCGGCGGTTTGTCCTGGAAGTCCTGGGTGCCGAGGTACTGCAGCATGGCACTGTGGAAGCCACCGCCTGTCACCGAGCGGTTATCCACGTCGACGTTGGCGTACTGTTTGAGAAAGCCGTCGAAGTTGTACTGTGCGGAACTGAAACTGGTGCCGACCAGCACCACATCGGGCCGTTCGGTATCGCCAAACAGCTCATTGCTCTCTTCTTTAGGCTCCGTCACTGCGCGCGTGAAATACTCATTGGCGTAACCATTGCCACAGATCTTGCCGAATGCCTGGTTGAGTGAGCCGGCCTTGTACAGGTTGCCTTCCGTGCGCGTGGCAAATTCCTTGCGCGCAATCCCCTTGAAGACCCCCGACTTACCAATCTCGGCGGCCAGCAACTGCGCGGTCAGCTCAGCGCCTTGCGGCGTCCAGTGGTTATCGCGCTTGAAGAAGAATTTGCTGCGCACTTCGGCCGGCAGGTCCAGCAGTGCGGAGAGGTCCGGCACGCGTATACCCAGGCTGCGCAGGCGCTCGATGGTAGCCAGGTAATTACTGCGCGACAGTTCGGCATTGAAGCTGCTGCGCTCCTGCGGGTTGAGCATCTCAGTGACGAGCAGGCCACGCGGTGGCAGGTAGACCATCACCAGTTCCACGCCCTTGGCTTTCAGCGCATCACGCAGATCCTGGAGCAGTTTGAAACCCTCGGGCGTGGTGCCGATGTTGGTCATGAAGTCGATCTTGCTGCGGAAAAGCCAATCCTCGTGCCCCTGCACCAGTTGGCTGAAATCGCCCAGATCACCGGTGTAGCTGCTGTCCTGCAGCGCCTGCGGGCAGATCTGGCAGCAGCGCTCGATCTCGTATTCGGGCGCATCGGCAGCCAGGCTCAGGGAACTGGTGAAAAGCGTCGCAATAGAGGCGCACGCCAGCCACCCTTGGACAAAGCGGCCCATTGAACTCCGTTTCATTGTTTGTCACTCACTTGAAGTTGCGCCAACTTATCGAGCGGCAGGACCAGCACGGCCTGCTTCTGTCGCACCATCAGGTCGATGATTCGGCTCTGCTCCTTGGCAAGTGCACCGAATATGCCGATGCCGCTGGGCTGGGTCGGCATCAGCATTTCCACACCGTAGAGCTTCACGCTTTGCGGCGACACGACGGAGATGGCGCCCGATTCGTTACCGATCAGGCGACCGCCAACCACGGTCAGGGAGAGGTTCATGTCGAAGGGGTCGAGTATCAGGTCGCGGGGCGTGCCGACGAGGTCCTTGACGTGCCCGTAGATGCCGAGCAGGCCGTTGGCCACCGCGAGGTTTTCATAGAGCCCGATATTGGCGCTGTTGCGCACACGAATACCGTGGCGCGCGTTGTTGAACGCCCGGTTGCCCCACAACAGGTTGTCGCCGCTCTCGTAGATGGTGATGCCATCGGAGCCGTTGCGATAAACCTCGTTGTTGGCCAGCACGTTATTGACGCTTGAGCGGTCGACCACGATCCCGGAGAGGGTGTTCTCGTAGGAGCGGTTGTTGAAGATCCAGCTGTCATTCACCTCGCGGGAGACGATGATGCCGTGCTTCTCGCGGGTGCCATAGGCGGTGTTCTCGGCGATGATCAAGCGCCGCGAGCGGTCGTGCGGGTCGATACCGTAGACGAGGTTGTTGCGGTAGGTATTGCCCTTGAGTACCACGTCATAGGCTTCGTAGCAGTAGAAGCCGTACCACATGTCGTCGAACATCGAGTCAATCAGCCAGCCGCTGGGATGGTCGCGCTGCATGGTCGGATGCATCGCCGGGCTGTACTGGGAGATGGATACGCCATAGGACTTGCTCGCGGTGTAGCCAAGACTCGATACCACCGAGTTGACGATATAGGTCTCGGTACCGCCCCAAGCGTTGAGGAAGGGGCGGAACTTGCCCTTCTTCTTGAACCAGTCCTGCTGGTTTTCCGTCTCGCTCCAGGCAGTAAGGCGGGTGTACATGATGAACAGCTTGCCGTCGTTGATCAGGAACGCGCCGCGCTCGCTGGATAGGCGCAAGTCGCGGGTTTCGGCGCCGACGTGCAGGGTCGCGCCTTGACTGACGACGATCGGCAGGCGAGCGATGTAGATACCCGGCTCGGTCTCCTCGAAATACTTCTTCGGCAGGCTGCGGGCGAGATCTTTCAACGTGACATAGCCACCCTCGATGAAAATCGCCTGGGGCATTTCACCCTGGCGCTTGACCCACTCACGCAGACGCTCGTCGCCACCGGTGAACTCCACCAATTGGTTCGGGCCGATCATGCGCTTGAGCACCACGTTGCCAGTGGGTTTGCGTACGATCCGGGCATTGGCCGCCTCGGCAGTATAGGGCGACAGATCGGGCAGCTTCGGCGGCTCGATCAGCAGCGACTCTGCGGGGATGCTCGACACCTTGTAAGCGGCTGCGGCGCCTTCCCCGGCCGGTGCCACGGCCGCCCACGCGAGGCTACCCGCGAGGACCACGCCGACGACCCAGCGGTGCCTGTTTCTTGTGTGTAAATACATAGCGTCCAACTCCATGGTCAGCTCGGCAGGCGGCATTCAGTAGCGCCAGACAAAATCAACGAATGCGCGGTGCATACTCGAATCCGTGCCTTTGCCGAAGGCATCGCCCGGAAAGAACAGCCCGCCCCGGAAGCGGACCAGCGCGGAGGATGCCTTCAACCACTCCATCCCGGCCGGGATCTGCCCGCGGTTCAGGTAGCGCGTCACCACCAGGTCGACTTCTTGCCCGATATCCTTCTCGCCAGGCACCAACTGGGCCTTCAGGCCGCTGCTGCTGTCGGCCTGGTCATCCACCCGCCAGAAGCGGTGGTAGACAAGGCTGGCGTCGTAGTCCTCGGCCAACTGCCAGCCGCTGAACACGCTGGCCGCCTGCAGGTTGTTCATCTCACCGCGATAGGCTTCGCCGAAGCGGTTGATGGCACTCCCGGTGCCGGTGAATTTGGAGCGGTTGCTCTCCAGCCCGGTCTGTTGGAACTGCTCGGAGTCGTCGCCGTCAGAGCCGCCGCTGGCACGCATGTAGGTGGTACCGACGCGCCAGTTCTGGTCGATGTTCCAGCGCAGGCCAAGGTCGACCGCCCAGGCATCGACATCCTGGCTGACCTGGCCGTTGGCCTGGCGCCGGCCGTTGACGGTGTTGGTGCGCAAGGTGTCGACATTACCGGTCAGCCACGTGGCGGCGACCCAGTAATTGAGCGGCAGGTTGCTGCGCTCGTTGTAGAAATCGCCATTGAGTTCAGCCCCCAACCAGGTGAGGTCGCCGGTCGTGGTCTTGCTCATCTGGTCCACCGACTCACCCCCCCCCGGCAGGTTGCCGCCATCATCGCTGTGATGGAGCTTCACTCCGGCCCAGTGACCCGGCTGCCACTGCCAGGACAGGTCGGCGAGCAGGTGCAGGCGATCCTCGTCCTCGGGCGCCAGTTCATCCAGGTCCGTGCGGTAGTCACTGAAACGTTCGGCAATGCCGACGTGGGCACTGAGCAGGGTTGTCTCGAAATTCCAGCGCAAGGCTTCGATATTGCTGTCCCACCACAGGCCGTCGGCACTGCGGATCTTCTGCCGACCGAGTCGCAAGGACTCTCCCGGATAAGCGCTCAGACCGCCATAGTCGACCCAGAACTCGTGCATGGCGAGGAACTGGTCCTCTCGCTCGCGGGCGTCGTTGGGGTCGAAGGTGTCGGATTCGCTGGTGTCCGACTCGATGGTGTCGGTGGCGAGGAACGCCTCGCCGAGCGCGAAGGCGCTCCAGTCGCCCTGACGGTTGTAGACCCAGGGCCGCACGCTGAGACCGACGCCATTGAAGTCGCCACCGTCGCGGGTACCCAGATCGAGGTCATCGATCGACTGCGCGGTGAGTTTGAGATTGGCGCCATAAGACAAGCCGGGTTGCGGCTGCGCCCCCAGGACGACGGAGCTGGCCAGCAATCCGGCCATGCAGGCCAGCGTGGTGACTGGACGGTATTTCGAAGTCATAGCACTTCCTGCGCTTGATCAGCTTGATTCCTGGCGGTGACCTGCTGGCCACCGCGAGCCTCGATTTCACGGGCCAGCAGTCTCTCCACCTGCTGGTAGTCCTGCGCCTGCAGCCTCGGCGCCAGGCGCTCCATCAGGATCTGCCCCTGGGCCACGCCCTGACGCGACGCGAGCGTGGCGAAGGTGTAGCTGTAGACGGCGTTGATCCGCACGCCCTTGCCCTCGCCAAACAGCTGGGCCAGCGCGATGTTGGCGCTCGGGTCGCCCGCACGCGCGGCAATCAGCAGATGCTCCAGCGCCTTTTCCGGCTCGATGTCGCCCAGCGCACCATCCCGGTACAGCCGGCCCAGCAGCAGGTGCGCCTTGAGGTGGGCGGGCGCGGCCTGTAGCAGGTACTGCTCCGCCGCCCGCGGATCGCCCGGTACGACTTGGCCCTTGAGGTACAACTGCCCGAGCATCAGCGCGGCGCGGCTGGAACCAGCTTCGATGCCCTTGTTCAGGTATCCAGTGAGTACGGCAGCATCCCCCTGGTCGGGGAAGCGCAGGACCAGCTCGGCCAAACCGCACCAGGCATCCGGGTAGGCTGGCGCAATACGCGTGTAGAGCACCTGGGCAGCCTTTGGATCAGCTTCGCCCAGGCTGCTGTCGGCCAGGACCTTGGCAACGCCCATCACACGTTCAGGCGACACCAGGCCGGCCTGGTAGGCCGAGTCCAGCCGCGCCAGCAACTGCTGCTGGCTGTCTTTGTTGCCACGCCGCTGGAAGACCTCGGCCAGTTCGACATAGCATTCACTGGCCTGGTCCAGCCAGCCCTCACAGATGGCTTCGATCTCGTCCAGCTTCTGTTCGTAGTTGCCGCGCACACGGTACAGGAGCACTTTGCCGAGCCGGGCTTCGCCGATGCCTTGCGCCTGCCATTGCTCCAGCTCGCGTTCCAGCTTGCCGTCGGCAAGCTTTTGCGGATCTTGCAGCTGTAGCTGCACCAGCGGCAGCAGTGCGCTGTTGTCGCCGGCCGCCAGGCTCTGGCGCAGCAGTTGCTCGGCCTCCAGGCGCTCGGCAGGACTCGCCTGCGGCTTGCTCGCCAGCCATTTACCCAGCCGTGCTGGCGCCAACGGAGAGCGATCGAAGGCCTGGCGGTACAGCGTCTCGCCCTGCATCCGTTGCTCAATCAAAGGACTGCGTACCAGCAGGTCGGCGAGGCCGATCTGGGCCTCGACGTAACCCTGGCTGGCGAGGACGCGGTAATTCTGTTCCGCGGTCGCGAGGTCACCACCGCCCTTGGACGCCTTGGCCAGCTGCAGGTCGGGCAACGCCACGCAACCGGCCAGCAGACCGAGGCTGAGCGAGCTCAGCAGCCCGCATGCTAGTCCGGTGCTCTTCATTTTCCGAACACCAGGCTGCTCAGGCTGTTATTGGCGAAGACGCCATTCAACGGGCGAATGCGCACGTCCACCGGACGCTTGGCCAGATCGCTGGCAAGCGGCTCGTCTGGCTGGATGTGCACGCGGATGTCCGAAGCCAGGCCGCCGTCCTGCAGGGCGATGCTGTCGATCCGGCCGCCGCGTTCGGTGGTTTCGCCACCCACCAGGAAGGTCAGAGGGGTGCCTGGTTGCAGCTTGTTGAAAGCGCGGTACGGGAAGCGTGCTTCGACGGTGGCGACGCTGTCCACCGGCGCCAGCAGGAACACCGGGGTGCCCTTGGGCGCCACCTGACCATCACCCACCAGTTGGCTGACCACTTTGCAGTCACAGGGGCTGGTCAGGGTGCCCTGGAAGCGTTTGTTGAACAGGCGCTCAAGGTTGTCCGGGGTCATCTCCGATTCCGGCAGGGCACCCTTCAGGGCATCCAGCATGTTCGCCGTGAAGGTGGCCACCGGTGCGCCCTTGCTGACAGTGCTACCCACGGTGACCAGGCTTTGCACAGTGCCTTCGCGCGGCATCGCGACCTGCGCGCCGGGCACGCTGACCTGGGCCGAGTCAGCGTGGGTGACGAAGTAGATGTCATAGAACTGGTACAGCACGTAGGCGAAGGCACCCAGGCCAACGAGCAGGATCACCAGGGTTAAACCCATGGCGCGCAGGCGGCCGAGCAGGCTGAGCTTTTCATTCCCCTTGCCGCCACGGGCCTTGGTGAAGTTCTCGCGCTGGAGAATGCTGATCAGGCCACCGACATTCACCAGCTCGCCGCTGATCAAGGAACTGATGATGTAGCGCAGCGCCGACATTTCGCGCGGACGCAGGTTGTGAAATTCACAGCCAACGCGCTTGCCGCCGATAATGGAACGCACCTGGAATTCGACATCCATGGCGAAGCCGATGCCCTCCACTTTGAACATCAGCTTGCCGCGATAGAGCTTGCCCTCGACCACCGACTGGCTGCCCTGCTCGAAGCTGAAACCGCCAGCGGACAGGTCTACCAGTTCGACTTCCTGGACGCCGCCCTGTTGGCCTTGGAACCGGAGCTTCGCCGGCAGCTTCAGGCGCGCATGCTGACGCTGCGCCTCGGACTCATGCACCATATTGGCGTTGCCCACCGGGCTGATCACTGCACTCATAATTTTTTCCTTTCAAATTAGTAAGTTGAACCTGGCTTCAAGGGATTTGGGTCCTTTCGCCGATCACACCACGAACATCAGCAGGGCAAGAAAGACGCTGCCCGCGGAGAAGGTCATAGCGCGCGAAGACCAGGTGTTGAACCAGCGCGAAAAGCTGGCCAGGTCGCGATTAAGCTTGGTGTTCTGGCGGGTCCAGGATTGCCGGTCGAGGCGGAAGAAGACGTACACCTTCACCAGCGCGCCCATGATCTGGTTGTAATAGAGGATCAGCGGATAGGCCGGCCCCACCTTGTGCCCGGAGGCCAGCAGCAGCAGAGTCAGCGCCAGGCGAGTGAGGCCGATCCACAGCAGGTACACCATCAGGAAGGCGAAGCCGTACTTGAGGCTGGCAATGATCGCCACGGTGGGCCCCAGCAGGCTGGTCCACATGGATACGCGCTGGTCGGCCAGCACCAGGCAGGTGAACCAACCCAAACGATTCGGGCCAAGGCCCAGGGCGCGGGAGTTCTGCCGCAGGTTGTTGCCGTACCAGCGGAACATCAGCTTGCGACTGGCCTTGATGAAGCTCTTTTCCGGCGGGTGCTCAACTGTGTTGATGGACGCGTCCGGCACATAGAAAGTGTCGTAGCCCAGGCGCATCAGGCTGTACCAACTGGACTTGTCGTCGCCAGTGAGGAAGCGGAAGCGTCCGAGGCGCCAGTGTTCCAGATGGTCGGTCTCGACGTCAGCGATGAAGCCGGGATTGGTCACCACGCTGGTGCGGAATACCGACATGCGCCCGGTCATGGTCAGCACACGCTTGGAGAGCGCCATGGAGCACATGTTGAGGTGGCGCTGGGCGAAGCGCAGCTTGTGCCACTCGCTCATGATGTAGCTGCCGCGCACCTCGCAGAACTCGTTGGTGGTCAGACCACCGACATTGGGGAAAAGCTTGAACCAAGGCACGGTTTTCTTCACTACGCCCTGCTCCAGTACGGTATCGCCATCGATCACCGCCACCACCGCATCGTCGTCGGGCAGGTGCCGGGAAATGGCGCGAAAGCCGTGGGCCAGGCCATCGCGTTTGCCGGTTCCGGCGATGCGCACGAAGTCCAGACTGACCCGCTCCGGTGGGTTCATCTGCCGCCACAGGCTCTCGATCAACAGCTCGTCCGAGCGCTCAACGATGGAACACACCACGGTGGTCGGGTAGCCGCAGGCGATGGCCTCGCGGATCACCGATTGGTAGACCTGAGCGGTGGTTAGCGCCTCGATGCGGAAGCTGGTGACCAGCAGGAACACGTGGGATGGGGCCGCTTGCGCACCAAGCTGCCGCACTTTGCGCCGATACCAGGGGAACACCAGATAGAGGAAAATCATCCCCCGCACGAAATGCACGGCGCCCATGGAATATCGCCAGATGCCAATAACACCCAGCAGAAGAATGAAATCGACGGACTCCGGGTTGAATGTGCTTCGCGGCAGCAGCAATGCCATCCCCATGAGCGTGGTTACCAGCAGTAACCACCCTGCGGCGGTGCGCAGGCGACTCTGAAAAACATCCATGTTTCGGACCTGTATGACTTATCAACAATATGGCAACAGGAGCGCCGTGCCTGTTGCCAGGGCGCCCCAAGAGCATCACTGCAACGGTTCTACCAGCAGATACCCTCTAACCCGCCACCGCTGGACTGCCGCATAAACCCCACCAGGTCGAAGACCTGCTTGTCGGCGAAAGCCCGTTCTACCAGGGGCGCGAAGGCTTCATCGCCGTTACCCAGGACGATCACGTCGGCATTGGCGATCACTTCGTCGAAATTGGAGCGCAGCAACGACGAAACATGGGGAATCTTCGACTCGATATAGTCGCGGTTGGCGCCGTGAACACGGGCATACTCGACGTTGCTGTCGTAGATGCTGAGGTCGAAGCCCTTGCCGATGAGCATCTCGGCCAGCTCCACCAGCGGGCTTTCACGCAGGTCGTCGGTACCGGCCTTGAATGACAGCCCCAGCAGCGCAACCTTGCGCTTGTCGTAACTGGCGATGATGTCGAAAGCTTTGCGCACCTGCGCGGCGTTGCTGCGCATCAGCGAATCGATCAGCGGCGACTCGACGTCCAACTGGCCGGCGCGGTAGCTCAGAGCGCGCACATCTTTGGGCAGGCAGGAGCCGCCGAAGGCGAAGCCCGGGCGCATGTAGTAACTGGACAGGTTGAGCTTGCGATCCTGGCAGATCACCTCCATCACCTCACGGCCGTCGACGCCGACCGCCTTGGCGATGTTGCCAATCTCGTTGGCGAAGGTGACCTTGGCCGCGTGCCAGACGTTGCAGGTGTACTTGATCATCTCCGCGACTTCGATCGTCTTGCGGATGACCGGCGCATCCAGCTCGCGGTAGATCTCTTCCAGCAGGTCGCCAGAGGTGCTGTCCAGCTCGCCGATCACCGTCATCGCCGGAAAGTCGTAGTCCTTGATCGCGGTGCTCTCGCGGAGGAACTCGGGGTTCACCGCCACACCGAAGTCCACACCGGCCTTGAGCCCGGAATACTGTTCCAGGGTCGGAATCACCACATTGCGCAGAGTGCCCGGTAGCACCGTGCTGCGTACCACCACCGTGTGACGGGTGGTCTTGAACGGTAGAACCTGGCCGATCTGCCGGCACACTTCTTCGATGTAGGACAGATCGAGGTCGCCGTTGCGCTTGCTCGGCGTCGGCGGTGCGAGGAAGGAAATATCGGTTTCGAGGACGGCCTCGCGAACATCCAGGGTGCCGCGCAGCTTGCCGCTGGCGACCCCTCGCTGCAGCAGCTCGCCCAGCCCCGGCTCGACAATGGGCGATTTGCCACTGTTGATCATATCGATCTTGAGAGCCTGAACATCGACTCCGATGATCTCATGCCCTCTTGCCGACAAGCATCCGGCACATACCGCGCCGACGTAACCCAGACCAAATATGCTGATTCGCATGCTACGAACGCTCCTTGCAACTTAAGGTCATGGAATGTCCCTATAACATTCCCATATCCATTTACAGGCAACTTTAATCCACGACCTGTAACCAAGTAGGACTGCGCCATTTACGCCGCCCTATATAAATTAAATCAACTTCAGTAACTTCAATATCTCTGTGAAACCCACACGAAAGCCAATGACCGCCATAACAAACGACGGTACTAGCAAGCACAAGACAGACGATAGAGAAGTAAGTGCAGCACTCCAGAAGCTACGCAACCCTTCTTCGGCAGTTCCAAGTCGGGGCACATGGTGAGCACTTAGACAAAGCAAAGCAATAGAGCAATTACAAATTAACCACAAATAATGATTTTGACTTAATGGCGCCAAAACAACGGCAGCACAGTCATTCAATAGTAAGGCGAAATTAGTTGTCAGCTTTATGGCGACAATATATTTACTGAAGCCGAGCCACATTAGCGCGCCAAGCTTTTCGCCATATTAATGACGACTAAAATATGACACTCGATGCTATTTTTATGGCGCTGCGCTTTCGTCAACGCTTCAAGGCCAGGGATTCTTGCCAGTTGCGCGACTTCTTTGGAAAAAGTGGTCTGAAGTAGCGTGTTGCCGCTGACCGAAAAATGATCCATTAGTGCCAGCAAGGTAAATAGCGCAATCGCAATGACTCAGCCAAACCAAGAACCGCGCCGCGACCTTCAGGGGCTCGCCTGCGATGTGAAATGGTCAGCTGTCGAGTTGATGCGCATCGCTGAAGGTTGAGACAAGCCGCAAACGAGGCTGACTCCCAGGCAGCATTCAGAATGTGCCAAACTTTTCATGATGGTGAGGAGAGGCTTACAGGCTATGCCAAGGAGGCGCACTTGAGGCTCATTTTCCGCGCGAAGGCTCCTGTATCGGTGCTGGAATGCTCTACTGCTTGCGACATACTAATCGGAAACGATTTTGATACTTGCAGCCAATACGGGTAAATAGCTGTATTGGTAACGCGGTGCGTTTCAGACAGGGCAATGAACGCTTTCCGATGCAGACCAGGATGCTGATTAAGCACTTTATCAAAATATAGGCTCGAGCAAGCTACGAACCTCTGAGGCAGATTTCATTGTTCCCAGACGGTTTTTATTGCCTAAATTCACAGGCGCCAATTCGTGGCGCCCCAAGAAGTAAGGGGGGCGAATTTCGGTCAGTTTTTTTGGCCGTATCGATCCCCTTTTGGCCTTTCCTGACGTTCTCCTAAACTGTCCTTGCCGCAAAACTGTGTTCAATCGAACCCGCCTGCGGAGAACAAGAAATGCTGACGATCTACTCGGACGATCACCACCTGCACCACGGCCGTTGCGAATTGATAGACGGGCAACTCAAGCCCTGCTTCGAGATGCCTTCGCGCGCAGACCATGTATTGGCCAGGGTGCAAAACCAGCATCTGGGCCCGGTGCAAGCGCCCAGGGATTTCGGTCTCGGACCTATCGAACGCATTCATAGCCGCGACTACCTCGATTTCTTCAAGGGTGCCTGGGCCCGCTGGACCAAATTCAACACCGACGGCGACCTGTTGCCGTACACTTGGCCGGCCCGTAGTTTGCGACAGGTCAAACCGACCAGCCTGCACGGCCAACTCGGCTATTACAGCTTCGACGGCGGCGCACCAATTACGGCCGGAACCTGGCAAGCGGCGTACAGCGCGGCACAAGTCGCCCTCACCGCCCAGGCAGAGATCCAGGGCGGCGCACGCAGTGCATTCGCCCTGTGCCGTCCACCGGGACATCACGCAGCCGGCGATTTGATGGGCGGTTATTGCTACCTCAACAACGCCGCCATCGCCGCCCAGGCGTTCCTCGATCAGGGCCACAAGAAAGTCGCGATCCTCGACGTCGATTACCACCACGGCAACGGCACGCAGTCGATTTTCTACGAGCGCAGCGACGTGCTGTTTACCTCGATCCACGGCCACCCGGAAGCCGAGTTTCCTTTCTTCCTTGGCTATGAAGACGAGCCGGGAGAAGGCCCGGGAGAAGGCTTCAACTTCAACTATCCATTGCCGGCCGGCTCAGGCTGGGAAACCTGGAGCGCTGCGTTGGAACAAGCCTGCAACGAGATCGACAGCTACGGTGCCGACATCATTGTCGTCTCCCTGGGTGTGGACACCTTCAAGGACGACCCGATCTCGCAGTTCAAGCTCGACAGTCCGGATTACCTGACCATGGGCAAGCGCATCGCCGGTCTCGGCAAACCGACGCTGTTCGTGATGGAGGGCGGTTACGCGGTAGAAGAAATCGGCATCAACGCCGTGAACGTCCTGCAGGGATTTGAAAGCGCTCAATGAGCAAAGCGGTCTCGAACCCGTGGCGAGGGCGCTTGCTCCCTCGCCACAGTTACTGGGTGAATGGCGAGACGACCGATAAATAGTTACCGCCCTGACAGGTGCGCGTCCCCCTACTGTGGATGACCCGAGGCGATGATCCCATCGCCCACATCGTCATAGGGAAATGACAATGAAAGAGACGGTCAACACGCCACTGCCGAAGAAAAGCACGGCGCTCCACGAAACCAGCCAAGTCCTTACGGTCAACGACGTGGCGGCGCAAATGCTGCATCAGGCCCTGAAAGAACGCTTTCCAACCCGCGACCTCGACCCCGACCAGACACTCATAGGCACCCCGCAGTGGCAGTACATGGAAGGTGAATTGAGTGCCGGGCCGATTCTGTACGAAACGCTGACCCAGGCACTGGTGCGGCAGTTCTTTACTTCATCCACCGCCAACTATCTCGAAGGCGAGCACTTCCTGACCCGCCTGCCACTGATTTCGCCCGTCGTGCACCTGAGCATCAGCATCGAAGAGATCGGCGCATTGCTCAACGACTACGCTCCGCTGTTGTTCGTTCTGTTCGGCGAGCGCCAGCTGGCGTTCTGGAACGGCAAAGGGCGCAGTGCACCTCGCTGGCATGAACTGTCCGACGCGCTGCGCAAGATGCTCAACGTGCAGGACGTCGAGGGCTGGGACAGCGATCAATGCCACGTGGCCCGCGCCGTGTCCCTGGATCCCGATAAACAGGAAAGAAAGCACAATGATCGGACCGCAGCAGATATCCGGGCCTGCCTGATCGACATCGATACTGTAGACACCGAGGGCACCCGGCATCTGATGATTGCCGGCGCGGCCGTCATCACAGGCCGATACAAAGATCGCGACCTGGTGATGATGTACACCGTGGAAGGCGGTTATGAATCGTTCGATTCTCTGGAGAAACTCGGCGCTTCGCTGCCGGTACGGATAGAAGACGAACTGGCGGGGCGCGACATGCAATGGCGCTTGTTCGAGCCTGATGGCGATTTTTTCGACCATATGGCCTGGGCGCTGATCAGTACGCAAATTGACACCTTCAGCGCGAGCACCGGGGGAAATCCATCGAAAAAAAACCTGCACGCAAGCACACCTGAAGCGTCCGGGCACAGCCAACTCGACAAGGCGATACCTGACTGGTTATCCCAAGCCTCGGCTGCCGATCTGGATGTCTACAGCCAATCCATAAAAGCCCTGGGTAAACTGCTCAGGCTGTCCGACAGCGCGCTCTACCAGATCCCGCCCATCGCTGACTTTGCGCTGCAAAAAATGTGTGAAGCAATCCTGGCCGACAAAAAGGACAGGTCAACCGAGCTCCGCCTCGACAAGCTCGAAATCACCATCACCAACAGCTTCGAAGCAAGCGGTTTGACACTCCCGAACCTGCTCGACAGGCACACCGAGACCCTCGGCGAATTTGCGCTCGAAAATGAGGCGCCCTACCTCGCCACGCTGCGTTTCCAGGACGCACACCCGGTTCCCGACTGGTTAACTATCGAATACCTGACGGCCAAGGCAGCTCAAGTCAATATCGGTGAGGCATACCCGACGCTGATCAAGAGCAAGCTGATTGAGGACAAAGCACAAGCGTCGCTGCAAGAAAGCGCCTTCATCCAGCAACTGCGCGCAACACTTGCACTCATGGCGCTTGAGCACAAACTTCGTCAACTTGGCGGCGTCAATGAACAAGGCTATCGCACCCTTCGCGAGTGGCTGGAACCCACACCAGACAATCAGAAGCCGGTGGTCATTCGTCCCCTCACCCTCACGCATGGCGGCAGTGACACCGGTGATACGGTTACCAATATGTTCATCATCGCTGCACGCGATCCTGGCGCCGCACCGTGCCTGCTTTACCGTCCGCTATTCGAAAAACCTTTGCTGCAATTCCCTTCGGAGCAAAACCTGATTTATGCCCTGCATCAGCCGGGAGAGCTTCGCGATTCAGTTTTGGCCTGGCTATCCGACACCGCCTTGAGTTTCAAATACGCCCAGTACGCATTTCCCGTCGGCCTGCCTTCACCCTGGTTGGCGACCCAAGAGCTCGCCGAACCCTGGACATCGATCACGTGGGCTGGCCCGGTAGGGCTTTCTCCACGGGAACTGACTGGCGACGTGTTTTCCTTCCTGTTCAAAAGCAATGCCCTGGCAATGGCCGAACTCGCTGATCGACAATCACAATCCAACGCCCAACGACGTTGGGCGCTGCTGCGCGACAGCGGCTGGGCGGTGTTCAACGTCACGTCGAATTTCTTCAGCGGTGCAGCGGGTGTTGCCGTTTGGGTCTGGCAGGCGTTCGCCGATATTCAGCAAGCGCTGGACGCACACGAGCGGGGCGACAAGCCCGCCCAATGGTCGGCGATGGGTGACCTGCTGTTGATGGTGGGAATGGTGCTGGCTCATCGAGCGATCTCAAGACGTAAAACAGAGGTCAGGCCGGCATCAAAGCACGGCGATTGGGTCGAGACCGTGCCCGTGCTTAAGCCAGCCGCCCTGCCTGATGTGAAGCTTATCGATACGCCCCTCGCTGGCGAACTGCCAATCGACCACTACTCCTCGCTTGAAGTTGGCGGATCGGTCCCACGTCGTTCACCCACTGCATTGGGCATTTACCTGGACAGCATCAAAACCACTCCTCCGGATCTGGAAAGCAAACAATGGGTCGTTCTCAAGCGCGGCAACGCTCCCCTCTATCAAATGGGTGAGAACATGTGCGCACAAGTCGGCGAGCGCTGGTTCAAGGTCGTTGAAGATGACGACGGGGATGTGAAAATTTCCTACCCGGACAACCCGGAACGCACTGGCCCCCTGTTGATTAATGATTTCGGGGGAAACTGGTATCTGGACTTGCGCCTGCGGCTGCGCGGCGGTGCTGGCGGGGAGAGCCTCAAAAGCAAGTTGAAAGCCAGACGCCAGGAAAAGGAAAAACAAAAAAAGGAACTGGAAGCCGCGATACATGCGTTCAAAGAGCTGGAGGTGAACAAACGCACCGCATTCGACGCCGCCCAAGAGGAATTGACCAGCGTTCCTGAAAAAGTCGACGAGGAAAAAGACGGTTCATTCGTCACGTTGCTTGAACAACAGATCACCGATTACGAACAGGTTCTCAAGCAACTGCAACAATGGCGCGACGCAGGAGGGAGCAGCAGCGGTTATGTCTATGACTTGGTGCGCCTGACGGCTGAACTGCACAAATACATTTGCATGTGGCTTGTGGCCAAGCGAAAGACTTATGCAGATATCACTCACGTCCTGACGCAGGAACCCGAAGTCAACGCAACGCCGCAAACCTACGTCGACAGTGCCACTAAGGCGATTGAGTTGAGCAACAAGATGGTCCTTCGACTTCAGCTCTCACACACGTCACTGGATCGACTCCTCGATGTTGGCGAATTCGGCCTTTCTGAGGTATCAAAGCTCAGGAAATTGCTTCCGGGATTTACCGAGTGGGACTTGAAGGCTAACGAAATTGCGATTTCGTTCGAACTTTGTCTGAAGCAATCGGCTGAGGTCGATCTGGAGCCGGCGCGCGATGCCATCGCGAAGGTCATTGTGGATGCGACAACCGCGAGCCGCACCGTGGCAAAGCTGCAGAAATCAACTCAAGTCGATACAACCACCGACAATCGCGTTGATAGCTTGAGTGCTCAGATCGACACCCTTGCCGATGCTGATCAACGCTTGCAGGATCTACCCGGCGACTTCCCCGAACACCTTCAATCGTCCGGGTTGGAGCAGGTGCGCAACTTGATCCTCGAGTTCAAGACATTAGCCCAGACTCAATTGGACAGGCTGCTACCCAGCACCCTGACACTCCCCGAACCTGCTACCCCGAAGCCCGCCGTTGCAGGCCCCTCAAGGCAGGCCGGAAAAATCAGTAAAAGCCGGTCTCGAGCATCCATCAAGCCAAAGGAGCCAAACGCCGAAGATCAAGCGTTTGAGGAGATCATGCCCATCAAGGCTCGTCCCACGCCATTGTCGGAGCGTGACGACAGAGACATTGTCAGCGAAGCATTGGACCTGGACGCGAACGCTGGTGCTTTCATCAAAAAAACCCATAAAGACGCGCAAAAACCTCATCGAATTCCTGCGGACATGCAGGACCTCTTCGATATACAAGCCAACCGGATGGAGCAAATGGCCAGGGAGGTCGAACACATCCTCGCCAAGCCCGCAAACAAACTCGGTGTCGCAAACCTTCCTGCCATGCTCAGGGGCAATGCCAACCGGCTACGTGAGGAGGGCATCAAGACCCGCGCCATGATGCTCAAGGCGCGCAAACCCAGACAGGCGTATCTGCAATGGATGTTGAGTAACGAACAGGTGCGGATCGTCAAGAATGAGCAAGGCCGGATCAGGACCAAACAACGCAAGGATTACTTCCAGGAGTACCGGATTCTCGACCTCACCAACAAGGATCAGCCGCTGTGGCTGGCGCACTTTCACTACGCCACACCTGAAGCTGCGCAAGAAAAATTCACCGCCGCACACCTGAAAATCGCCGATCAGCATTTGGCGACGTTAAGTGCTGAACGCCAGAAGGAACTGACCGATCTGGCCCCCATTGATTACGTATTGCGCGCAATCACAGATCCCGCCGTGTTTTTTAATCTGCAACCCAAAGCCTGACGCCGGATGGCCGACACCTATTAGTCGCGCCAGGCTTTATTGAGCTGTTCAAGGGCTGTCGCTATCGCTGCTTCAGGCACAGCGGCAAACCCCAGGACCAGGCCTGCACGCTGATCTTGCGGGGTTGGTGAGTCGGGCAGCCAATAGCTGCTCAGGCGATTGATTTCCACGCCGACACTGGAGGCCTTTTCAACCAGTTCACGTTCGCGCTCCAGACTCTTTACCGGCACGGTCATGTGCAGACCCGCCGCCACACCGGGCAGGCTGCCCACACCGGGAATATCCACAGGCCAACCGCTCATCAACGCGTTGCGTCGACTCAAGGCGGCGCGGCGCATACGTCGGATATGCCGCTGGAAGTGCCCGGTAGCCATGAATTCGGCCATCACGACCTGCGTACTGACTTCAGAATGGCGCACATCCACCGCGCGGCGTTGCGCGAAGGCATCCACCAACCCCGGCGGCAACACCAGATACCCCAGGCGCAAGGCCGGGAAGGCCACCTTGCCGAAGGTGCCGACGTACAACACCCGCCCATTACGATCGAGTGCCGCCAGCGGTGCCAAAGGTGCGCCGCTGTAACGGTATTCGCCGTCGTAGTCGTCCTCGACGATCCAGCCTTGGGTGCGCTCGGCCCAGGCCAGCAACTCCAGGCGACGCGCCAGGCTCATGACCACCCCGGTCGGGTACTGGTGCGAGGGCGTGACATAGGCCAAACGACAATCGCCAAGCGCGGCCAACTCAGTACAGTCGATGCCTTCGCTGTCCACCGTTACGCCGTGCAATCGAGCCCCCGCCACCGCGAACGCATGACCGGCCGCTCGATACCCCGGATTTTCTATGGCGACCCCATCTCCCGGCTCCACCAGCAGCTGTGCACAAAGGCTAATTCCCTGCTGTGCGCCACTGGTGATCACAATTTGTTCAGCCGTGCATTGCATGCCACGGGAACTGCGCAAATACGCGGCGATCATTCCACGCAATCGCGCATCACCCGCCGGGTCGCCGTAACACAGCTGCTGCAAATCCGGCTTACGCCAGAAAGCCGCATTCAGCTTGGCCCAGACCTCGAAAGGAAACAGATCAAACGCCGGAACACCGACCCGAAACGCCCGAGGCGGACCACTCGGCGGCGTGGGCAAATGGTGTTTTTCTACACGCCCCAGTGCACTGCTGTGGATAACTTTACTGGATGGATCAACAGGCAAATCACCCCGATTTGTGGATAAGGCTGTGGGTAACCCTGTTG
Organism: Pseudomonas sp. P1.8; assembly: GCF_001269805.1. Classification (NCBI taxonomy): domain Bacteria; kingdom Pseudomonadati; phylum Pseudomonadota; class Gammaproteobacteria; order Pseudomonadales; family Pseudomonadaceae; genus Pseudomonas; species Pseudomonas sp. P1.8. The sequence goes on from NZ_LHVM01000024.1 coordinate 93,481, forward strand.
AAAAGCCTGTGGATACTTTTGTGGATAGTTTTTTTGGCGCCAACGCACTCTGAGGCAGTTGTGCGACATAAGTCCCGTCTCCGACCCGACCCTCAATAAATCCTTCGGCATAGAGCTGATCGTAGGCACGCACTACGCTGTTACGGGAAATCGCCAACGCCACCGCCAGATCGCGGCTCGCCGGCAAGCGTGTGCCACTGGCCAGACGTCCGTCCAGCACCCGCATCCGCAACGCTTGATAGAGCTGACGGCTCAACCCCTGACGGCGATCAAGCTCGATACCCGCAGGGTTGAATGACAAGGACAGTGGCTCGTTGGTCATTTCAATGGACCTATGAAATTGCACATAAATGGCTCTTACAACAGACCAATAGCCTGCCTAGGATGCAAGCATTCGCCAAGGGAAATTTCCATGTACACGCCAAAAGCCTTCGCCATCGACGACCTGCAGGAAATGCAGCAACAGATACTCGACACCCGCCTCGCGCTGCTGGTCACCCACGGTGAGCAAGGCCTGCAGGCAAGCCATCTACCGCTACTGCTTGATGCCGAGCAAGGGCCAAACGGAACGCTGTACGGTCATTTCGCCAAAGCCAATCCGCAATGGAAGGAGCTGCAAAGCGGCGCTGAAGCATTGGTCATTTTTGCCGGCGCCGACGCCTACGTCAGCCCCGGGTTTTACCCAGGCAAAGCTGAAAACGGCAAAGTCGTGCCGACCTGGAATTATGTCGCCGTCCACGCTTACGGCAGTGCTGAAGTGTTCACCGACGCCGAGCGCCTGCTCAAGCTGGTCAGCGCTCTGACAGACCGCCATGAAGCGGGCCGCGCCCAACCCTGGAAAGTCGCTGACGCACCCGTCGACTACATCGAAGGAATGCTCAGAGCCATCGTCGGCTTTGCCCTGCCCGTCCAACGCCTGGAAGGCAAGCGCAAGCTCAGCCAGAACCGCAATGCCGCCGACATCGCAGGCGTGCGCGAAGGGCTGAGCGCCAGCCGCGACGTGCATGACCAGACCCTCGCCCATTTAATGCCCAAGGAATGAACATGAGTCAGATCGAAATCCGTCAGGTCAGCGCCGACGACCAGGCTGCCTGGCTGCCGCTGTGGCAAGCCTACCTGCGCTTCTATAAAACCGAATTGCCGCAGACCGTCACCCAAAACACCTGGCAGCGCATGCTCGATCCGAACGAACCCACCCACGCCGCCCTCGCCTGGGCCGATGGCAAAGCGGTGGGCATGGTGCATTTCATCTACCATCGTTCGAACTGGGCCATCGAAAACTCCTGTTACCTGCAAGACTTGCTGGTAGCTCCAGAAACCCGCGGCACCGGTGTCGGCCGCCAGCTGATCGAATTCGTCTATACCACAGCCAGGGCCGACGGCTGTAACAAGGTCCATTGGTTGACCCACGAAAGCAACGCGACCGCGATCCAACTCTACGAGCGCATCGCCGAACGCCCCGGTTTTATTCAGTTTCGCAAAGCCATTTAAGGTTCAAGGAGAGCAATATGTCGACCTCACTCGCCGACTGGAAAGGCGTCCCGGCACCCACGGTTCAACTGATCGAGGGACGTTTCATCCGCCTCGAAAGACTCGACCCGGCGCGCCACAGCGAGGGTTTGTTCAAGGCCCTGCAAGGCCCGGGCGCTGACCCCAAGCTGTGGGATTATTTACCCTACGGCCCTTTCCCGGAGCGCAGCGTGTTCAACGATTGGTTGAACAACCATGCAGCCCAAAGCGATCCATATTTCTTTGCCGTGATTGATCGTGCGAGCGGCGACGTACAAGGGATCCTCAGCCTGATGTCGATCGTCCCGGCTCAGGGCCGCATCGAAATTGGCCACGTCACCTTCGGCGCGCCGATGCAGCGCTCGCCGAAAAGCACTGAAGCGGTTTACCTGCTGGCAAAGGAATCCTTCGCACTGGGCTATCGTCGTCTGGAGTGGAAATGCAACAACGGCAACGCCCGTTCCAAATACGCAGCCGAACGTTTGGGTTTCAGTTTTGAAGGGGTGTTTCGTCAGCACATGGTAGTCAAGGGACAGAACCGCGATACCGCGTGGTATTCGATTCTGGATTCGGAATGGCCTGCGATTGGCGCTGGGTTCGAAATGTGGTTGAGCGATGAAAATCAGACAGCGACTGGACAGGTGAAAGGGTTGGTTGAGTGTCGGGGGTAATGCACTCCCGAACTTGGTCATAGACAGCGACCTCCTGGTTTGCCGTAGGAAAAAGCGCAAACTCAAAGGGAAAACGACTACCAGCTTTGAGCCGTCATCCTTTTTTTACATGACTATCTGACCCGCCCCGCAAAAGCACCGGAAGTAGCTGACATCCGTAGCTTTAGCCCATCTTTAAAGTTTGGCCTCCTGTCAAAAGAGGCCAAACTTGATGCCCGCTCAACACCCCTACAAAGCCAAACAGATTGCCTTGGCGATTGCCCTGGCCCTTGGTCATGCAGAGTTCTCGAACGCCCAACCACCTTCCCTTACGGAGGCCTTTCCCACTCTGGAAGCACCGGTGCTGTCCGAGCCCCAGCCGGATGCAGAGCCCTTCGCACGACTTGCCGCTTTTCTCAACGCTGACACCACCTTTGCCCGCTTGATCCACGAGCCAGAGGACAGCTTTACGGGTACCGCTGACAACGAGCTCGTTGGCCTGATAGAAGGAGGTAGTGTGAAGGGCCTGATTGATGGTGGTGGCAATAACCTCATCCAGCTTCGTTCCCCTGCGGGAGGTGTGCTGGGAGAAACTCGTAACTTCAACGGTTTATATGTAACCGAAGGCGCCTGGACGCTGACAGGTAAGGGAGATTTCAAAGAAGGCATCCTGGTGGAAGGAGGAGATCTGACCAATGAGGGAGCAATCGAAGGTGGCGCCGTTACGACCGCAAACCTCTTAAACAAAGGCAGCATAAAGGGCGATGTCCATGTCACGAAGACCGGCACCTTTGCGGGTGCAGGCAGTGTTGGCGAGCTGTATGTCGCTGGTCGCCTGAACGTCGATCGTTTGCATGGCGCGCCAAGGATTGAACGCGAACTGATCCTGGGAGAAACCGCCGTGCTTGCCTACGAGGTAACTCCCGACGGCCATGGCGAAACGATCAAAGTCGCAGGCACTGCCAATCTTGGCGATTCAACCCTGAAGATCGTCGCGGTGCCGGGGGAGTACTCGCAAAACAGGCAGTACACCGTGATTCAAGCCAACGAGATAGTCGGTCGATTCGGCACCATCGAAAACAGTCTTGCCTTCATGACACCAGAGGTGAAATACGAGAAAAAAACGGTCGAGCTGACTTACGCACGCAATGATGTTTCTATCGAGAGCGTCGCACTCACAGATAACGGGCGTGAGCTCGGCCGCAGCATTGAAGAGCCCACGGATCTATCTACGTCTGCGCCGCAAACTGCGGATGCCGCTTCGACGCCCACCACTGTCGACCCCGTCTCGGCACCTTCGACCTCACCCGCCACGACAAGTCGTGCCGTCCCCAGGGCTACCGTTGCGACGAGCGCCGCAGTCGTGGCCCTGCTCGATGCCGATAAAAAAACTGCGTCTTCCGCCATCGAACAACTCGCCGGAGGCAGCATCCCAAACCTCGCAAAACTGACGTTGAACAGCGATGCGCCAGTCAGCGCGACAATGCTCGCGGCCATGCGCCAACTCGATGGTGCCGCCAGTTTTGGCAGTCGAAAAAAAGCACCACGACTGGCCGCTGGCAGCGAAACCGGTGGTCGAGTCTGGTTCCAGGCATTGGGCCATGGCGGGAAACTGGATCGCGACGTCGATAACTTGAAACACTCCACCCGCGGCCTGGTCATGGGTACGGATTGGGCGGTGGACGAGGAGTGGCGCATTGGCCTGATCGGTGGCAAATCCCAAACACGCATGGACAGTCGCGAGCTCGACGGTGATCTCGATAGCTGGCATGTGGGCGCCTATGCATTGCGCCAAAGTGGCCCGATGTCTCTGCGCCTCGGCGCGACCTACAGCAACCACGACGGCAGCACAAAACGCCGGGTAGCCTTCAAGGGCTTCAGTGACCGCCTCGAAGGCCAATACGATTCCAGTACTCAGCAGGCGTTTGCAGAAGTGGGCTACAACCTCGGCCGGGAGAATGTCAGCATCGAGCCCTTCGCAGGTCTTGGTTACCAACGCTATCACCGCGATGCCTACACGGAAAAAGGCGGCTCAGCTGCGTTGAAGGTCGATGCTCAGGAACAGAACAATCTCAACAGCACGTTCGGTTTGCGGCTGGCGAAGATCAACAGCCTGGATAACGGCATGCAACTGACGCCACGTTTCAGTGCCAGCTGGAAACACACGTTTGGAGAGATCGCCACGCAAAACCGCCAACGTCTGATCACCGCTGGCCGCAAATTTACCGTTTCCGGCGCACCGCTGGATCGAGACAGTCTGATGGTGGAAGCAGGTCTGGAGCTGGGACTTTCGGCGCGACATACGCTAGGCGTTGGGGTAACCGGCGAGATGGCTTCCGACAGCCGAAACCATGGCGCAACGGCTCAGTGGCGGATGACTTTTTAAACGTCTTGGCCACAAATCCCGGGCGAAAAAAAAGGGGAGCACATGCCCCCCCGAGGTTTAAAGCGTTATATCGAGGCTGTTAACTCAGCCTTCGATCTCGATCAGGATCTCGCCCGGATTCACCCGGTCGCCCTTGGCCACATGAATGGCGGTAACTTTACCGGCGATGGCGGCCTGGACTTCAGTTTCCATCTTCATCGCTTCAGTGATCAGCACGGCCTGGCCAGCCTTGACGGTATCGCCTTCCTTGACCAGCACATCAACGATGTTGCCCGGCATGGTGGTGCTGACGTGGCCCGGCGTAGTTGCTTGCTTGCGCTTGCTGCCACCACCACCGACGAATTCGTTGAGCGGCTCGAACACCACTTCTTCCGGCATGCCGTCGATGGACAGGTAGAAGTGACGCTTGCCTTCGGCCTTGACGCCCACACCGGTGATGTCGACGCGGTAGGTTTCGCCGTGAACGTCGATGACGAACTCGGTCGGTACACCTTCGCCGCCCGCCGAAGCCACCTTGCCTGCTTCCGGAATCGGCAGCAGCACTTCAGGTGTCAAGGTTCCAGCAGCGCGCTCTTCGAGGAACTTGCGACCGATGTCCGGGAACATGGCGAAGGTCAACACGTCTTCTTCGGACTTGGCCAGAGCGCCGATGTCGGCACGCAGCTTGGCCATTTCTGGCTTGAGCAGGTCTGCCGGACGAACGTCGATCACTTCTTCGCTGCCGATGGCTTGGCGACGCAGTTGTTCGTTCACGGTGCCCGGCGCTTTACCGTAGCCGCCTTGCAGGTAGAGCTTCACTTCGTTGGTGATGGTCTTGTAGCGCTCGCCGGCCAATACGTTGAAGAACGCCTGGGTGCCAACGATCTGCGAAGTCGGGGTCACCAGCGGCGGGAAGCCGAGGTCTTCCCGAACGCGAGGGATTTCCGCGAGCACTTCGCTCATGCGATTCAGAGCGCCCTGCTCTTTCAACTGGTTGGCCAGGTTGGAAATCATCCCGCCCGGAACCTGGTTGACCTGAACGCGGGTATCAACCGCGGTGAATTCGCTTTCGAACTGGTGGTACTTCTTGCGCACGGCGTAGAAGTACAGGCCGATCTCCTGCAGCAGCTCCAGGTTCAGGCCGGTGTCGAACTCGCTGCCTTTGAGTGCGGCGACCATCGACTCGGTGCCCGGGTGGCTGGTGCCCCAGGCGAAGCTGGAGATCGCGGTATCGATGTGATCGGCACCGTTTTCGATCGCTTTCATCTGGCACATTGCGGCCAGGCCAGCGGTGTCGTGGGAGTGGATGAATACGGGCAGCGATTGCTCGCTTTTAAGAGCCTTGACCAACTCGCCGGTGGCGTACGGGGTCAGCAGGCCGGCCATGTCCTTGATCGCCACCGAGTCGCAACCCATGGCTTCCATTTGCTTGGCCTGGTTTACGAAGGCCTCGATGGTGTGCACCGGACTGGTGGTGTAGGCGATGGTGCCCTGGGCGTGTTTGCCGGAGGCTTTCACGGCTTCGATGGCAACACGCAGGTTACGCACGTCGTTCATGGCGTCGAAGATACGGAACACGTCGATGCCATTGACTGCGGCCTTGGCGACGAAAGCCTTGACCACGTCGTCGCTGTAGTGGCGGTAGCCCAGCAGGTTCTGGCCGCGCAGCAGCATTTGCAGGCGGGTGTTAGGCAGCGCCGCGCGCAGCTGGCGCAGACGCTCCCACGGGTCTTCTTTCAGAAAACGTACGCAGGCGTCGAAGGTCGCGCCGCCCCAGCATTCCAGCGACCAGTAGCCGACTTTGTCGAGCTTGTCGCAGATCGGCAGCATGTCTTCGGTGCGCATGCGGGTCGCGAGCAGCGATTGGTGGGCGTCGCGCAGGATCGTGTCGGTAACGTGGATTTGCTTGCTCATTGTTCTATTCCTCACAGGCCTGCGTGGGCGGCGATGGCGGCGGCGATGGCCAGGGCCAGCTCTTCGGGTTTGCGCTTGATCGAGTAGTTGGTCAGTTCAGGGTGGCTTTCAACGAAGCTGGTGTTGAACTGGCCGCTACGGAATTCCGGGTTACGCAGGATTTCCTGGTAGTAAGCGGCGGTGGTCTTGACCCCTTGCAGACGCATGTCGTCGAGGGCGCGCAGGCCACGGTCCATCGCCTCTTCCCAGGTCAGCGCCCAAACGACCAGTTTCAAGCACATGGAGTCGTAGTACGGCGGAATGGTGTAGCCGGTGTAGATCGCCGTGTCGGTGCGCACGCCAGGACCGCCGGGGGCGTAATAGCGCGTGATCTTGCCGAAGCTCGGCAGGAAGTTGTTCTTCGGATCTTCGGCGTTGATCCGGAATTGCAGGGCGAAACCACGGTGGTGGATATCTTCCTGTTTCACCGAAAGCGGCAGGCCGGAGGCAATGCGAATCTGCTCACGGACAATGTCGATGCCGGTGATTTCTTCGGTGATGGTGTGTTCCACCTGCACCCGAGTGTTCATCTCCATGAAGTACACCTCGCCCTCGGCGAGCAGGAACTCCACGGTGCCGGCGTTCTCGTAACCCACGGCCTTGGCTGCACGCACCGACAGGTCACCGATGTACGCGCGCTGTTCCGGGGTCAGTTGCGGGCTCGGGGCGATTTCGATCAGCTTCTGGTTGCGGCGCTGGATCGAACAGTCACGCTCGAACAGGTGAACCACGTTGCCAAAGCTGTCGCCGAGGATCTGCGCTTCGATGTGCTTCGGATTGACGATGCACTTTTCCAGGAACACTTCCGCCGAACCGAAGGCCTTGGTGGCTTCGGAAATGACACGCGGGAATGCTTGTTCGAGTTCTTCACGGCTGTTGCAGCGACGAATGCCGCGACCGCCACCACCGGAAGTGGCCTTGAGCATCACCGGGTAACCGATGCGATCGCCTTCGGTCAGGGCTTCTTCGATGCCCGACACGTTGCCTTCAGTACCTGGCGTGACTGGCACGCCGGCCTTGATCATGCTGCGGCGAGCTTCAGTCTTGTCACCCATGCGGCGAATGACTTCAGCCGATGGACCGATGAATTTGATCCCGCGTTCGGCGCAAATTTCCGCCAGTTCGGCATTTTCCGACAGGAATCCGTAACCTGGGTGCAGTGCGTCGCATCCGGTTTCCACAGCCAGGTTCACCAGCTTGCGCGGGTTCAGGTAACCGGCCAGTGGCTCGGCACCAATGCTGTGGGCCTCGTCTGCACGCTTGACGTGCAAAGCATGACGGTCGGCGTCGGAATAGATCGCGACCGAGCGAATGCCCATTTCGGCACAGGCACGTACGATTCGTACGGCAATCTCACCACGGTTGGCGATCAGGATCTTTGTTATCACTTGGAGTTTCCCTTGAGCCGGTGGTACCCACGACCTGCTAGACCCAGGTCGACGCGTGACCAAATGTTTCAATTTAGTCGCAGGGCCACACTAGCGCTCACAAGGGATTAACAAAAATGAATAATTATTGGGTCATGCATAAGTAAAGACTTATAGTTGAAACATCACCCCTCGGCTGGAGCGTTAACCAATGCGTAAGTCATTGATGCGTATGACATTGCGTCAACTGCAGATTTTCAACGAGGTCTGCGATTTACGATCCTACAGCCGCGCAGCCGACGAAATGTCACTCACACAACCTGCCGTCAGCCTACAGATTCGTCAACTTGAGGAGCTCGTCGGCCAGCCATTGTTCGATTACGTCGGCAAAAAGCTCTACATGACCGAAGCCGCTGAAGCGTTACAGCGAGCCAGTCGGGACATTTTCGGGCGCCTGGAAAACCTCGATATGCAGCTGTCGGACATGCAGGGCTCGTTGCAGGGTCAGCTGAAACTGGCAGTGGAATCCAGCGCCAAGTATTTCGTGCCGCACCTGTTCGCCGCATTTAAACGCCAGCACCCGGAAGTGAATCTGCAGCTGACTGTAGTCAATCGCGGACAAGTGATTCGGCGCTTGTCGGATAACCGCGACGATCTGGTGATCATGTCCATGGTGCCCCAGGACATGGGCCTGGAATTCTTGCCATTCCTCAACAACCCGATCGTCGCCGTCGCGCCTCCGGATCATCCACTGTGTCATATGGGGCCGCTGCGCTTGCAGGATCTTGAGCCCTATACATTATTACTGCGCGAAACCGGTTCGGGTACGAGGCTGGCATGCGAGGAGTATTTCAAAGAGAAGCGCGTGCACTTCAACCAGACTCAGGAAGTCTCGTCGGCCGAAGCCCAGCGTGAATGCGTGCTGGCAGGCCTGGGCGTTGCGCTGTTGACGCGCCACGCCCTGAACCTTGAGTTGGCGACCGGCGGGTTGATCGAGTTGCCGGTCGAAGAACTGCCGCTATTGCGCAGCTGGTGCCTGGTGCAGGCCAAGGCGAAACGCCTGTCACCGGTGGCTCACGCCTTCCTTGCATTTATTCGCAGTGAACGTATTCAAATCAGCGCACTGGTTGAGCGTTTCGACGGGAAGTCGAGGGGGATGCCTGCCAGAAGTTGAGCTCCAGCTCGGGGAAGTCGCCGATTTCGGCCAGAAGCTGACGGCGTTCGCAGCGATCTTCGATGGCGCGGCGAAATTCCATGCGACGCTGATCTTCTTGCTGGCGACGGGTTTTGACAGCGCTGTTGCGTTCTTCGTAAGGGGCCATTTCGAGTCTCCCAAGGCGAGTACGGGAGTTTCAAGATAGGCGTGGGGGATGACGGTTTGGCGGCTTGGGCGTTACAGGGAGATGAACATTCATAAGCAAAGATCGCAGCCTTCGGCAGCGCCTACGCAGGAATGTGAAAACCTGTAGGAGCTGCCGCAGGCTGCGATCTTTTGATGTTAGTCGTCCAGCGCTTTGACCGACTTGGGCGACAACCGCAAGCTGCGCAGGCTGCGCTTCACGCTCTTGAGGTGATTGACCAGGCTCGGGCCGCGCGCCATGGCCACGCCCATCGCCAGCACGTCGATCACCACCAGGTGAGCGATACGCGAAGTCAGCGGCGTGTAGATTTCCGTGTCCTCATGCACATCGATCGCCAGGTTGACGGTCGACAGCTCAGCCAACGGTGTCTGGCTTGGGCACAAGGTGATCAACGAAGCGCCGCTTTCGCGCACCAGGTTTGCGGTGATCAACAAATCCTTGGAACGTCCGGACTGGGAAATGCAGATCGCCACGTCGGTAGGCTTGAGCGTTACCGCGGACATCGCTTGCATATGCGGGTCGGAATACGCCGCCGCCGTCAGCAGCAGACGGAAAAATTTGTGCTGGGCGTCCGCCGCGACCGCACCGGAAGCGCCGAAGCCGTAGAACTCGACACGCTGAGCCTGGGACATCAAAGTCACGGCCCGCTGCAACTCCAGCGGATCGAGCTTCTCGCGAACTTCCATCAGGGTATGCAACGTCGTGTCGAAGATTTTCAGGCTGTAGTCGGCGACCGAATCATCCTCATGGATCGCAAACTGGCCGAAACTCGCACCTGCCGCCAGGCTTTGGGCCAGCTTCAGCTTCAGGTCCTGAAACCCGGAACAACCGATGGCACGGCAAAAACGCACGATGGTCGGCTCGCTAATGCCCACGCTGTGGGCCAGATCGGCCATGGAACTGTGCATCACGGCCGCAGGATCGAGCAGCACGTGGTCGGCGACCTTGAGCTCCGACTTGCGTAACAGGTGGCGAGACTGGGCGATGTGTTGCAGCAGATTCAAAGGGCTGGACTCTTTATTGTTGGCAGGAGCCGGAGATGTAGCACGCTTGTAGTTATACTACATGAATCGGCTTTTTGCCCGCTCAATGCGTAACTCAATGTCCCCATTTCACGCGTCGTTCACTCCATGTAGCCCTACAAGGCCTTTTCACTCCGGCCTAGTAGCTCAGCCAGATCCAACGCTTCGACCGGCCGACTGATCAGATACCCCTGCACTTCATCGCAGCGCTCGACTTTCAGAAACTCCAGCTGCTCCTGCCGCTCCACGCCTTCGGCGACCACCTTCAGCGACAAGCCGTGCGCCATGGCGATGATCGCTCGAGTGATCGCCGTATCGGCGGTGCCCTCCCCCAGTCCCCGAATAAACGCCTGGTCGATCTTTACGTAATCCACCGGGATGCGCTTGAGGTAGCTCAGAGACGAGTAACCGGTGCCGAAATCATCGATTGCCAGTTTCACCCCAAGATCGCGCAACTGCTCAAACGTCGCGATGATGTGCTCGACACTGTCCAGCAACTGGCTTTCGGTCAGCTCCAACTCCAACAGGTGGGGCGCCAGCCCGGTTTCCTCCAGCACCTGTCGCACAAGGCTGACCAGTTTGCCCTGACGCAACTGATGCACCGATAAATTGACCGACACACGGATCGGTTCAAGCCCCAGACGCTGCCACTCGCAGGCTTGCCAGCAGGCTTGGCGCAACACGAATTCACCGATCGGACCGATCAGCCCGGTTTCCTCGGCCAACCCGATAAAGTCCCCGGGCGGCACGCGCCCCATGGTCGGATGATCCCAGCGCACCAGTGCTTCGGCGGCATTCAGCCGCCCCGTGGCGAGACACAGTTTCGGTTGGTAAAACACCTTGAGTTGCTTTTCTTCAACGGCTTTGCGCAACTGGTTTTCCAGATGCAAACGCTCCAGCGTGCTGGCTTGCAAGCTGTCGGTATAAAACTGGAAATTGTTACCGCCCAAATGCTTGGCATGTTGCATGGCCATGTTCGACTGGCTGACCAACGCGGAAATTTCCCGGGCATTGTCTGGCAGCAGACTGATGCCCATGGAGGCACTGATCACCAATTCGTGCCCTTCAACCGCAACCGGTACGCGCAATTTGGTTGCCAGTCGTGTTGCCACACGCGCCAGGCTGGACAGGTTGCCGTAAGCGTTGAACAACACGGCGAACTCGTCGCCGGACAGCCGAGCGATGGTATCGGCCTCCGGCAGCGCGCTGACCAGGCGACGGGTCATTGTCTTCAGCAACTGATCGGCGATTTCATGACCAAGGCTGTCATTGAGCAACTTGAAGCGGTCCAGATTGATGTGCAGCAATGCCAGACTGCGATGACCACCCTGGCGTACTCGTTGATGCGCTTCATTGAGCCGTTCGCGAAACAGCGAACGATTTGCCAGCCCCGTCAGTTCGTCATAGTGCGTCAGGTAACGCATGCGTTCTTCGGATTCGCGCCTTGCGGAAAGATCAGCAAAGAAGCCGACGATGTGACTGACACGTCCTCGCCGATCGCGAACCGTATTGAGCTGCAGCCATTGGGGATACATTTCGCCGTTCTTGCGGGTTTCCACCAGTTCGCCTTGCCAACGGCCATGCTGCTCCAACGCCTGATGGATGGTTGCGTAATGACGGCGTGCATCGCGACTGCAAGGCAACTCGACCACGTTGCGTCCAAGAACCTCTTCAATGCCATAGCCCGTCACTTGGCTAAAGGCCTGGTTGACCGAAAGCAACGCGTAATCGGGGTCGAAAATCACGATGCCTTCGCTGGCCGCCTCAAACACCGTTGCTGCCAATTGTTGTTGTTCTTCCAGCGCCTTGCTGACGCTGATGTCACGACGGGTCCCGACCATGCGGATCACTCGGCCGTTTGCACTGCGCTCGACCGCACGCCCCCGGTCCTCGATCCAGACCCAATGACCTGCACCATGACGCACACGGTACTCGACCTGGTAATCCTCGCTGCGGCCCTTCAAATGCTCGACCAATGCCCGACGCAGTGTCGGAAGGTCATCAGGGTGCAAGCGTGGCTTGAGGTGGCGCAATATCGCTGTCACCTGATCCGGTTCGAGCCCGAACAACTCTTGAATCTGCGTGTGATGTACTTCGTCGGTTTGCAGATTCCAGTCCCACAACCCAAGTTCGCTGGCTTTCAACGCCAGTGCCAGACGCGCCTCGCTTTTGCTCAAGGCCTGGTTGGCGGCGTCCAGTTCCAGACTGCGCAGGGCAACGCGGCTTTCCAGCCCGGTTTGAACCTGACGCAGTTCGTCCTCGGCCCGTCGACGCTGGTCGACCTCCCGAGCAAGTTTCTGGTTGAGCTGATCGCTGTCGTTTCGAGCTTGCTGCAAATGCTCGATCAGCGCCTGATTCTGAAAGCGCCGCACCAATCCACGATCGATCACCCGATTGACTTGCCAGGCAACGACGCTCAGCGCGCCGAGCAGGATCAACCCAAACCATCCCCAGCCGTGCTGTTGTTCGTCACCGCTCCAAAACATATAGGCAATGGCCGGCAACAGGCAGGGCAAGGTAAACGACAGGAAGGCCGGCAAGCTGACCGCATAGGCCACACTGGCCGAGAGTGCTGCCGCACCGATCAGACCGAAAACCCACGCTTGCTGGATGAAGTTATCGGCAGGTACCAGGGCGATACCGGCGCCTGCCAGAGTCAACCCGGTCAGGCCAGAGCCGAGCAAAAACATGCGACGCCAGATCGGATTGGCCTGGCGGTGAGGGATTGCCGAGTCAAAGGCTGCCACCTGAATGACACGCAATGCCACCAGCGACAACAACCAGATCAACCAAACGCTGAGTAGAAAATGGCGCTGCGGGATCCAGAGTAAACCGGCGCACACCAGACCATTGATCAGCATGAATAATGTGGGCAGCAACGAACCCTGATACAGCAGGCGCGTGCGTTCGACCGCCATTTCCATGGCGTACTGTTTGCGGATCACCCGGGGCTCCACAGTGGGGCCCGACAGGTCGGAGCTGAGGGTCATAGGCGATATTCTTGTTCTTATAATGACGAGCATGTAGCCCGAAACGTCGACGGAGCATACACAAGCGGGAGCCTGTACCAAACTGCTGTTGATCAATAAATCGCCAAAGCTGCGATCCCTCCCAATGGTCATGAAAAGGCCATGAGGGCGCCCCGCCAACGTCTGCGACCGATGACCGACCAGTCGTCCCGAACGATCTTTCATCGGCAAAAGCAAACCGGGGTTTGCCCGGTGTGCCGCCGCCCCCTAGAATGCCCCGATGCGCGATGATCTCTCCCTTCTGCTGAATTCTCTCAACGATGCCCAACGCCAGGCCGTAGCCGCCGCCGTGGGTCGTCAGTTGGTCCTGGCCGGTGCTGGTTCCGGTAAAACCCGAGTGCTGGTGCACCGTATCGCCTGGTTGATCCAGGTTGAAAACGCCTCGCCCCACTCCATACTGTCGGTGACCTTCACCAATAAGGCCGCTGCCGAGATGCGACATCGCATCGAGCAGTTGATGGGTATCAACCCGGCCGGCATGTGGGTCGGCACCTTCCACGGTCTGGCACACCGGTTGCTGCGGGCGCACTGGCAGGAAGCCGGCCTGAGCCAGACCTTCCAGATTCTTGATAGCGATGACCAGCAACGTCTGGTCAAACGGGTGATCCGTGAGCTGGGTCTGGACGAGCAACGCTGGCCGGCCCGGCAGGCCCAATGGTTCATCAACGGGCAGAAAGACGAAGGCCTGCGCCCGCAACACATTCAAGCCAGCGGCGACCTGTTCCTGGCCACCATGCGCAGCATTTATGAAGCCTACGAGGCGGCGTGCCTGCGCGCGGGCGTCATCGACTTCTCCGAATTGCTGCTGCGCGCCCTCGACCTGTGGCGCGATCATCCAGGCCTGCTGGCGCACTATCAAAAACGCTTCCGACACATCCTGGTGGACGAATTCCAGGACACCAACGCCGTGCAGTACGCCTGGTTGCGTCTGTTGGCCAAGGGTGGCGACAGCCTGATGGTCGTCGGCGACGACGATCAGTCGATTTATGGCTGGCGCGGCGCGAAAATCGAGAACATCTACCAGTACTCCGAAGACTTCCCCGACGCCGAGACCATTCGTCTGGAGCAAAACTACCGCTCCACCGCCGGGATTCTCAAGGCAGCCAACGCCTTGATCGCCAACAACACCGGGCGTCTTGGCAAAGAGCTGTGGACCGATGGCGGCGACGGCGAAGCGATCAACCTGTACGCCGCGTTCAACGAACACGACGAAGCGCGCTACGTTGTCGAAACCATCGAAAGCGCGCTGAAAACAGGCCTTTCCCGCAGCGATATTGCGATTCTGTACCGCTCCAACGCCCAATCGCGCGTTCTGGAAGAAGCCTTGTTGCGCGAGCGCATCCCGTACCGCATCTATGGCGGCCAGCGCTTCTTCGAACGGGCGGAAATCAAGAACGCCATGGCCTATATGCGCCTGCTCGAAGGCCGCGGTAATGATGCGGCGCTTGAGCGAGTGATCAATGTACCGGCCCGTGGCATCGGCGAAAAAACCGTAGAAGCCATTCGAGACCATGCGCGCCACAGCGATGTGTCGATGTGGGAAGCGATGCGCCAGCTGGTGGCCAACAAGGGCCTGACCGGCCGTGCGGCGGGTGCTCTGGGGGCCTTCATCGAACTGATCGAAAACCTCGCCGCCAAGTGCATGGAGATGCCGTTGCACTTGATGACCCAGACCGTCATCGAGCAATCAGGCTTGATCGCCTACCACGAAGCGGAAAAAGGTGAGAAAGGCCAGGCACGGGTAGAAAACCTCGAGGAATTGGTCAGCGCCGCGCGTAACTTTGAAAACAGCGAAGAGGACGAGGATCTGACGCCACTGGCGGCGTTCCTCGGTCATGCATCGCTGGAAGCCGGTGACACTCAGGCCGACGAACACGAAGACAGCATTCAGTTGATGACCCTGCACAGCGCCAAGGGTCTGGAGTTCCCGTACGTGTTCCTCGTTGGCATGGAAGAAGGCCTGTTCCCGCACAAGATGAGCCTGGAAGAGCCCGGTCGTCTTGAAGAAGAACGGCGCCTGGCTTATGTCGGCATTACTCGCGCCATGCAGAATCTGGTGATGACCTATGCTGAAACCCGACGACTGTACGGCAGCGAAACCTACAACAAAGTGTCGCGCTTCGTACGCGAGGTGCCGAAAGGCCTGATTCAGGAAGTGCGACTCTCCAATAGCGTGAGTCGTCCGTTCGGCGGTAATCAGTCGATGAATGGCAGCAACCTGTTCAGCGGCAGCGAGATTCCGGAAACCGGATTCAGTCTGGGTCAGACAGTGCGCCACTCAATCTTTGGTGACGGCGTGATCCTCAATTTTGAGGGTGCCGGCGCTCAGGCGCGGGTGCAGGTGAATTTCAGCGAAGGCAGCAAGTGGCTAATGCTGGGTTACGCCAAGCTGGAAGCCATATAACAAGACTTTCTGTAGGCGCGAGCTTGCTCGCGAAGGTCGTCAACGATGGCGCGTTTTTCTAGATGAACGCGCTGCCCTTGGTTTTTTCGCGAACGAGCTCGCTCCTACAGGAATCATTCCTTCCGAACTAAATCACAAATCCTACAGACCAAAGTATACGGGTCCTCTAGCGCCGACAGAGCTGAACCCAACCTGTCAGGCAAAAGCCCGAAACACTCTGCCGCTAGCCAGTAACACTTCACCTGTGCAACATGGCGCGCGTGCCTTCCACAAATGGGAATTCCCTTTATGAAACGTTTTCTTAGCATCGCCATGGCGTTGTGCATCGGCCTGACGATGAGTCTCGACGTCAATGCCGCCAAGCGCTTCGGTGGTGGCAAAAGCGCCGGCGCTGCGCCGACACACCAAACCAGCCAGATGGCTCCTTCTTCTCCAGGCATGGGCGGCGCTGCGGCGACCGCTGGTGCTGCCGGTGCCGCAGGCGCCGCTGCCAAGGCCGGTGGCGCTTCGCGCTGGCTCGGCCCTCTGGCCGGCATCGCCGCAGGTGGCCTGTTGGCGTCCATGTTCATGGGCGACGGCTTCCAGGGCATGCAGATCTTCGACATCCTGATCATGGCGGTCATCGCTTTCCTGGTCTTCCGTTTCATCGCCGCCCGCCGCCGCAAGCAGCAGCCGCACATGGCTCCGGCAGGCTACGCCCCGCCGATGCAGCGTGAAGCATTTGAACAGAAACCTGCTGGCGGTTCGATCTTCGGCGGCGCGGCAGCACCAGTCGCCGCTCGTCCGGTCATCAACGCTCCAGCCTGGTTCAACGAACAGAACTTCATCGAAGCAGCGCGCAATCACTTCCAGTCCCTGCAACAGCACTGGGACGCAAACGAAATGGACAAGATTGCCGAGTTCGTGACCCCGCAAATGCTGGAGTTCCTCAAGCGCGAACGTGCCGACCTGGGCGACGGTTTCCAGTCCACCTACATAGATAACCTCAATGTGCAGCTGGACGGTGTGGATGATCGTGCCGACAAGACCATCGCTACCCTGACCTTCAACGGCGTGTCGAAAACCTCGCGTTTCGACCAGGGCGAAGTCTTCAGCGAAAGCTGGAACATGGAACGCGCTCAGGGCGAGAACCAGCCTTGGCTCGTGGCCGGTATCCGCCAGAACGGCTGATCCCGACTCCGCGTTTCACGTGCTGTAATGAAAACCCCAGCTTTGGCTGGGGTTTTCTATTTCGCGGTTGCATCTATAGCAAGCTACTGTATAAACCGCCCCATATAAACCGCGCCATACAAGCAAGAGGATCCCGGACGTGGAAGAAATCATCGAACAACTGCGTGAAGCCAACGAACCGGTACCGGTCCCCTTGGAGCTGCCCGACGAAGACCAGCTGGTGGAAATCGAGGAACAACTGTTCATCGACATTCCGTTTGTCTTCAGAGAATTTCTGCTGACCGTCAGCGACGTGGTCTACGGCAGCCTGGAGCCGGTGACCGTCACCGACCCGCAATCCCACACTTACCTGCCGGACGTTGCTGCCAACGCCTGGGATGCCGGCGTTGATCGCAGCCTGATCCCGATCTGCCAGGACGGTGACGATTACTACTGCGTCGAAGAAGACGGCACCGTGGTGCTTTGGCAGGCCGAAGAAGAGCTGATCGCCGAAGAAACCTGGGAGTCGGTGTGGCACTGGGCACGGGATGTCTGGCTGGAAAGCTGATTCAGCCGATGCCGGTGGTCAATGCCCGGACGACTCCTTGTGGTTGTCGAGAGTTTCCAGCAAAGCCACCTGCATCCGCGTGTGCACGCGAATGAACCAACGCCACAGCAGCGCCGCCACGGCGGCTGCAACGATGGCGATCAGCAGCAGCAACTTGTTGGTCGGCAAAATACTGGCCGACAAGGCTGCCAATAGCAGGAAGATCACCAGCAGCGACAGGATCGGGATCACTTCGGCGATCACCCGTCGCACTCGCTGCGTGTGCCGCCCGGCCATCTCCGGTTTCACGCCCATTTCCGCCAGCAACATCGACAATGCCTTTAACTTGCGGTACGCCGCGATCAGGAATGGCAGCGATAACAACAGCGCTCCGCCCCAGATCAACGCTTTCTGCCAACTCGGGTCGCTGATCCATTCTTCAAAGTAGGCAGCCATCCGCTCGGCAAAAAACGCACCCGAGAAGAAAATCGCAACCACCAGCGCCAGATTGACCCCCACCTGCAGCAATATCCGTCGAATCATCGATGCCAGCAAGGCGCCCTCTCCCTGCGGCTGGATACTGCGCAACCACTCGCCGTACATCCCCAACACCCTTCCCAGACGCTCGGGCATGACCTGCGCAAGTTTGATCGACAATGGATCGGCTGCGCGAATCAGATAAGGCGTGAGCAAGGTCGTGATCACCGAAACAGCCACCGCCACCGGGTATAGAAAGTTGCTGGTGACCTGCAAGGTCATGCCCAGCGCGGCGATGATGAAAGAAAATTCGCCGATCTGTGAAAGACCCATCCCGACGCGCAAAGAGGTTCGTCCATCGTTTCCGGCGATAAAGGCACCCAGGCCGCAGGACAACATCTTGCCGAGCACAACGGCTACCGTGATCACCGCAATCGGCCAGGCGTACTGCAGCAGGATCGTCGGGTCGAGCATCAGCCCGATCGCCACGAAAAAGATTGCACTGAACAAGTCGCGAACCGGTTCGATCAGGCGCTCGATCTTCAGCAATTGCCGCGATTCGGCCATGATCGCGCCAATCAGGAACGCACCCAGCACCATGCTGTATTCGAGCTTGACCACCAGCAGGCAGAAGCCGAAACACAGGCCCAGCACCGTGATCAGGAGCATTTCGTTGCTTTCGAACTTGGCCACGTAAGCCAGCAACCGCGGCACCATCAGAATGCCGAGGACCAACGCAACGATCATGAACAGCGAGAGCTTGCCGACGGTGGAAAACACCTCGCCGGAGCTGACCGTACCACTGACAGCGATACTCGACAGCAACGCGATGATGCCGATGCCCAGAATGTCTTCGACGATCAGCACACCGAAAATCAGCTGAGCAAACCGCTCATTCTTCAGTTTCAGATCATTGAGCGCCTTGACGATGATGGTGGTCGAAGAAATCGCCAGGATCGCGCCCAGGAACAGCGAGTCCATCGTGTTCCAGTCGAACCAGCGGCCGATCTCGTAGCCGATCCAGATCATCAGCACGATTTCCAGGAACGCTGCGATGAAGGCTGTGGCACCGACCTTGAACAGCTTGCGCAGACTGAACTCCAGGCCCAGGCAAAACATCAGGAAAATCACCCCGAGCTCCGCCAGGGTCTTGATGGTCTCTTCGTCGTGAATCAGTCCGAACGGGGGGGTGTGCGGGCCGATGATGAAACCGGCAACGATATACCCCAGCACCACCGGTTGCTTGAGGCGATGAAACACCACGGTCACCACGCCTGCGATCAACATGATCACTGCCAGATCTTGAATGAAACTGATGGCATGCATGGCGTGGCGCTCCCTGGATGTCATTGCCCAAAATCCAGCCGTAAGAACGGTCAGATTGAGCTGAGGAAAAATCTGAGTTACTTGTAGGAATTGCCCTCGAGGCTGGGGCTTTTGCAGGGTAACACCGCGACTTGCAGCAGAAAGGCGGTGCAATATATGGAAACAGATCGATTAGGCGTGACGGCGCACAGGCGCACGGCGTCCCGATAACTGCTGGTTTGAAAAAAACCGCTGAGGCACCCGCAGAGGTGCATCCCTCAAACGTTGCCTTAACCCGTGAGAATGCTATGGAACCCGGAAATGCCCAACTGTCGATGACGGTATTGATGACCCCCGACATGGCCAACTTCTCTGGCAATGTTCACGGTGGCACCCTGCTCAAATACCTGGACGAAGTGGCTTACGCGTGCGCCAGTCGTTACGCCGGACGCTATGTAGTGACCTTGTCGGTAGACCAGGTGATTTTTCGCGAGCCGATCCATGTCGGCGAATTGGTGACCTTTCTTGCATCGGTGAACTACACCGGCAACACCTCCATGGAAGTGGGCATCAAGGTCGTGACCGAGAACATCCGCGAACGCTCGGTCCGTCACACCAACAGCTGCTTCTTCACCATGGTCGCGGTCGATGATCAGCGCAAACCTGCCCAGGTACCGCCACTGCAACCGGACAACAGCGAGAGCAAACGGCGCTTCATCCAGGCTCAGCAACGCCGCCAGATTCGTCAGGAACTGGAAAAGCGTTATCAGGAAATCAAGGGCGACGCTTAAGCAAAAAATCGCAGCCTGCGGCAGCTTGTAGGAGCTGCCGCAGGCTGCGATCTTTTTGCCGTGATCTGATTACAAACTGATCGAAGTCGCCTCGAACCTCACCCGCGGATGGGCAATCCGGTCCTGAGCCCGCACCAGCTCCAGCTCGTAACTGGCACAAGCCTGGGTTTCCAGCAGCACCTCATGCACCGCCGATGCAGCAAATTCGAACGCCGCCACCAGGCTGTCACCCAACAGCACGCGGGCCAGAAAAAGCCCGGAAGTCAGGTCGCCGACACCCACCGGCTGACGCGGAAACGCCAACAATGGACGCTGCAGATGCCAGCTGCCTTCTGTCGTCACCAATAACATTTCAAAGACATCCGAGGATTTTCCGGGATAATCCAGATGTTTGACCAGCACCGCCTTCGGGCCACGCGCCAGCAGCGCGCGGGCCATCGCCAGGCAATCAAACAGCGATTTCGGCTTGCGCCCTGAGAAGCTGTCCAGCTCCAATTGATTCGGGCACATGAAGTCCGCCACGGCAGCGGCTTCTTCCAACAGGAAGTCACTGACTTCAGCCGGCACGCTGCAGCCCTTCTCGGGATGGCCCATGACCGGATCGCACAAATACAGCGCTTTGGGATTCATCGACTTGATTCGTGCCACACCGGTCAGAATCGCCCGACCCTGGGCCGCACTGCCAAGGTAACCGGAGAGGATGGCATCGCAGTTGCCCAGCTCGCCAATCGCCGCAATGCCTTCGACCAGGTCAGGAATCTGATGGGGCGATAACACATCCCCGGTCCACTGGCCGTACTGGGTGTGGTTGGAGAACTGTACGGTGTTGAGCGGCCAGACATTCACCCCGACCCGCTGCATCGGGAATACCGCGGCACTGTTGCCGGCGTGACCGAACACCACGTGGGACTGGATAGCGAGCAAATGAGGCGTACGTTTCATGCGGTGAGTTTCCGTAAAACGATTGAAATTCTAGCCGCGCAGTATGCGACTAAACGCAGTCTGTACGACAGACCGGCGACGCAGTTAAGCTGACACTCTCTTGTTGGAGCAATCTGTTGATGCTGACCCTAGGAAATATTTTCGTGCTGATGCTGTTCGCCACCGCGGGCGCATGGCTATGGCACAACCACGGCTTGCGCGAGCGGGCGCTGGAACGGGTCAAGCAGCATTGCAGCAAACTTGGCGTCGAGTTGCTGGATGGCA
This sequence comes from Pseudomonas sp. P1.8, assembly GCF_001269805.1. Lineage (NCBI taxonomy): Bacteria > Pseudomonadati > Pseudomonadota > Gammaproteobacteria > Pseudomonadales > Pseudomonadaceae > Pseudomonas > Pseudomonas sp. P1.8. The sequence goes on from NZ_LHVM01000024.1 coordinate 114,616, forward strand.
ACGTTGCACTGAAAAAAATCGCCTTCATCAAAGACGCCAACGGTCGTCGACGTCTGGGCCGTGTATATAACTTCGAATTCACCGTGACGGGCGAAACCCGCCATAACGGCACCATCACCCAGTTTGGCGCGCACAGCGCACACATCGAATTGGCGCCCTACCCTATGCCGCATGCAGAGACAGAAACTGTCGTTGATGTGGTGAAACCTCGTGCCGAAGTGATTGAGTTGAGCCAGTGGCGCCAAGAACACACCAAGTGGCGGCCTTGAACCGTTAACGCGGTGTCGTACGGCAACCTTTCAACTGGCTTTGCAGGACGTCGACATCCTGCGGCTCACTGAAAATCAGCTCCAGGCGCGAATCCTGCCGCCACTCGATGGGCTGCCAATCCAGCGCCGAGTTATCCACTGCATTAGCTGAAACCCATCCCGCGTCACTGTGGATAACCAGCTTCGCACGACGCCAGACCTGCCCTGACAGCCACCGCTCGATCAGCGTCGCATCGAATATCTGGCTCGGGTGCCAACGCCAACCGATGCTCCAGCCGCTGTCCTGCTGCTGACTCAAGCAGATGGGCAACGCGGGATCAGGCCAAACCGCAGGCATCTGCGCCAACCCCTTGGGCGCAACGAAGTTATCCACACCTGCCACGGCCTGAGCTGCCAAACCCGGCAACTCGACCAAGGGTAAAACGGCATTTTGCGTCCAATACATCGGACGCGAAGGCAGTCGAGCGGCAATCTGCGTGCGGTGTTCTTCGTCGAGATGCTCAGACTTGTTCAGCAACAACAATCCGGCGCCGTTCAGCGCCTCCTGTTGTGTCACAGGCAGTGGCTTACCATCCGCGAGCGCTTGGGCATCCAGCACCAACACGCTGGGCTGAACAGCCAACACCCCTTGCCACGGTGCCTCGCTCAGTTGCCTGAGCAATTGCGCCGGATGCCCCAGCCCGGAGGGCTCGATGAACAGGCGATCCGGTTGCGCCTTGCGCAAAAGGCGCCCAAGGCCGATCTGAAACGGCGCGCCGTTGACGCAACACACGCAACCGCCGGCCACTTCTCCCAGAGCGATACCATCGCTCTGCGAGGTCAGCAGCGCCGCGTCGAGGCCGATCTGGCCGAACTCGTTGATCAACACCGCCCACCGCTCATCGATCGGCCGTTGAGCCAGCAGGTGCTTGATCAGGCTGGTCTTGCCGGCGCCCAACGGGCCAGCAATGACGTGCGTGGGAATGTTCTGCAACATGGTCGGTGTTTTCTAAGGAGGTAATGGATGCGGTGGATTTTTTCGTTGCTGTGGGCGCTTGCCTGCGGTGAAGCACTGGCCCAGGCCTGCGTGATTCACAGTCAGGCTGAACGCCTTGATGTGAAAGTCTGCCAGCAGAATCGCAATATCCCGGAAAAACTGTTCGCCGATGGCTTCTGCCAGCCGACCCTGCCCGGGCAGAAGGTCTCAGTGGAATACGTCGATCAATGCCCGGGTGGCGCCTTCGGTGTTTGCAGCAACGCTCAAGTCGCCAATATGCCTTACCGGCAGGATATTCACTATTACGGCGTTGCCAGCGACGCGGCGTATTTGAAGCCTTATTGCGAGGCTCAGAGCCAGGGCACCTGGCTCACGCCTCAACGTGCAGACCGATAATCAGGCGGCCTCTTCATACCAAGGGCCAAACGGGTCCGCAAACACACTCCAGCCCTCGACGCCCAGCGCCATTTCATCATCCGTCAGCAGGCAATCATCAAGCTCGGCATTCAGTTGTACGAAGTCGATGTTTTGACCGATGAAGACCAGTTCCTGCCGGCAATCTCCGGCAGCAGCGCTCCAGTTCTCCATGATTGCGGCCGTACTTTCCGCGTCTTGTGGCCATTGGTTCTTCGGTACGAAACGCCACCAGCGCCCGGCGAAACCGTAACGCATCATTCCTCCGGCCTGGGACCAGCTACCCGCGTCCATGTGTTTGCTCGCCAACCAGAAAAACCCTTTGGAGCGCAGCAATTTGCCGTTAATCCATTCCCCGTCAATGAAGCTGAAAAAACGCTGGGGATGGAACGGTCGGCGCGCACGGTAAACGCTGGAGGCAATGCCGTACTCTTCGGTTTCCGGTACATGTTCGCCACGCATTTCCTGCAACCAGCCCGGCGCCTGGGCCGCTTTTTCGAAGTCGAAGCGGCCGGTGTTGAGGATTTTCTCCAAGGGAATCTCACCCATCACCATCGGAATGATGGCCGCCTGAGCGTTGAGTCGCTCAAGTATGGCGATCAGTTCCTCGCGCTCGCAGCGACTGATCAGATCGATCTTGCTCACGAGGATCACATCGGCGAATTCAATTTGTTCGATCAGCAGGTCGGTAATTGAGCGCTCGTCCGCTTCGCCAAGTGTTTCGCCACGGGAGGCCAGGCTTTCTGCTGCCTGGTAGTCGCGCAAAAAGTTCATGCCGTCGACGACCGTGACCATCGTATCGAGCCGGGCGATATCGGCGAGGCTCTGCCCGGTTTCATCGCGAAACGTGAAGGTTTCCGCCACCGGCAGCGGTTCGGAAATGCCTGTGGATTCGATCAACAGGTAATCAAAGCGGCCGTCCCTGGCGAGCTTGCTGACTTCCTCCAGCAAGTCTTCGCGCAGCGTGCAGCAAATGCAGCCATTGCTCATTTCGACGAGTTTTTCTTCAGCACGATTGAGGCTGACGTCCCGTTGGACTTCACTGCCATCGATGTTGATTTCACTCATGTCATTAACAATCACAGCGACCCGCAAATTTTCGCGATTACGTAGTATGTAATTAAGAAGTGTACTTTTTCCGGCACCTAAAAAGCCGGAGAGGACGGTTACGGGCAGGCGGTTTGACATCAGCGTTGTCCTCGCTTAAGAAAAGGTATCGTCGAACTGCATTGTTATACTATAACATAGTAAAAACAACCTCTGCGATGGACCTTGCTCATGAATGCGCTGACTTTGCCGGATATTGCCGCGCAGGCGTCCCCCTCCCATCACCCCATCCCACTGGAATGGGTCGGGATGTGTGGCATTGCTCTTCCTGTTATTTTTGATGGCCAACGGCTGAGTGCAAAAGCCGATGCAGGCGTGAGCCTGGATGATGGAAATGCGCGGGGCATACACATGTCCCGGCTATATCTGGCGCTTGAGTTGCTCGAACGAGAAACCCTTTCTCCAGATTTAATACTTCAGGTTCTGCGCCATTTTCTAGACAGCCATAAGGGATTGGCCAATCGCGCTTACTTGAAAATACGCACGGATCTACTGTTGAAAAGAACCGCGATGCTTAGCCCTTTGGAAGGCTGGAAAAGCTACCCGGTCAGCATCGAAGCTCGCTTAAAGAACGATATGTTCCACGTGGAACTAAAAACCGAGCTGCTTTATTCCGCAACTTGCCCCTGTTCAGCGGCCCTTTCACGTCAGTTGATTCAGCAACAATTCGCCCGGGACTTCGCCAACCGCTCCTTGCAACACACGGAGATTCTGGCGTGGCTGGGCTCGACCAAGGGCATCGTTGCAACGCCCCACAGTCAACGAAGCACGGCGCAATTGCGCTTGAGATTCGACGAGCGCCTGAAAGACCTGCCATTGGTTGCGCTCATCAACAACGCAGAAACAGCCTTGGGCACTGCCGTTCAAACCGCGGTAAAACGCGCCGACGAGCAAGCATTTGCCTTGGCCAATGGTCAGAATTTGATGTTCTGCGAAGATGCTGCACGGCGCTTGAATCAGGCATTGAAACGTTCCCCAGGCATCAAGGCTTTTCATATTCGTGTTATTCACGCTGAAAGTCTTCATGCTCACGACGCCGTTGCCGAGAGTCTTTTCAACTGGGGAACGACATAGCTTTTAAGCGCGCGGTTTGACCGTCCCGCAATCTTGCCCTAACCATACGGCGCGAGACTCAAGACTGCCCTTCTGCTGAAGACCGGTGGCATTGAAAGTGCCATTGACCTTGGTGGTGAACTCACGATCACTCAAGAACGTGGCGACGCCTGCTCCCTGCGCCCTCGGGCAGCTGAAGCGGAACTTCCACTGGTTACCCGTACGCTCGGTAATCTCCTGTTTGCATCCCGATTGCGGATCCGTCAGTGGAATGTTGTCGGTCTTGACCTGCTCGGGAGTCAGGCACGCCCGAATACCTTTGCCACCCATAGTGATGCCCTGTTTCTCCAACTGTGCGCGTTGCTCAGGGGTGATCTGATTTTGAATCTGACCGAGGAGCAGTTGCAGATCAGGCATGTTCTGCTCATCGACCTTCATGTTGCTTGTAGTCAATTCCCATAAACCCGGTTGCAGCATCTGTGCCTGAGCGGCCACAGGAAGTGCCAAACCAAGCGCCATGGCCAAACCCAGTAGACGAACGTTCATCAAGTAACTCCTGATCAGTAGTGGCCGTTAGACGTCAACCAAAGGCGTCGGTTCATAGGCCAATTAAATAGCGACATTCTGCACAGAACATGGTCTGTTAAGCACTGAATCTTCAGGAGCAAGGCTGCCCCACTATGGATTACTTCGGACCGCATATTTTCGGCTATACCATCGCCCTGCTGCATACGCTGGGCATGATCGCCGCGATACACGCCGTGTTGACCGTTCGAACCGCGCAAGGCTCGATTGCGTGGGCGCTGTCACTTTTTTTCATGCCCTACCTGATGCTCATTCCGTATCTGATATTCGGTCGCAGTTCTTTCGACGCATATATCAAGGCAAGGCGCCAAGCCAACGAGGAAATGCGCAAGGCCATCTCTGAGCTCAACTGGCGCCCTTGGGTAGAGGAGGCGCTCACCGCCCGTGCGTCCACCGCATACGACTCATTAAGAGCGATGCCGAAGCTGGGCCATATGCCGTGCCTGGCCAACAACGAGGTGCGCCTGCTGATCAACGGGCAGGCAACCTTCGACGCCATTTTCAAAGCCATCGATCAAGCGAAACAGGCCGTACTGGTACAGTTCTTCATCATCCACGATGACCGCCTCGGCCAACGCCTGCAAAAGTTGCTGCTAAAGAAAGCGGCCGAAGGCGTTGCGGTTTACCTGCTGTACGACCGAATCGGTAGCCACTCTCTGCCTCGCAGTTATGTACAGGCGTTGCGCGATGGCGGTGTCCAGGTCAAAGCCTTCGCTACCCGCAGCGGCTGGCTCAATCGCTTTCAAGTGAACTTCCGCAACCATCGCAAGATCGTCGTTGTGGACGGCTTCCTCGGATTCGTCGGCGGGCACAACGTTGGCGATGAGTACATGGGAGAAAAACCACCCTTGGCGCCCTGGCGCGATACCCATGTGCGGGTCCGTGGACCCGTTGTGGCCTGCATGCAGGAATCCTTTGCCGAAGATTGGTTCTGGGCCGCACGTGCGTTACCGCCGCTGATTCTGCCGCAGGTTTATCCAGAAGACGGCGTGCTGTGCCAATTGCTCGCCAGCGGCCCGGCGGACGCTTACGAGACCTGTTCCTTATTCTTCGTCGACGCCATCCACGCGGCGACGGAACGAGTGTGGATCACCACCCCCTACTTCATCCCCGATGAAGCCGTGTTCGCGGCACTGCGATTGGCAGTGCTGCGTGGTGTGGATGTGCGGATTCTGCTGCCTTCCCGAGCCGACCATCACGTGGTCTACGCCGCTTCCAGTCTCTATGCCTTTGAAGCGGTGAGTGCGGGTGTGCGGGTGTTCCGCTACGAGCCCGGGTTCTTGCATCAGAAAGTGGTATTGATCGACAGTGAAATCAGCGCCATTGGCAGTGCCAACATGGATAACCGCTCGTTCCGGTTGAACTTCGAAGTGATGCTGCTGACGGTTGACCGCGCGTTTGCCGCCGAGGTGGATCAGATGCTCAGCGATGATTTCGCCAATGCCCACGAAATCGCCAAAGAAGAAAGCCGGGAGACCCGTCGACTGCAACACCTCGGCATGCGGGTCGCCCGGCTTATTTCACCGATCCTCTAAATGTAGATGTCGTCCCGGGTCCATGGCAGTTCATGACTGCCATCGGCGTGGGCTTTCACCGCGAGAATCTGGTGCAGGTTGATCCAGCCTCTGGCAAAGGCGTAAGCACATCCCGCCAGATACAGGCGCCAGATCCGCAACACTTGGCCAGGCACCAGCCTGGACGCCGCTTCAAGGTTGTCTTCGAGGCGCTCGCTCCAATGATCCAGCGTTCGCGCATAGTGCAGGCGCAGGCTCTCGACATCGACGATTTCCAGCCCGACATCGCTGATCTCGGCAGAGATCATCGCCAGATGCGGGAGCTCACCGTTGGGGAACACATACTTCTCGATGAACTCACCGGCACCGCGTCCGACGGGACGGCCATCAATGTGTTTGGCGGTGATGCCATGGTTCATTACCAGACCGCCCTCTTTTACCGCACCGAACAGCGTCTTGCAGTACTCGGCCAGATTGGCATGACCCACGTGTTCAAACATGCCGACGCTGACCACTTTGTCGAAACGACCGTCCTGCGGCAGATCGCGATAGTCCAGCAACTGCAACTCGATCAAGTCCTCCAGCCCTTCCTCTTTTACGCGTTCACGGGCCAAGGCTAATTGCTCTTTACTGAGGGTTATGCCGAACACTTTCGCGCCAAACTCTCGGGCCGCAAAACGTGCCAATCCTCCCCAACCACAACCGACATCCAGCAAATACTCGCCAGGCTGCAAACGCAGTTTGCGGCACAGGTGACGGAATTTGGCTTGCTGGGCTTGCTCAAGGGTTTCGCTGCCGGTCTCGAAATAGGCGCACGAATAGGCCATGTCGCTGTCGAGCCACAGCTGATAAAACGCATTGGACAGGTCGTAGTGGTAAGAAATTGCCTTGGCGTCGGTTTCCTTGTCGTGGAGGGTGCGCACAGGCTGGTTGTCATCAGCCTCGTCAAGCAGCGCCTGGCTCCATTCATCACAGACGCGGATCACATCGCTGATGGAACCTTCCAGTTCCAGCTTTCCTTCGACAAACGCTGCGCCTAACGAGTCCAGGCTGGGATGGGTGAACTGGGTAACCATTTGTGGGTCCTTGACCACAATCGTCACGCTGGGCGCCGGCCCCAGATTAAATTCATGGCCATCCCAGAGTCGCAGACGAAGCGGTAACTGCAGATTCTGTAAGGCCGGTGGAAGATGCGCGAGCATGGATATTCCCCTTGTTTCAGACGTCTGATCAGAGGGTAGACCATGTTGGAAAAATAGCGGCCTATCGAATCCATAGCCGTTTTCCATGGATTCACGACGCCAATTCCGCCGCCGTGAACACGAAATGGTGCGCCCTTATTACAAATGACTACGAACCGGCGCCACAGTTCTAAAAAACGTATAAGCCTTTAGCGTGGGGGTTCAGGCCAATCCCAGAGGAAACTCAGACTTCTTCCTTTAGCTTGAGCAAGGGCTCCTGAAACCTGAGCAAACGCCCGGCATTCCCCAACACCAGCAACGTACTGAGGTTATGCAGCAATGCCGCCACCATTGCCCCGGCAGCGCCGAGCCAGCCAAAGGCAGCAAAGGCTACAATCGCCAGTGTCCAGCCCAGGCCAATGATGACGTTGACTTGCAACGTCCGGCGACATTGACGGCTCAACCGTACACAGGTGCCAAGACGGCGCAAATCGCTGCCGATCAAGACGATGTCCGCCGAGGCCAACGCAATGTCTGCACCACCAGCGCCCATTGCCACACCGACCACGCCAGCCTTGAGAGCGAGCGAATCGTTGATGCCATCACCGACCACCATCGGCCGGAAACCGCTGTCGATTTCCTTGAGCACGCGGTTCAGTTTGTCTTCGGGCAACGCCTGCGCTTCGACATCACTGATACCGACATCGCGGGCAAGCGTTTGCGCGACGCTTTGACGGTCCCCAGTCAGCAACAGCTGTCGACCCAACCCAAGGCCACGCAATTCACTCAGCGCAAACCGGGCTTCGGGCTTAACGCTGTCGGCGAGCAACAGCCAGGCGAGAAACTCACCGTTGAGCGCCAGTCCGGCTATCGGGCCATCGTGGTCCGGAACGGCAGAAGTGATGATGCCCAACTGACTGAACAATTCCGGACGGCCGAGTGCGGCTTCGCCTTGCCCGGTCATCGCCACCACCCCCAGGCCTTGGCGCTCATGAATGTCCGAAAGCAACAGGAAATGCTCCTGGGAAACCAACCCTGCCAAGGCACGACTGACCGGGTGGCTGCTGGCCGAGCCGAGGCTCGCCGCGAGCTTCAACAGATGACCGTGATCCTGCAGAGGGCTGTCGATGGATTGCAGTCGCAACGTGCCAAAGGTCAGGGTGCCGGTCTTGTCGACAACCAACGACGTAAGGTCTGCCAACTCCTCAAGAAACGCCGAGCTGCGGATCAGAATCCCGTGTCGCGCCGCCACTGCCACCCCGGCAATCGCGGTGGCGGGTGCCGACAACACCAACGCACAAGGACACGCCGCCACCAACACCGCCAGCATCGCCTGGGCATTGCTGGTGACGAACCAGGTCACTGCCGCCAGCAACAAAACCAACACCATGTAGCTGCCGGCGTAACGTTCGAGCAAACGCGTAATCGGCGGCTTGGAACGCTCGGCGTTTTGCATCAACGCAATGACTTTGCCAAGGGTCGATTCGTGGCCGGTGCGGGTCACTTCGATGCGCAGCAAACCATCCAGGTTGATAGCACCGCCGAACACCGACATGCCGACACCCGCCTCCATCGGTACCGACTCACCGGTAATGGATGCAGTGTCCAGACTCGCCTGTCCGGACAACACTCGACCATCTGCAGGCACCCGATCTCCGGCACGAACTTCAACCAGATCCCCAGGCTTGAGCGTACCGTTGTCGACTTCGATAACGGAGCCATCCGCCCGAACCTTGCGCGCATGACTGCGGGTCAATTTACCCAAGGCGTGAATCGCTTCCTGGGAACCGATGACACTGCGTTCTTCCAGGACGTGCCCGAAGATCATGATGATCGGCAGCAAAGCCGCGGTCAGCAGATCGCCGGTGGCCCATGCCCCAAGCATCGCCAGGGCGATCAATTGATCGGTGATGCCGTGCAGGCTCGGATACCGCAAGCTGTACCAAGCCGAGCGCATGACCGGAACGGCGACCAACAGCGAAGCAAAACCCAACAGTAACTGACTGACGCCGGTCTGCTCCGGGGACAGCCAGCGCCAGATCAAACCGAGCGCCAAAAAGCCCATTGCGAGCATGGCCAGGCTTAACTGGCGCGCAGCGCTGCGTTGTTCTGCCGACGACAACAGGCTCGGTGCGGCAGCGGTTTTAACGGTCATTGTGCAGCTCCCTGAATGATCAGGCGGGAATCGTCTTTAGGGTCGATCGTCGTTACCGATCCGGCTTGGCCGAGAATTTTCGGCATACGCTCCCGGTAAATGCGCAGGAGCATTTGTGGGTCGATGCGTTGCTGTTGCGCCTTGGCCAGACTCAACACCGTGGCCGTGTCGGCAGACGCTTTTGCCAGCCGTTCGCTCGCCTGCGCATGGGCGACTTGCAGCGTGCGGTCCGCTTGCTCGTTCGCTGACTGAGTGAGCTTCTCCGCTTCGGTGCGCGCATTGGCCACGGCTTTGTCGGCTTGCTGGCTGGCCGTCAAAACCGCGTTGAACGCGTTGACCGCGGGACCGGGAAGGCTCGACTGTACATCGACTCGCGCCACTTCGATTCCCAACCCCTGCCCCGTCGCAGTGAGTTCCGCCAAACGCCGATTGATCCCTTGCACCAGATCACCCCGCAAGCGTTCGCGCCGTTCAGCCGCTTGGCTGTCAGCGCCGATCAACTCCGGACGAGCGACGAGGATGGTGTCCAGATCACGCGCAGCGGTGAGCGCTACGGCGCTTCGAGTGACCAGTCGATCCAGCGCCGGCAACACATGTTCGCTCTGAAGCACGAAGGCATAAGGCTCGGTGACTTTGTAGAACACCCGCACATCAAGTTGCACCACGCCGGCATCACCCGTCAGCAGGTAACCGGAACCGGCCAATGCATCGCTGATCGGTGTAGCGAAACTCGCCACGCGATCAGCTTGTAAAGCGGCGTCACTTCGCAGCAGGTTTTCCACTCGACGCTCGATCACGCGATCCGCGGCCGGCAGCAAAATCACTTGTTCAAACGGCCTCGGCCAAGCCAATAACAACCCTGCATTCTGGATTCGATCCAGCGCACCGAAGTGCAAAACCACCGCGCGATTCTGCGGGTCGATTTGCCGCACATTGGAAAACACCCATGCCAATGCTGCTAGAACGGTCACCGCGTACAGGGCAAGAAACGCCAACCGACCGGCCTGAATCCATGGGCTACTCAGCTCATTTGTTCCACGTGGAACCAAACTCATGGCTGCGATCCGGGTTTGGTTTCAAGGCTCGGCGGACCGTCAACCAACACTCGAAACGGTGCAGCATCGGTGCGCAAAATCAATTTTGTTCCCGGCGTCACGACGGTGCCCAAGGTGTCGAGCGAACGCAGTAAGTTGTAGAGCTGCGGCGATCCGGCGTAGGCACGACCATAGATTTGCGCGGCCTCAACTCGAGATTGCGCTTCGATGTCGGCGGCTTTCACCGTGGCATCAGCTTGCACAATTCGCGCATCACGCTCGGCAGCGGAACGAATTTGTGCAGCTTCACGTTTACCGATTGCAGTCCGTTCCGTGGCGATGGTTTCACGCTCGGCGCGCATTCGGTCGACTGTCGCAGTGAGTGTCACCGACGGCAAGGTCAATCGCTCAATGCCAACTTGCAGCACACGCACCCCATAAGTGGTGAGCAACTGCTGATCGATCTGCTGACGCAACTGCGCCTCGAACTCGGCAATGTGCACTTGATTCGCATCGGTATTCACCAGATTCGCCAGATCAAAACTGCTCGCGGTCGTTTCCAGTGCCGAACCAACAAACGTACGAATCTGCCGAGCCGCTTCATCCGGCTGGTTTTGCACCGCACGCATGAAGCGTTGCACATTGTCCGGATCACCCTGCACCTGCCAGGCCACATAGGCCTGAACGATGATGCGCAAACCGTCTCGCGTGCCGACATCCTGCAAACCGCTAGAGGTGGTGCGCAGTCGCAGGTCCACCGGAATCGCTGCTTCGAATGGTGCAGGCCAACGCCAGCCGAGCCCCGGTTCCAGCAGTACCCGCGATGGATTGCCGAAACGCGTGATCACCGTGGCTTCGCCCGATCGCACTTGCACCAGGCTCGCAGCCGCGACAGCAAATGCCACCAGCAACGCAGCCCAACCCATGCGCCGCCAGGGGAACGGCCCCGCTTCCTGGGGATCACCATGATGATGGTGATGACCGTGGTGGTGATGACCAGCATGGCCGTGACCGGTGTGCTCATCGTGATCGTGAGTGTGGGACTGGCTCAATTGGCAGCTCCTGGCTGAGCGGTTTTGCGCGACGACGCAGGGTCAACCGGCGGTATAAACGTACGGAGATCGATGGTCGGTGCATTGCTGCTACCACCCAGACGATGATCGAGAATCAGCAACCTGGCATTGGCCAGGCCTTGGGACAATTGACTCAGATATTGCTCCAGAACGAAGGCCTGGCCAGCGCTTGCATAGGCCTGCTGTTCGGCCCTGAACTTCAGGTCTGCCGCTTGGGCGTTAGCGTTGATCTCACCCGCGCTGGCTGTCGCCTGATCGCGAACGATGCTGGCTTGCAGTTGTGCCTGATGGGTCGCTTCTGCCGCCGCGCCGCGCTCACGGGCAATCAAAGCCTGTGCGCCGATCTGCGCCGCTTGTACACCGTGATACGCGTTGGCCGCGCCGGCCGGTGGATGAATGGCCTCGACCACGGTGGCGAGAATCTCTACGCCACTGTCGAGTGTTTGCAAGTCAGCCTGCACGGCGCGGCCGATCTCTTCGGCGAGCCCTACCCTGTCCTCGCCGAGCAATCCATCAAGGGTGCGCGAAGCAAAATCGTGAACCAGAATTCGGCTGGCGGTACTGCGAATCAGCGTCGGCACGTCAGCACTGTTGTAAGTTGCCGCCAACGCCGCTTGATCGGTTAGCCCGATGCGATACACGAAGCGCACATCCATGTTGACGACCTGGAAGCTCTGCCTGTCGCCACGGCTGCTGGCAATCACCTGTGACTTATCGTTCACATGGCTGGCATCCCACAAACGATTGGCGATGGCAGGTGCCGGACCTTCAGCCGGGTAAAGTTGAGTGGCCGACGCTTCACCGACGCTGGTGGCCAGCTCATGAACAACTCCGTTTTCGACACTCAAAACCCGCCCCAATGGCCACGGTAAACCCGCGTGTAAGCCTGGGCCGAAAACTTCAACCGGCTTACCGAATCGCTCGTAGATGCCGCGTGCCTGCAACGGAATTTCGTGAATGCCGGTCAGAGCCCAACCGATGATTGCCACCACCGCCAGTATCGGCACGAACGCCCGACGTATGTAGGTGAAGGCCCAGATCTGGCGTAGATCGATGCCGAAACGGTTATGCAGTTCGTGCTGTAACGCCAGCAAGGGTTGTGGCGGCCAGCAGAGCATATCAGCGATAAAACTGCGCGCCAGCAGCTCGGGCTCAAGACGCTCGCGACGCGGGCTGAACAAGGACAACACCGCACGTAACAGCAACTCGGCGGCCACCAGCCCCGGTAAAAGACCGATCAATACCGCCAGGCGAGCAGGCCAAACCGCAGTCTCGTTGGCGAACAACAAGCAGACGGCGCCGAGCACCAGGCTGATAATCGCGACGCGTGTCAGCTGCGCCAAAGAATCAGCTTCGGGCCATTGCGCGGTGTTTTCCTGTGCAAGGTGGCGCTCCAGCACCAGTAACCCGAAGGCCAACAGCAACGAAATCGCTGCGCCAACGGTCGCCGCCATTCCTAAAGCGGCGGGCGGCAAAGCGAGGCTCCACACTTGATTGATCGCCACTAGCGTCAGCAGTGCCCACCCGCCCAGCCACAACGTGGGTGCACCGATTTGCCTGACAACATGCAGCCATCGCTGACTGATCCGATCGAGCAAGTGCTCATACCAATCTGACGTTGCGGTGGCTTCGTTGACGACGATCACCGCAACCTCCGGATTAATCGCCCGTCCGCGCCATTGCGTCACCCACCTGGCCGATTGCAATCCCGCAATCAACACCAGGAAAGCGGCACTCTGGTTGACCAGCAACGCAGGCCAAAGCGATTGCGGTGCAAACAGTCCTGCAAAAAACGCCAGCAACAAGCCTGTCGCTGCAAGCACCCCGGCGCCCATTGCAAACTGGCGCAAACGTCGTCCCTGAAAGAGAGCCTGTTGAAAGCGCGGCAATCCGGCGAGCGGTGCCTCATCCACATCGAGATCGACTTGCATATCACCCCAGCGTTGGTCTTTGCTCACATGGCAATTCGTTACGGTATAACGAAACGCGTGAAATTTCTGTATTCAAATGCGCTATCTAAAATCGCTCAAGCTGTCGATTGCCTGAAGCCTTGACCGAAATGCCGAGGAACGCACATATTACGCTCGTAATTTTACTCGCGAACTACTTTTACCCATCCCGACTTTCAAACCAGGAGAATATCCATGAGCACTTATGACATCGTGATACTCGGCGGTGGTCCCGGCGGTTACAACGCGGCGATCCGCGCCGGGCAACTGGGTTTGAAAGCGGCCTGCGTGGAAGGACGTGACACCCTCGGCGGCACGTGCCTGAACGTCGGTTGCATGCCTTCCAAGGCGTTACTGCATGCCTCTGAACTTTACGATGCGGCTATGGGTTCTGAGTTCGCCAATCTTGGAATCGAGGTAAACCCAGCCTGAACCTCGCCCAGATGATGAAGCAAAAAGATGAAAGCGTGACCGGGCTGACCAAGGGCATCGAGTTTCTGTTTCGCAAAAACAAGGTCGACTGGATCAAGGGTTGGGGCCATATCGACGGTCCAGGCAAAGTCATCGTGACCGACAGTGCGGGTGGCAAAACCGAACTGAGCGCCAAAGACATCATCATCGCGACCGGTTCCGAACCCACTCCCCTGCCCGGCGTAGACATCGACAACCAGCGCATCCTCGATTCAACCGGCGCGCTCTCGCTCAGCGAAGTCCCCAAACATCTGGTGGTGATCGGCGCCGGGGTAATCGGCCTGGAGCTGGGTTCAGTGTGGCGACGCCTTGGCGCAGAAGTGACGGTGGTCGAATTCCTCGACCGAATCTGCCCCGGTGTTGACGGCGAAGCGGGCAAAACGCTGCAACGTTCACTGAGCAAGCAAGGCATCAAATTCAAGCTGAGTTCGAAAGTGACCAGCGCCACTTCATCCGCCACCGGTGTCCAGCTCAGCGTCGAACCCGCCGCTGGCGGCACTGCCGAGCTGCTGGAGGCGGATTACGTGCTGGTCGCCATCGGTCGCCGACCTTACACACAGGGGCTGGGCCTGGAAAACGTCGGTCTCGTCACGGACAAACGCGGCATGCTCGCCAACAAGGGCCACCGAACCGAAGCAGCGGGAGTGTGGGTAATTGGCGATGTGACGTCCGGGCCGATGCTCGCGCACAAGGCTGAGGACGAAGCCATGGCCTGCGTCGAGCAGATCGTTGGCAAGGCTGGCGAGGTCAACTACGACCTGATCCCCAACGTGATCTACACCAGGCCGGAACTGGCCAGCGTCGGCAAGACCGAAGAGCAGCTCAAGGCTGAAGGTCGCGCCTACAAGGTCGGCAAGTTTCCCTTCACCGCCAACAGCCGGGCGAAGATCAACCACGAGACCGAAGGCTTCGCCAAAGTGCTGGCCGACGAGCGCACCGACGAAATTCTCGGCGTGCATCTGGTAGGCCCGAGCGTCAGTGAAATGATTGGCGAGTATTGCGTTGCCATGGAATTCAGCGCCTCGGCCGAGGACATTGCCCTGACTTGCCATCCTCATCCAACGCGCTCGGAGGCGTTGCGTCAGGCGGCGATGAATGTCGAGGGGATGGCGACGCAGATGTAAAAGATCAAACGATCGCAGCCTTCGGCAGTGCCTACGATGGCTGCGATTTTTTTGCTTTCAGGTTGGCAAATGCTCCAACGGCAACGCCCCCGGCGATTTCACCGTGTGGATCGCAAAGTTGCTGCGAATGTCGCTCACACCCGGCAGCTTCAGCAAACTTCCAGTGAGAAAACGGTCATACGCACGCAGGTCCGGCACCACCACTTGCAGCAGGAAATCCGACTCCCCCGACACCAGAAACGCCGAGACCACTTCCGGCAACGCCGTTACCGCCAGGCGAAACGCTTCTGCCTGTTCGTCGTTATGACGCTCGACCTTGACCCCGACAAACACTGTCAGCCCAAGGCCCACTTCGTCGCGATCGAGATTGGCCTGGTAACCGCGAATCACCCCGGCCTCCTCGAGCATTCGCACCCGACGTAAACAGGGTGACGCGGACAATCCGATCTCGTCGGCCAATTGCACATTGCTCAAGCGCCCGTCCCGTTGCAGTGCGGCGAGAATTTTACGGTCGTAGGCGTCCAGTTTCATGATTTGGCAGATCCTGATGGTTACAGCTGAATTAACCAGCAGATTATGCCAATCAAGAACCCAATAGAAGCGAACTACGCAAGCACCTGCCCCGCCTCTGCGTCCTAGACTGGCCCTACCGAATCGACAACGAATGGGGTACGACATGGCAGGAATTGGGCTGTTTTTCATGGCGCTGGCGGTGGTCTACCTATTGCCGGGACCTGACATGATCCTGCTGTTGCAAACCGGAGCTCGCCAGGGCAAGGGCGCAGCGCTGGCCACGGCTGTCGGTCTGGCCATCGCCAGGGGTTGTCACGTGGCGTTGGCGGCCCTGGGCCTGGCGGCATTGTTCAAAGCCGCGCCGTGGACCTTCGATGTGGTGCGTCTGGCGGGGGCCGCGTATCTGCTGTGGCTCGGCATTCAGTGTTTGAGGACCACGATGTTGCCGAGCCTGACCGATCAGCTCACGAGCGAACAATCACGCTGGAGCACAGCGATTCGTCGCGGTTTGCTGACCAATCTGCTCAACCCCAAGGCTTTGCTGTTTTGCTCAGTGTTGCTGCCGCAGTTTATTTATCCACAGGCCGGGCCGGTGCTTGAGCAATTTGCGACCCTGGGTGTGGTGCTGGTCGGCGTCGGTTTGCTGTTCGACAGTGCCTACGCACTCGTTGGTACCGCGCTGGGCCGTTGGCTGCAACGCAGTCCTTCAGCCCAACGTTTGCAGCAGTGGTTGTTCGGCAGCCTGTTGATCGGTTTCGCTGTGCGGCTGACCTTTGTTCAACAGGCATGAGCCTTATTGCGCCTTGCGGCGGCGATTGATCAAAAATAATGCCGCCGCCGTCACCACAACCACTCCACCATACTGCAGCGGTTTTTTGTAAGGCCGCAGAGTTGATCGCACGGCATCGGTAACTTGGGTCACGTAGCGCTTGTCGGCATTTTGAAAGTCGGGATACGGGCACTGATGACCGAAATGGAACGCCCAATCCACGTACGGCCCTTCTTTGACGTAGCGCTGGTAGAAAGCACGTTCCTCTTCAACGCTAGTGTTCCAACCGGCTGCTGCGCACAGCACGGCCGCAAAGGCTTGGCTGGTGTGAGGCAAATTGTCAGCCGCTCGACCGGCCAATGCCGTGGCCACAAATCGATAGTGGTAACGCTCATTGGGCTCAGCAACGCTGGCCTGCTGACGCTTGACTTCGCCCTCAGCGATCAATGGCCCGACCTTGAGTTCAGAGCTTGCCAGGCTGAAGTTGCCGTCGAATGTGGCGTAATCCGGGGCCATTTCATAGCCGAGGATTTCCATTCCAAACGCACGCGCGACACCGGCCGAGTTAAACAGCGCGGCGGCTCGAGTCGTTGGCCACCAGGCAGCGTCCGCTTCCTTGCGCAACATGGCGTAGGACTTGGCCTTGTTCTGTAAATCGACGTTATCGAAGTACGCCGGCGCTTCGTCGTAATGCCCCTCGCGCAACAATCGCCGCCCAAGCAAATTGCGCAGGCTCGCTGCAACCGGCAAGGGCACATAGTTATCGCGCTCCTGCTGAGTAAGCGGTGGTGGTGCCGGGACTTGGGTGTCGACGTAGTGTTTGAGTTCTTCAAGGGTCAACACACGCTCGGCCACCGTGGCCGCGTCGAACCAATAGTTACTTTGACTGCGATAGAGCTGATCGAAGGCTTGCAGGTAATCGCCGCGTTGCAGCGCCAGAATCGCGCTCTCGCCCTCGACCCGGCATTTAGGCTGCAGCGTTTCGTAATCGAAGTCTGGCGTGCGTCGTTCGCCCCAGGATTCATTCTGCGGGAAGGCCTGGGCAGCCTTGGCGTAGGCCCCGGCGGCGGAAGATTTATCGCCCTCGCGCAGCGCCAGTTTTGCCCGTAGCCACCACGCCAAACCGCCGTCCCCGGCGTGTTCGAGGAAAGCTTTGGCGCTGACGTAGTCGCCCTGTTGATAATTCATCGCCGCCAATCGATCGGCATTATCGAGGCTGCCACGGGTGCTGTTTTGCAGCAGCTTGATCATTTTCTGTTCG
This sequence comes from Pseudomonas sp. P1.8, assembly GCF_001269805.1. Lineage (NCBI taxonomy): Bacteria > Pseudomonadati > Pseudomonadota > Gammaproteobacteria > Pseudomonadales > Pseudomonadaceae > Pseudomonas > Pseudomonas sp. P1.8. The sequence continues at coordinate 132,064 of NZ_LHVM01000024.1, forward strand.
TTTGGCGCTTGATCACCGAATGACCAGCCCAACCGGCTGATCAGCGACGCCGTCACCAATTGCTGCACCGGTTTGCCCTTGAGCAATTCAGTCAATTGATCTTCAGGCATGGCCGCCAAGTCGGCCATCAACAGCTTCAGGGAGGTGTAGCCCACCGCCGATCCATGCAGGTTTTGCGCGGCATACAGTTCGATGGCGCGGTTCCAGTCGCCAGCGGCGCGCACCACCCGGGCTTCTTCGCCGAGGCTGGCGATGCCCAGTTCCAAAGGATCACTGAAGCCATCGATGCTCAGTTGTCGTGTCCGCTCGAACGCTTTGCGCGATTGTTCCAGCCGATCAGGGCTCGCGCCGGCTTCGGAACTCATGGCAAACATTGCCCGCCCCAGTGAGTAGGCTGCCCAAGTGCTGCGCAATGCGCGTTGATCGGCAGGCAGTGCCAGCACTTTCTGGAAGTACTCGGCCGCCATGACATGGTCACCCGCGCCGAATGCCACAGCGCCGGCCAGATAGAGCTTGAACTCGGCGGGCAGGCTCGCGCCTTGCACTTCAACTTGGCGAGCATCGGTCAATCCACGCAACTGTTTGACCAAAATCTGCTGTTCAGCCGTCAAACCCGTTTGCTCGGCCAGATCCCGCTGCTCGGAATAACCAGAGGTTTCGCCATAGCCATCGCCGGGGCCCAATGTGGCGGCCGTCGCGTGCTTGAGCCCAGCGATCGCCTGCCCGAGGCGGCTCACCTCGAAACTGAAATTGCCTTCCGGCAACTCCGCCAGCGACTGCTCGCGGTTGTCCAGCAAGCGCATGGGAAAATCAGGGCCGCAGGCCAGCGCCGAACCCAGCGGCAAGCTGAGGCTCAGGCAAAGCAAATGACGCGGCCAGTTACGGGGAAACATTCGAACCTCCTTGATCAATGTGTGCGCAGCGAGCCCAACCAATGGCGCGCTGCCCGCCGGCCGGGATTCGACCGTCGCGCAGGCGGGTGAAGGTAAGCAGATCCGGACTCTGTTGCAATGCATAACCGGCCAGCGCATCGGCGCCATCGCAACCTTGCACCGCCAGCGTCAAGCGCTCTGGCCAAGGGCTGTCGAGGTTGCCCAGATTGGTGATCGCGATGTCATAGAGACCTTTGTCGGCCGAGAGTTTCAACGTCAGCTGACTATTCAGGACATCGCCTCTGGCGACCGCCCGCAACGTCGTGAGACTCCACGCACGACGGTCGTTGGCCAACGGCAGACGAAACCAAATCAGGCCTGCCAGATGTTTGGGTGGATCAGCGCGCAACGTGGCCCCGAGTGCACTCAGCTGCTGCGGATCGGCGAGCAATTCACGGCGCTGTCCCTCACGATCAAGGGTGACTTCACTTTCGACAATAGGCGCGCCGCTGGCTCCCGACAGCAACGCAACGCCATAGGCCGGCAGCGCCAGATAAAAGGGCTTTGTCGAGACACGACTCCAGGCATTCGCCCATTTTCGAGCCTGATCGGCGTCGAACAAGCCAAGGCGCGGATCACTGACCGCATGGACTTGCAGCACGCTGCTGTCGACTGCGGATAACAGCGCAGGCAGTTCGGGGCTGTCGAGCCAGGCGGGTAAAGCCGTGATGCTCAGCGGCAAAGATGCCGGCAGAGCGGCGCGCAATCGCGTAAGAAACTGACGATAACTCCGTAGCCGAGAGTTACCTGCATCGTGGTCGATTTCGACACCAGAGACTGTCAGCCCTTGTGCCTGCCAATCGACTAACAGCTGCTGAACTTGTGCGGTGACTTCATCTTGATTCAACGAGGGCAGTTGCCCGTCGAGACGAATCACCGCAATCAGCGGCCTACCATCCTGCTTGAGCAATACCGGATCAATTCGCGCCCGGTTCCAGCCAACCTTGGGGAAGGCTTGCAACGCCAGCACCCGCAAGGTCGAAAAGTCTGCACGGCTGTCGCTAAGGGCTGCACCATGGGCCGGTGTCCATTGCCGTTGCCAAACGTAAAGTTGCTGATCCAGCGGTGGTGTGTCCTGTCGTTCGCAACCGGTGAGCAGCGCCAGCGTCGTTAACAGGACGATCGCGCGAGTGAGAAGAACCATGAAAAACGCCTGTCCCTGAAAAGCAGAAAGGGCCTGTCACGGCCCTTTTCGTATTGCGCACTACCCTACTTATTCAATGCTGTGGGGGCAATGTTCGCCTGCCATGATCCTTTAGATATCGAGCACCAGCGGCTGCGTTCCCTGCGCCGGAATCGCACAGCAAATCAGCACATGTCCTTCATCAGGCACGTCCGCGGGTGGCTGTGGATAATTCACCTGGCCGCTGATCAAGCGCGTTTTGCAGGTCCCGCAGGAACCGCCTCGGCAGCTGAATTCCGGGCGCAAGCCTCGACTTTCCGCCAACTCCAGCAGGCTGCCACCATCGGGTTGCCAACGTGCTTCCTTGGCCGAACGCTGGAACACCACCGGCACCGAGGTGGTGGCGGCCGGAGGTTGTTCGATGACCACTGCATCGGAGTCTGGCTGGCGGCGCAACGTCGAAGGACCGAAGGTTTCGGCGTGGATCCGCGCGTCGCGGATGTCCATCTCACGCAAACCGTCGTACAACGCCTGGGTAAAACTTCCGGGGCCGCAGAGGACAAAATCCACCTGGTCGTAATCCTCGACTTCAAGCAAGTCCTTGAGGAGCGTGATGTCGATACGCCCGGTCAGATCGAAATCGGCCCCCTCCAATGCTTGCGGTTCTGGCTGGCTGATCAGACGCGAGACTCGCACCGCCTCACCCGCATCGTCGAGCAAGCGGTCCAGCTCCCTGCGAAAAGGCTGATCGGCCAGCGTTCGCGAGCTCTGGATAAACCACGTCGGCCGGATACGGCGAGTGCGCAACCCCTGATAAACCACCTCACGCAGCATCGACAGCAGCGGCGTAATGCCCACGCCGGCCGCCAGCAAGACCAATGGCCGTCGCTCGTGGGGCGCCACGGTGAAATGCCCTTGTGGCGCCCGCGCCTCCAGCACATCGCCGACACGAAGGTGTTCATGCAAATGCGTGGACACTCGCCCGTCACGTTTCACGCTGATACGGAAAAAGTCATCGGACGGAGCGCTCGACAGGCTGTAGGTACGGATATGTACATCACCGTCAATGTTGAAGCGCAATGGCAAATGCTGCCCAGCCTGGAACAACGGCAACCCGGCACCGTCAGCAGGCTCCAGATAAATTGAACGGATGTTATGGCTTTCCACTTCGATACGCGCCACACGCAAGGGCCGCCATTGATCGCCCAAAGCCTTGGCCTGCAATCGTGCCGTGGCTTGTTCCCATGTCCCGGTCAGCAAACTGGTGGGCGACATGCCGTCGAAGCGCCAACGCAGCGCCAGGGCGCCAGGGCGCCGCACCACTTGCTCGACCTCGAACGTCCACAGCCGCTCGGCCCCTTGAAACGCCTCGATCTGCGGACCTTCGAGGATGATCTCTGTTCGTCCGATGAGGTGCAGCAAGTCACCGGTATTGAAATCAATAAACAGCAGGCCGGCTCGGGGATTGAGCAGCAGATTGCCCAAGGTATTGAAATGCAGGTTGCCAGCGAAGTCGGGAATGGTCAGGCGATTGCCCTCCACTTGTACGAACCCGCCCTGACCACCCCGGTGAGAAACGTCTACCGAACGTTCGCCGTCAACCTCGACGTAACTGGCGACAAAGAAGGTGTCGGCCTCGGCGATCATGGCTTTGGCGGCGTCATCCAGCGCGTTGAAATGTTGTGGGACTCGCGTCGAAGGGTCCGCCAACGGCACTGATCGAAACTGCCGCAACTGAATGTACTGGGGGCAATTGCCGAACGACTGATCCACCGTCACCCCAAAGCCGCCCGCCTTCATCAAACGAACGTGACCGTTGATACGGTTACGGCGCCGGGTGTGCAGCTCGATGCCCAGCAAACCGATTGCCGCGCCCTCGTTGAGTTGCGCCGGGTCATCCGCCGCCGGCAGGGTGCTGAACTGCAGTAGACCGGGCTCAGGTGATTGGGCGAAACCGGGTACACCTTCAAGCACGCTGGCCCACGGATCACCCTGTGCATCGACCGCGCCGTACAACATGAACGGCAATTGCTGATAGAAGGTGCGGTGCTGATCCGGCATTTCGTTGCGAATCACCTTACGCCCGAACGTCTCCATTCGTTCAGCTACACCCACGTGCGCCTGCAATTGTTTCTCGCCGGCATGCCATGGTGAACGGTCCATAACGGTTTCTCCCCTGCAGCGTGGAGGTTGTGGCGAGGGAGCTTGTTCCCTCGCCACATGTTCAGTGTTAGCAGTATCAGGCGGTTTTTTGCAGACCGGCGACTGTGCGCGGCATACCGACAAACCCCGGCAGCGCTTCAATGCGGGCCAGCCAGGCCCGGATGTCGGCGTAGTTGTCGAGGGAGACATTGCCCTCAGGGGCATGGGCGATGTAGCTGTAGGCCGCAACATCGGCAATGGTCGGTTCACTGCCGGCCAGATAAGTTGAATCGGCCAGTTCTTGATCGATGACTTTGAGCACGGAGTGGGCGTAAGCGATCACTTCCTCAGCATTGTACGGCGCACCGAAGACCGTGATCAGCCTGGCCCGGGCAGGGCCGAAGGCAATCGGGCCGGCTGCCGTCGATAACCAGCGCTGCACCTTGGCGGCACCGACCGGGTCGGCTGGCAACCAGCGGCCGTTGCCGTACTTTTGCGCCAGGTAAACCAGAATTGCGTTGGAATCGGCCAGCACCACGCCTTGGTCATCAATCACCGGCACCTGGCCAAACGCATTGAGCGCCAGGAACTCCGGTTGCTTGTGTTCACCCTTGGCCAGGTCGACAAAGATCAGATCGGTCGGCAACTTTAATAAGGAGAGCATCAGCTCGACACGGTGGGCGTGACCCGAACGTGGGAAGTTGTAGAGTTTGATGGCTTGCATGGCGACACCTCGGTTGAGTGGTGCGGTTCAGGGAAGATGAGCCGTATCTTCTACCCACAACCGAATCAACAGAATCACCATCAAACGCAATCCATTATTTCGCTCAGTGAAATAACTCAACGCTGCAAGGCGGGATGTTCTCGTAGCGCCTTCACCGCAAAGTCGACAAAGCTGCGCACCCGGGCCGAGGCTTTGCGCCCGCCCTGATAGATCACATGAATGGGTAATGGTGGAAGCTCGAACTCGGCCAGGATAATTTCCAGCTCACCGGCTGCCACTTTGCCTGCGACCTGATAAGACAATACTCGCGTGCATCCAAGCCCCAGGCATGCCGCCGTAATGGCTGCCTGATTCGCCGTGACGATCAGTCGCGGTTCCGACCGGACACTCACCAGCTCACCCTGGTCAAGAAACGGCCAACTCCTGAGTTGGCCGATAGCCGATGTCGCAATCATTGGAATTTGTGCCAGCGCTTGCGGGTGTTCGGGCCGCCCATGGCGGTTCAGAAACCGTGGCGAAGCACAGATCACCCGCCGCACTTCACCCACCCGGATCGCGTGCTGGCTGCTATCGGGTAGTTCACCTATGCGCACAGCGACGTCGATGCCCTCGTCGACCATACTCACCACGCGGTCAACCAGCACGGCGTTGATTAAAACTTCAGGGAACTGCGTCAGGAAATTCACCATCAGCGGTGTTACAAACAACTCGCCAAATAATACCGGCGCGGTAATCGTCAATTGCCCACGGGGCTGAGCATGGCTGCCTGCTGCCGAATCTTCCGCTTCCTGTACTTCGCTGAGAATTCTCCTACAGTCCTCTAGGTAGCGCTGACCTGCCTCGCTCAGATACACACTGCGCGTGGTGCGCGTGAGCAATTGGGTGCCGATGCGTTTCTCCAGAGCCGCCACCGCCCGTGTAACGCTGGCAGCCGACAGGCCAAGATGCCGCGCTGCCGCCGAAAAACCCTGCATCTGGGCGACGGTCGCGAATATCTGCATTTCCTGGAAACGGTCCATGGATGTGTGTCCTGGTTCCGGATAAAAAAGTGCAACCGCAGTTGGATTTTTTCAGACAGTGCTCAACGACACAGTTGGCCATACAACCATTAAATAAATCAACGAGCTACCTGAGCTCCCAGCCAGTCGACAACGACAACCGGGATTTCCAAGGGCCAAAAAGTACCAGGGAAAAACTAACAGGGGATTTTTGATAATTATTGAGGGTGATTTTCTTGCAGGCGGGTATGCCTTTCGCAATCATCCGAAATTGCCCGTTGGCTGGCCTTCGGCCCGGAAGAAAAACCAGCCAGGTCAGCATCGCAGACACGGGAATCATGATTTCTGCTTGTCGACAGGCAGAAAACAAGACTGGTCCTATACTAAAAAACAGCCTTAGACCTATTGAACTTCAGTAGGTGCCATTTTTTAGTTTCCTTACATGAAATCCAACCCTCTTGGTCGTTAATGTCTGGACGGATGTACATCCTTTTGCTTTCCGGTTGATTGGTCAGGGATGTGTCGAAAGTTCAACTAGATGGCTAAGCCTGTGACACCGCGAGGAGTTCGACAATGTTGCGCACAAACATTTCCGCTAGGGCACTGTCCGGTGGCTTGCTGGATGTACTGATTCGCGCCGGGTTAATCGCCGTACTGGTGCTGTTCTGCTTCCAGATCTTCAACCCCTTCCTCAACCTCATGCTCTGGGCACTGATCCTGGCGATTACCCTGTATCCCCTGCATAACATGGTCAAGGGCAAGCTGGGCAACAAGGATGGCCGCGCTGCCACACTGATCGTGGTGGTCGCCGTGGGCTTGCTGATGGTGCCGATCTACTTGCTGGGCACTTCAATCAGTGAGTCGGTCGAAGGTGCGCTGGTGATCCTGAAGTCCGATACCTTACAAATCCCCCTGCCAAGCGAGAAAATCGCGTCCCTGCCGCTCATTGGCAAGCCGCTGTATACCTACTGGATGCAGGCTGCCACGGACATGGGCAGCGTACTGATGAAGCTGATGCCTTACATCAAATCCATCGGCCTGGGCCTGCTGGGCAAATTGGCGGATGTGGGCGTAGGTTTTCTGTTGTTCATCGCCGCCCTGATCATTGCCGGTGTACTGATGGCCTACGGCGAAAACGGTGAACGTAGCGCCCTGGCCATCACCTCGCGTCTTTCCGGACCGGAACGTGGCCCGCGCATCACCGAACTGTGCACCGCTACCATCCGTGCGGTCGCTCAGGGTGTAGTAGGTATCGCATTCATCCAGATGTTGGCGGTGGGTGTGGGCTTCGTGCTCATGGGTGTACCCGGGGCCGGGTTGCTGGCCATGGTTGCCCTGTTGATGGGGATCATGCAATTGCCGGTGCTGCTGGTGACCATTCCGGTGATCGCTTATGTCTTCGCCGTCGAAGGTACGACCCTGGGCACGATCATATTTTGTATCTATAGCCTGATCGCCGGGATGGCCGACAACGTTCTCAAGCCGTTGATGCTGGGACGTGGCGTCGATGTGCCCATGCCGGTGATTCTGATTGGCGCACTGGGCGGTATGGTCAGTGGTGGCTTTATCGGTTTGTTCATCGGGCCGGTTGCACTGGCGGTGGGCTACCAACTGTTCTGGCAATGGGTCGATGACAAACCCCAGGTCGAGGTCGAGGCTGTGACCGAGACCGAGACCGAGACACCGCAAATCGAGGCAATGAAAGATCAACATCCGGTCTGAGGAGTTTGCCTTTGATGCCTTGCCTTGCTCGCATCAATCGGTTGCTCCTGTGTGGCACCGCCGTCCTCGGTGGCTGCGTACAGCTGGGCCCGGACTTTCAGTCGCCGGCCCAGCCGTGGGTGGAACACTGGAACACCCCGGCCCTGGAGCTCGCCAACCAAAAGCACGCGCAACCTGACAGCCGTCAATGGTGGCAGGTGTTTGCCGACCCGGTGCTGAACCAGTTGATTGCCGAAGCGGATGCCCACAACGCCGACCTGCGGGTTGCGGGTCTGCGGGTGATGGAATCCCGCGCACAACTGGGTATCGCCCAGAGCGGTCGCTTTCCGCAACTGCAACAGGCCAGCGCCGACAGCCTGTATCTGGATCGCAATCAATCAGGGGGAACGAACCCTCAGGACACGAATTTCTGGCAACACAGCGCCGGTTTTGATATCGGCTGGGAGCTGGATTTCTGGGGCCGTTTCAGTCGTGCCATCGAGTCAGCCGACGCATCCTGGTTTGCCGCCCAGGCCAACTATGAAAACGTCCTGGTGCTGTTGCACGCGCAATTGGCGCAAACCTACTACGCCTTGCGCACCGCCGAAGCGCGCCTGAACATCGCCCGCAGCAACGCCAAACTGCAAAAACGCAGCTATGAGATCACCGAGCGCTTGTTCAAAAGCGGGGCCGAAGCCGAGCTCGACCTGCAACAGGCCAAGACGCAGTACCTGGGCACTCTGAGTACCATTCCCGATTTCGAGAGCCAGGTGGCAAGTTTTCGCAATGCCTTGTCCACCCTGGTCGGCCGTCCACCCGGCGCATTCCCTGAACTGAACAACAACACCGGACTGGTGCCGCTGCTTGGCACGGCCATCTTGCAGGATGTCCCCGCCAACTTGCTGGTACGACGCCCGGACGTTCGCGCAGCCGAGTTACAAGTGGCGGCACAGTCGGCGCTGATCGGTGTTGCCGAAGCCGACCTGTACCCCTCGATCAGCCTGCTGGGCAGCATCGTCTGGTCCACCAGTTCACTCAAGGGCGCTTCCGATACCCTCGACCTGGTGGGGGGGCCGAGCTTTCGCTGGGATATCTTCGACCATGGCCGAATCACCAACAATGTTCGCGTGCAGGACGCACGCCTGCAGCAGTTGATCGTCGTTTATCAGGACAGCGTACGCCAGGCCGCGCGCGAGGCTGACGATGCCGCGACTGGTCTGATCAAGGCGCTGGAGCGCGACCGTATCCTCGCCGAAGCATCGATCGCCGCCGACCGTTCGGTGACTCTGGCCAATGCCCAATACCGCGAAGGCTACTCGGATTTCCAACGCGTGCTCGATGCCCAGCGCGCCTTGTTCGCCCAGCAAGATATCTATCTGGTCAACCGTGGCACCGCCGTGAACAACTTGATTGCCCTCTACAAGGCATTGGGCGGTGGCTGGTACAGCGACCAGCCAATGATTGATTCAGCGACCCGCCAACAGATGCAGCAACGAACCGATTGGGGCGATCTGCTCGACGAACCGAAGGAAGCTACCCCATGACTGACAGCTCACAATCGGCCGACGTGAACACCACGGCGCCCGCTGCAGACCCGGCCAAAAAAGCGGTCAACTGGGTGGTGCTGCTGATCCTCCTGAGCCTGATCTGGTATCTGTTGGCCGATCGCTACACGCCCTATACGCAGCAGGCCCGGGTGCAGGCTTTTGTGGTGCCGGTGGCGGCGGAAGTGTCCGGCCGGGTGACCAAGGTGCACGTTCGCAACAATAAGGACGTCAAGGCCGGCGAATTGCTGTTTGAAGTCAATCCGCAGCAGTACCAGATCGCGGTTGATCGCGCCCGCTCCGACCTCGAGACGACTCGGCGGCAGGTAGGCGCCAACACCGCAGGCGTTGACTCCAAGCAAGCCTCCTTGCGCGCAGCCCAAGCCAACGAGCTCAAGGCTCGCCAGGACATCCAGCGGCTCGAACGCCTGTACAGCGAAGATCCTGGCACCATTTCCCTTCGTCGTCTGGAAATTTCCCGCGCCACATTGACAGAATCCACTAGCCAGGTCGCCGCCGCCAAGGCCGAAGTGCAACGCGCGCGAGAAACACAGGGTGGTAGCGAAGACGAAAACGCCCAGTTGCTCAGCGCCGCCAGCAACCTGGAGAAAGCCGAACTGGACCTGAGCAATACCAGGATCCACGCCCGCTCGGCCGGCTTGATCACAGATCTGCGTACTGATGTCGGCCAATTCGCCGCCGCTGGCGCCCCGGTGATGACCCTGATCGCGATCCACGATGTCTGGGTCAGCGCCGACATGACCGAAAACAACCTGGGCGACGTCAAGCCGGGCACACCGGTGTCGATCGTCCTCGACTCCCTGCCAGGGCAAATTTTCAAAGGCCATGTCCGCAGCGTCGGCTATGGCGTCGATACAGGCTCGACCACTCCGCCCGGTAGCCTGCCGACAGTGGAGAACAGCCGCGATTGGCTGCGCCCGGCCCAGCGGTTTCCGGTCATCATTGAATTCGACCCCGGTGAGTTGACCGGCCCGCAGGGCATCCGCGCCGGTGGCCAGGCAGAAGTCATGGCATTCCCGAGCGACAACGGTCCGTTGAATTGGCTGGGCCGCCTGTTCCTGCGATTCATGAGCTGGCTGTCCTATGCCTATTGAACGCTCGCCCCGTGCACAGCGTGCCCTGCGCCTTGGTTTCGGCACGGCGCTGTGCCTGGCGGCGAGTTATGGACTGGCCCTGCCCATCCCCTTCCTCGCCCCGATGCTGGCGATGATGATGCTGGCAGCAATGAACCGGCCATTGCCGTTCAAGGCCAGCCTGGGCCTGATCCTGATACTCATGTTGACCACCGGGAGCGGCCTGCTCCTCATACCCCTGCTGCGGTATTACCCGGTCGGTGGAGTGTTGCTGGTCGGGCTCTGCCTGTTCATGGCGTTCGGTTATGGCTTGCGTGGCGGAAACCCGCTGGTGGCGACTTTTCTGGTAGTGGGTCTGACGTTGATCAGTTCGTCAGGGACTGCTGAATTCAACCTGGCGTTGGAAGTGATCGTCGCCTTGGTCAAGGGACTATTCCTGGCCGTCACGACGCTGACGATCTGCCATTGGCTCTTTCCAGACCCCGCCAGTGCCCCCGCCGCCAAACCTGAACCGACCCTCACACCCACCGAAAGCGGTTGGCTGGCACTGCGCGCCACATTAGTGGTGCTCCCGGCCTTTCTGTTGGCCATGGTCGACCCGGCCAGCTTTATGCCGATCATCATGAAGGCCGTCGGTCTCGGCCAGCAAAGCTGCGCGACCAACGCCCGCAACGCCGGCCAGGAACTGCTCGGCTCAACCCTGCTGGGTGGCCTGATGGCGATCCTGTTCTGGTGCGCGCTGAGCCTGTTCGTCAACTTGTGGATGTATTTTCTGTGGATGCTGCTGTTCGGTTTAGTGGTGGCTCGCAAGCTCTATGGACTGGCCGTCACGCGGCAACCGCCGAGTTTCTGGCTCAACAGTCTGGCGACGCTGATCATTCTGCTGGGCCAATCGGTGCAGGACAGTGCAGCGGGCAAGGATGTCTATACCGCCTTCGCCATCCGCATGGGCTTGTTCATTCTGGTTACCCTGTATGCCTGCGCGATGGTCTATTTGCTTGATACGCGGCGGATGCGGCGTCAGGCTGGCGGGCTTGCTGAGAAGTGAAAAACCCCCGCTCCCAATAATGCTGTCCGATCCCCTGTAGGAGCGAGCTTGCTCGCGATGGTCGTGAACGATGACGCTATCCTTCTGGATAACTTGTGTCGCTCTCAAGTTCATCGCGAGCAAGCTCGCTCCTACAAGAATATGAACACCACTCCCGGAAACGGGGGTTTTCGCCTGTGGATAACTATTCCACAGTCACCGACTTCGCCAGGTTGCGCGGCTGGTCAACGTCGGTGCCTTTGAGCACGGCCACGTAGTACGACAGCAACTGCAGCGGGATGGTGTAGAGGATCGGCGACAGGATGTCGTGGATGTGCGGCATCTGTACCACGTGAGTGCCGTCACCATTGGTCATCCCGGCCTTCTCGTCAGCGAAGACGACAAGCTGGCCACCACGGGCGCGGACTTCCTGGAGGTTGGACTTCAGCTTCTCCAGCAGCTCGTTGTTTGGCGCTACGGTTACTACCGGCATGTCGTTATCCACAAGCGCCAACGGGCCGTGTTTCAGCTCACCGGCCGGATAGGCTTCAGCGTGGATGTAGGAAATCTCCTTGAGCTTGAGCGCCCCTTCCATCGCGACCGGGAACTGCGCGCCACGACCGAGGAACAGCGTGTGGTTCTTCTCGGCGAACAGTTCGGCAACTTTTTCCACGATGCTGTCCATCGCCAATGCCTCGCCAAGGCGAGTCGGCAAGCGACGCAGCTCTTCGACCAATGTAGCTTCGACACCTTTGGCCAGTGTGCCGCGAACCTGGCCCAGGGACAGCGTCAGCAACAGCAGGCCAACCAGTTGAGTGGTGAAGGCTTTGGTCGACGCCACGCCAATTTCACGACCGGCCTGGGTCAGTAAGGTCAGGTCGGACTCACGCACCAGCGAACTGATACCCACGTTGCAGATGGCCAGGCTGGCGAGGTAGCCCAGTTCCTTGGCGTTACGCAGCGCTGCGAGGGTGTCGGCGGTTTCGCCGGACTGGGAAATGGTCACGAACAGGGTGTCCGCCTGCACCACCACCTTGCGATAGCGGAACTCGCTGGCCACTTCGACCTGGCACGGGATGCCAGCCAGCTCTTCAAGCCAGTAACGGGCAACCATACCGGCGTGATAGCTGGTGCCGCAGGCCACGATCTGTACATTGCGCACTTTGGCGAACAACTCGGCCGCCTGTGGACCGAACGCCTGCACCAAGACTTGATTCTGGCTCAGGCGACCTTCCAGGGTGCGCTGCACCACGGCCGGTTGCTCGTGAATTTCCTTGAGCATGTAGTGACGGAACTCGCCTTTATCGGCAGCTTCGGCGCCGTCGCTGTATTGCACAGTCTGGCGCTCGACCGCTTGGCCGGTTACGTCCCAGATCTGCACGCTGTCGCGATGGATTTCGGCGATATCGCCTTCTTCCAGGTACATGAAGCGGTCAGTAACCTGACGCAGGGCCAACTGGTCGGACGCTAGGAAGTTCTCGCCCATGCCCAAACCGATCACCAGCGGGCTACCGCTACGCGCTGCAACCAGGCGATCCGGTTGTTGTGCGCTGATGACCGCCAGGCCGTACGCGCCATGCAGTTCCTTGACGGTTGCCTTGAGGGCTACGGTCAGGTCGCGCAGGTCTTTGAGCTTGTGATTCAACAGGTGAGCGATAACTTCGGTGTCGGTTTCCGATGTAAAGACATAACCCAAAGCCTTGAGTTGTTCGCGCAAGGCTTCATGGTTTTCGATGATGCCGTTGTGCACCACAGCCAGATCACCCGAGAAATGCGGGTGCGCATTGCGCTCGCACGGCGCACCGTGGGTGGCCCAGCGCGTATGAGCAATACCAAGGCGACCAACGAGCGCTTCTTCGGCCAACGCCTGATCGAGTTCGCTGACCTTGCCCGGACGGCGCAAGCGCTCGAGTTTTCCGTCGTTGGTGTAGACCGCCACGCCGGCGCTGTCATACCCACGGTATTCCAGGCGCTTCAGGCCTTCGACCAGGATGGCGGTGATATTACGTTCTGCGACAGCACCAACAATTCCACACATGCTATTTCTCCTGACTGACAGACGCGCAAATCAACGTGATGCCACGGGCCTGAATCTGATCCCGTGCCTCGATTGGCAGGCGATCATCGGTAATTAGGGTATGGACGCTGCTCCAGGGCAGTTCCAGATTGGGAATCTTGCGACCGATCTTGTCGGCCTCGACCATCACGACCACTTCGCGGGCAACTTCAGCCATAACCCGACTGAGCCCAAGTAATTCATTGAAGGTCGTTGTACCGCGGACCAGATCAATGCCATCAGCACCAATGAACAACTGGTCAAAGTCGTAAGAGCGTAGTACCTGCTCGGCCACCTGCCCCTGAAAGGACTCGGAATGCGGGTCCCAAGTGCCACCGGTCATCAACAGCACGGGTTCGTGCTCAAGTTCGCTCAAGGCGTTGGCGACGTGCAGGGAGTTGGTCATCACCACGAGGCCTGGCTGTTGGCCGAGTTCGGGGATCATTGAGGCGGTGGTACTGCCACTGTCGATGATGATGCGCGCATGTTCGCGGATGCGCTCAACGGCAGCGCGGGCAATGGCTTGTTTGTATTTTGAAACCGGCTGACCAAGGTCCGCGACCAGTTCCTGAGGCATGGGGATCGCACCGCCATACCGACGAAGCAACAGGCCGTTGGTTTCAAGTGCCGCCAGATCCTTGCGAATCGTAACTTCTGACGTTTCGAAACGCTTGGCCAACTCGTCCACACTGACTTCGCCCTGCTCATTGAGCAAGGCGAGGATATTATGGCGACGCTGGGGTGTGTTGCGCTTCGACATGGCTTGATAAGTTTCGATTCGAAAGATAACGAAAGTAATAAAAGCCTATTGATGAAACTTCGTCAAGGTCGAGGCGACAAAAAGATCTGTGGATAACTTGTGGGAGTGAGCTTGCTCGCGAGGGACCGCATTGTTCTGGAAAATGCATCGCCTCCCAACTCATCGCGAGTAGCTCGTTCCTACACAAGCTCTGTGGATAACTTATGGTTTCTTGATCTTCTCTGGCCGCTTCCAGCCGTCAATGTTCTTCTGCCGCGCACGTCCTACCGCCAACTGGGATTTATCCACAGTCGACGTAATGGTTGAACCAGCCGCTGTGGTCGCACCGTCAAGGATATCCACAGGAGCCACCAACGAGTTGTTGGAGCCGATGAATACATCTTCGCCCAACACGGTTTTCCACTTGTTCACGCCATCGTAGTTGCAGGTAATGGTGCCGGCGCCGATGTTGGTGCGCGCGCCCACCTCGGCATCGCCCAGATAGGACAAATGGCCGGCCTTGGCGCCTTCGCCCAAGTGTGCGTTCTTCAGTTCAACGAAGTTACCCACATGGGCCCGTGCGTCGAGTACGGTGCCCGGACGCAGCCGTGCAAACGGGCCGGCATCGCTGCCTTCGCCCAGAATCGCACCATCGATATGGCTGTTGGCCTTGATGACCACGCCTTTGCGCAGGGTGCTGTCCTTGATCACACAGTTCGGGCCGATGACCACGTCGTCTTCGATAATCACTTTGCCTTCGAGGATCACGTTGATGTCGATCAACACATCACGACCAACGGTCACGTCACCACGAACATCGAAACGTGCAGGGTCACGCAGCGTTACACCTTGAGCCATCAAACGGCGGCCGGCGCGCAGTTGATAATGCCGTTCCAGTTCGGACAGCTGCTTTCGGTCGTTGGCGCCCTGCACTTCCATCGCGTCGTGGGGTTGTTCGGTAGCCACCGCCAGACCATCCTGGACCGCCATTTCGATCACGTCGGTCAGGTAATACTCGCCCTGGACGTTGTTGTTCGACAGACGGCCCGTCCAGTCAGCGAGGCGATCGGCAGGTACCGCGAGGATACCCGTGTTGCCTTCATTGATGGCGCGTTGAGCTTCGGTTGCGTCCTTATGCTCGACGATGGCAGCGACCTTGCCGTCAGCGTCGCGAACAATGCGGCCATAACCGGTCGCGTCATCCAGTTCAACGGTCAGTAGACCCATCTGGCCCGGTACGACATGTTTGAGCAGACGTTGCAGGGTTTCCACTTCAATCAACGGCACGTCACCGTAAAGAACCAGAACGGTATCCGCTTTGATAAAAGGAACAGCCTGGGCCACGGCATGTCCGGTGCCCAATTGCTTGTCCTGCAGAACGAAGTTCAAGTCATCTGCCGCCAGTCGCTCACGAACTGCATCGGCGCCATGACCGATCACTACATGAATGCGCTGTGGATCAAGTTGCCGAGCGCTGTGGATAACATGGCCAAGCATCGAGTTACCGGCAATCGGGTGCAACACTTTCGGCAAAGCCGAGCGCATGCGCGTGCCTTGGCCCGCAGCGAGGATAACGATTTCGAGAGACATGACTGGCTACCAATCCTGGGTGGTCAGCGACTGCGACCGGGTTAAAAATCGGAAAAGAAAAAAGGGTAGCCGAGGCTACCCTTTTTAATCAATCACACAACAAGCGCCGCCTTAGTGGCCGAACTTCTTGCGGATCTGCTGGACGGTGCGCAGCTGAGCTGCGGCCTCGGCCAGACGTGCGGCAGCAGAACCGTAATCGAACTCTGCGCCACGTTCATGCAAGGCCTTCTCGGCTGCCTTGACGGCTTCCTGAGCGGAGGCTTCATCCAGGTCGGCAGCACGTTGCACGGTGTCGGCAAGAACCTTGACCATGTTCGGCTGAACCTCGAGGAAACCACCGGAGATGTAATACACCTCCTCTTCCCCGCCCTGCTTGACCAGGCGGATCGGCCCTGGCTTCAGATTAGTGATCAGCGGCGCGTGACCCAGAGCGATACCAAGATCACCCAGTGCACCGTGCGCAATCACCATCTCGACCAGACCGGAAAAGATTTCCCCTTCCGCGCTGACGATATCGCAATGGACTGTCATAGCCATCTGATTGCCTCAACCTAAATTAGCGCCCGTTGCCGGGCGCCGGGATTACAGTTTCTTGGCTTTTTCGATCGCTTCTTCGATGCCGCCAACCATGTAGAACGCTTGTTCTGGCAGGTGGTCGTAGTCACCGTTGAGGATGCCTTTGAAGCCAGCAATGGTGTCTTTCAGGGAAACGTATTTACCCGATGCACCGGTGAAGACTTCAGCCACGAAGAACGGCTGCGACAAGAAGCGCTGGATCTTACGAGCACGGTTTACCAACTGCTTGTCGGCTTCCGACAGCTCGTCCATACCCAGGATCGCAATGATGTCCTTCAGTTCTTTGTAACGCTGCAGAACGTACTGAACGCCGCGAGCGGTGTCGTAGTGGTCCTGGCCGATTACGTTCGGGTCCAGCTGGCGCGAAGTCGAGTCGAGTGGATCGACCGCTGGGTAGATACCCAGGGAAGCGATGTCACGGGACAGAACGACGGTAGCGTCCAAGTGGGCGAAGGTGGTCGCTGGCGACGGGTCGGTCAAGTCATCCGCAGGTACGTATACCGCTTGGATCGAAGTGATCGAACCTTCCTTGGTCGAAGTGATACGTTCTTGCAGAACGCCCATCTCTTCAGCCAGGGTCGGCTGGTAGCCTACTGCGGAAGGCATACGGCCCAGCAGTGCGGATACTTCAGTACCGGCCAAGGTGTAACGGTAGATGTTGTCGACGAACAGCAGAACGTCGTTACCTTCGTCACGGAACTTCTCGGCCATGGTCAGGCCGGTCAGTGCTACGCGCAGACGGTTACCCGGCGGCTCGTTCATCTGACCGTAAACCAGTGCCACTTTGTCCAGAACGTTGGAATCCTTCATCTCGTGGTAGAAGTCGTTACCCTCACGAGTACGCTCACCCACACCGGCGAACACGGAATAACCGCTGTGCTCGATGGCGATGTTACGGATCAGTTCCATCATGTTTACGGTTTTGCCTACACCGGCACCACCAAACAGACCGACTTTACCGCCTTTGGCAAACGGGCAAACCAGGTCGATAACCTTGATGCCGGTTTCCAGCAGGTCGTTGCCGCCTGCCTGTTCAGCGAACGAAGGCGCTGGACGGTGAATGCCCCAACGCTCTTCAGTAGCGATAGGACCTGCTTCGTCGATCGGGTTGCCCAGAACGTCCATGATCCGGCCCAGAGTCGCTTTACCGACCGGTACGGAAATGGCTGCGCCGGAGTCGACAACGTCCAGACCGCGCTTCAAGCCTTCGGTGGAACCCATCGCAATGGTACGAACCACGCCGTCGCCCAGCTGCTGCTGAACTTCCAGAGTGGTCCCGGCCGCGCTTTGAACTGTCAGCGCGTTGTAGATGCTCGGTACGCTGTCGCGTGGAAATTCCACGTCGATAACGGCGCCGATGATTTGAACGATACGTCCGCTACTCATAGCTGGATCCTCTGAATATTTGAACCGTTAAACCGCGGCAGCGCCGCCGACGATTTCCGAGATCTCTTGGGTGATCGCAGCCTGACGCGCCTTGTTGTAGACCAGCTGCAAATCGCTGATCAAATCACCGGCGTTGTCGGTAGCGTTCTTCATCGCGATCATCCGCGCAGCTTGTTCAGCCGCGTTGTTCTCGACCACCGCCTGGTAGACCTGCGACTCCACGTAACGGACCATCAAGCCGTCCAGCAGCTCCTTGGCATCCGGTTCGTAGAGATAGTCCCAGTGGTGCTTGAGGTCTTGATCCGGGGTTGCCACCAGTGGAATCAATTGCTCCACGGTAGGCTGTTGCGTCATGGTGTTGATGAACTTGTTGGACACCACGGACAGGCGGTCAATACGGCCGTCCAGGTAGGCATCCAGCATCACCTTGACGCTGCCGATCAGATCATTGATCGACGGCTCTTCACCCAGGTGGCTGATAGCTGCAACGACGTTACCGCCGAAGTTGCGGAAAAAGGCCGCACCCTTGCTACCAACGACACACAGATCGATCTCGACGCCGTTTTCGCGGTTTACCGCCATGTCCTTGACCAGGGCCTTGAACAGGTTGGTGTTCAAGCCGCCGCACAAACCACGGTCACTGCTCACTACGACATAACCAACACGCTTGATTTCGCGGTCGATCATGAACGGGTGGCGGTATTCCGGGTTGGCGTTGGCCAGATGCCCAATTACCTGGCGGATACGCTCCGCATAAGGACGGCTAGCAGCCATGCGCATTTGTGCCTTGCGCATTTTGCTGACCGCCACTTTTTCCATGGCGCTGGTAATCTTTTGCGTGCTTTTGATGCTCGCAATCTTACTGCGAATCTCTTTTGCGCCTGCCATGTAACACCTATCAGGTTAGCAAGCGGGAGCCTTGCGGCTCCCGCTGCGGCTTACCAGGTTTGGGTGGCCTTGAACTTCTCGATACCGGCTTTCATGCCAGCGTCGATTTCGTCATTGAAGTCACCTTTCACGTTGATCTTCGCCATCAAATCGGCGTGATCGCGGTTGAAGAAAGCAATCAGCGCTTGCTCGAAGCTGCCGATCTTGGCGATTTCAACGTCAGTCAGGAACCCACGCTCAGCGGCATACAGCGACAGCGCCATGTCAGCGATCGACATTGGTGCGTATTGCTTCTGCTTCATCAGCTCGGTAACGCGCTGACCATGCTCAAGTTGCTTACGGGTCGCTTCGTCCAGGTCAGAAGCGAACTGGGCGAATGCCGCCAGTTCACGGTACTGAGCCAGAGCGGTACGGATACCACCGGAGAGCTTCTTGATGATCTTGGTCTGAGCGGCACCACCCACACGGGATACCGAAACACCGGCGTTCACTGCAGGGCGGATGCCCGAGTTGAACATGGCCGATTCCAGGAAGATCTGACCGTCGGTGATGGAAATCACGTTGGTCGGAACGAACGCGGAAACGTCGCCAGCCTGGGTTTCGATGATCGGCAGTGCGGTCAGGGAACCGGTTTTGCCGGTCACTGCGCCGTTGGTGAACTTCTCTACGTATTCTTCCGAAACGCGGGATGCGCGCTCCAGCAGACGGGAGTGGAGATAGAACACGTCGCCTGGGTAAGCTTCACGGCCTGGTGGACGGCGCAGCAGCAGGGAAATCTGGCGGTAAGCCACTGCTTGCTTGGACAGATCGTCATAAACGATCAGCGCGTCTTCACCGCGGTCGCGGAAGAATTCACCCATGGTGCAACCGGAGTACGGTGCCAGGAATTGCAGCGCAGGAGATTCCGAAGCACTGGCAGCCACGATGATCGTGTTGGCCAGGGCGCCGTTTTCTTCCAGCTTGCGAACCACGTTGGCGATGGTCGATTGTTTCTGACCGATTGCTACGTAGACGCAGAAAATGCCGCTGTTCTTCTGGTTGATGATCGCGTCGATCGCCAGAGCGGTTTTACCGATCTGACGGTCACCGATGATCAGCTCACGCTGGCCACGGCCGACAGGGATCATGGCATCGACAGCCTTGTAGCCAGTCTGTACAGGCTGGTCTACCGACTTACGCCAGATCACGCCTGGAGCAACTTTCTCGACCGCGTCGGTCTCGGTGTTGCCCAGTGGACCTTTGCCGTCAACAGGGTTACCCAGTGCGTCGACTACGCGACCCAGCAGTTCCTTACCAACCGGAACTTCCAGGATGCGGCCGGTGCACTTGGCGCTCATGCCTTCAGCCAAAGACTGGTATGCGCCCAATACAACGGCACCTACGGAGTCTTGCTCCAGGTTGAGTGCCATACCGAAGACGCCGCCCGGAAACTCGATCATCTCGCCGTACATTACGTCGGCCAGACCGTGAATCCGCACGATACCGTCAGATACGCTGACGACAGTGCCTTCGTTACGGGCTTGGGAGGTCACATCGAGCTTGTCGATGCGGCCCTTGATAATTTCACTTATTTCGGAAGGATTGAGTTGCTGCATTGCTCTGCTGCCCCTTCAAACTCAAGATTTCAATGCTTCGGCAAGTTTCGCGATTTTGCCGCGAATCGAGCCATCGATAACCAGGTCGCCGGCGCGGATGACGACACCACCAATAAGGGCAGCGTCCTCCGCAACTTGCAGGCGCACTTCCCGGTTGAGTCGTGCACTGAGAACCTTGGCGAGTTTGTCTTGCTGTTCTTGGTTCAATGCAAAAGCACTGGTGACTTCAACGTCTACCGACTTCTCTTGCTCGGCCTTGTACAGGTCGAAAAGAGCGGCAATCTCCGGCAACAGCGGGAGACGGTCGTTTTCGGCAACGACGTGGATGAAGTTCTGTGCCTTGGCATCAAACTTGTCGCCGCACACGTCAATAAACGTGGCGGCCTTTTCTGCGCTCGTCAGTCGCGGGGCCTTGAGCACGCGCTGCATGGTGTCGTCTTCCGACACCGCTGCAGCCAGGCCGAGCATGGCTGACCAATTGGCCAGTTGCTGGTGGGCCTGAGCGTGCTCGAAGGCCGCCTTAGCGTAAGGTCGGGCCAACGTGGTCAGTTCTGCCATGATCGCCCTCGCTTAGATTTCAGCAGCCAGTTGGTTAACCAGCTCTGCGTGCGCGTTTTGATCGATTGTGGCACCCAGGATCTTCTCGGCGCCGCCGACTGCCAGCAAGCCCACTTGGGCACGCA
Source organism: Pseudomonas sp. P1.8 (assembly GCF_001269805.1). NCBI lineage: Bacteria > Pseudomonadati > Pseudomonadota > Gammaproteobacteria > Pseudomonadales > Pseudomonadaceae > Pseudomonas > Pseudomonas sp. P1.8. Next base: position 152,862 of record NZ_LHVM01000024.1, read on the forward strand.
GCGCGTCTTTGACACTGTTCAGTTCCTGTTCGATCTCGGCTTGAGCCTGAACCTTCACACGGTCAGCGTCGACACGGGCTTTTTCAACAGCCTCTTCGACAATCTGGTTACCGCGTTTCTTGGCTTGCTCGATGATTTCAGCTGCCTGAGCTTTCGCTTCGCGCAGTTGCTGACCCGCTTTCTCTTGGGCCAACTCCAGGTCGCGAGCTGCACGGCTGGCAGCGTCCAGACCATCAGCGATCTTCTTTTGACGTTCGTGCAGTGCCGCAATGACCGGAGGCCATACGAACTTCATGCAGAACAGTACAAAAATCAGGAACGCAACGGACTGGCCAATCAGGGTCGCATTAATGTTCACGCCAACACCTCGCAGTTACGTTGTCCATCACACCAAATTACCCGGAAGATCCGAGTAATTAGCCAGCGATTTGACCAACGAACGGGTTCGCAAAGGTGAAGAACAGAGCGATACCAACACCGATCATGGTTACGGCGTCGAGCAGACCGGCAACGATGAACATTTTAACTTGCAGCATTGGAACCATTTCTGGCTGACGCGCTGCGCCTTCCAGGAACTTGCCGCCCAGCAGGCCGAAACCAATTGCGGTACCCAGTGCGCCCAGGCCGATCAACAGTGCAACAGCGATAGCGGTTAGACCAACTACAGTTTCCATCTTTCCTCCCGACTTTTACGTCGTATGGTTTAGGTTTTTTAGATTAAAGCGGTAAAACAAATCGTTTCAGATAGAGCCCCTTCCCGTTTTACCGGGAAGGACATCAGACTAGTCGAGACTGGTCTTAATGGTTTTCTTCGTGTGCCATCGACAGGTAAACGATGGTCAACATCATGAAGATGAACGCCTGCAGGGTGATGATCAGGATGTGGAATACAGCCCACGCCCACTGCAGAACAACGCCCAGGCCACTAAGCCAGAGCAGACCGCTGCCGAACATCACAGCAATCAGAATGAAGACCAGCTCGCCGGCGTACATGTTGCCGAACAGACGCAGAGCCAGGGAGATCGGCTTGGCGATCAGGGTCACGAATTCCAGCAGGAAGTTCACCGGGATCAGCAGGGCCTGAACGAAGATGTTCTTGCTGCCGAACGGGTGCAGGGTCAGTTCGCCGATGAAGCCGCCGATGCCCTTGACCTTGATGCTATAGAAAATGATCAGCGCGAAGACCGAGATGGCCATGCCCAGAGTCGCGTTCGGGTCGGTAGTCGACACGGCGCGGAACGGGATGTGTGCATCGCCGGAGATCAGGATGGCCAGCTGAGGAATCCAGTCGACCGGTACCAGGTCGACGGCGTTCATCAGGAACACCCAGACGAAGATGGTCAGTGCCAGCGGTGCAATCACCGGGCTACGGCCATGGAAGCTGTCTTTCACGCTGCCATCGACGAATTCGACCAATACTTCAACGAAGTTCTGCAAAGCACCTGGCTGACCGGAGGTCGCTTTCTTCGCCGCCATGCGGAAAAGAAGAACGAAGATCAGACCCAATGCGACCGACCAGCCGAGGGTATCGACGTGGAAAGCCCAGAAGCCCATTTCCTTGGCTTCTGCTGCGGTGTGGGCAAAGCCCCAGCCGCCGGTAGGGTGCTGACCGAAGGTCAGGTTCTGCAAGTGGTGCTGGATATAGCCCGAAGCGGTTGTTTCTGCCATGGTTGCCTCAAACGCCCTAAGGTCTCGAAAGTCTTGTTCTCATCAGCAGGGGAGCGAACCAGCTGACCGACTGAGTCAGCACGAAGGCACCGAATACTGCAATCGGCGCCAGTGGCTTCACACCTGCAAACACCAGTGCAAACAGCACTGCCGTCAAAATCAGTTTGCCTGCCTCGCCGGCATAAAATGACCGGACGATGGACTGGGCTGCTCGGGCGCCGGAAAACCGAAATGCCCTGTGAGCGAAATAAACATTGGGCAGCAAGGCTATCAGGCCTCCGCAGAGTCCCGAGTACCCGGCAACGACTCCATATCGGTACCAGAGCGCCAAAGCAGCGATCAGCAACACGACAAATTGAGCCATTAACACCGGAAAAACTGCCAGACGATGGAAGGGCAAGCGGTTTGGCGTGCGGGTTTCCATCACTTTTACTCTCCAATGGTCGGCTGCCGAAATGCAATAACTTGGCATAATTTGTGCCGACAAAATGCGCGCAGAGTATAGGGGCGGTTCAGCCCCTATTCAACTGTCAGGTAGTGATTTCCGACTGCGCGCTACATGAGTAAATGTTTCAGCGAATATGTGCGAGTACACCCTGGAGCTCGTCCAAAGAGTTGTAACCAATCACCAGCTGACCTTTACCCTTCTTTCCGTGGCGAATCTGCACCGCAGAGCCTAGGCGCTCGGCCAGACGCTGTTCGAGACGGGCGATATCGGGGTCCGGTTTTGTGGGTTCAACAGGCTCCGGTTTGCCACTCAACCACTGGCGAACGAGTGCCTCAGTCTGGCGCACGGTGAGCCCGCGTGCGACAACATGTCGCGCCCCTTCAACCTGTTGATTTTCAGGTAACCCGAGCAAAGCACGGGCATGCCCCATTTCCAGGTCACCATGGGACAACATGGTCTTGATGACTTCCGGTAACGAAATCAGGCGCAACAGATTCGCCACAGTGACCCGGGACTTGCCCACTGCTTCGGCCACCTGCTGCTGTGTCAGCTGGAATTCCTGTTGCAGACGCTGCAACGCCACCGCTTCCTCGATCGGATTGAGATCTTCACGCTGGATGTTTTCAATCAGCGCGATGGCGATAGCAGTTTCGTCCGGCACATCGCGCACCATCGCCGGAATAGTTTCCTGCCCGGCCTGCTGGCTGGCACGCCAGCGGCGCTCACCGGCGATGATCTCGAAACGACCGCCACCGATCGGGCGAACCACGATCGGTTGCATAACGCCTTGCGCCTTGATCGACTGAGCCAGCTCTTCAAGTGCCTGGGGATCCATATCACGACGCGGTTGATACTTGCCGCGCTGGAGCAAGTCCAGTGGCAGGTGTTGCAGCTCACGGTGATCGGCTTGCGCCGCCTGTTCTTCCAGCGAGCTGACTGTCGGACCACTCAGCAGTGCATCCAGTCCACGTCCGAGACCTCGTTTCTTGACGGCCATGGGGATTCCTTAAGTTGCCTGAGCGGCGGCGATGCGTGAGTTTTTGCGTTGGCGGCGAACCATCTCGCCTGCCAAAGCCAGATAGGCAATGGCGCCGCGCGATGCTTTGTCATACGCGAGCGCCGGCATACCGTAGCTCGGGGCTTCGGCCAGACGAATGTTGCGTGGGATAACGGTGTCGTAGAGCTGCTCGCCGAAGTGTTCCTTGAGCTGCGCGGACACGTCGTTCATCAGGCTCAGGCGCGGGTCGTACATCGTGCGCAGCAAACCTTCGACCTTGAGGTTCGGGTTCAGCAGCTCGGCAATACGCTTGATGTTATCCACAAGGTCGCTCAAGCCTTCGAGCGCGAAGTACTCGCACTGCATGGGGATGATGACCCCGTCGGCGGCGACCAACGCGTTCAGCGTCAGCATCGACAGCGACGGAGGGCAGTCGATCAAAATGTAATCGTAGTTTTCCCGGATCGGCGCCAGCGCACTGCGCAGGCGACTTTCCTTCATCTGCATTTCCAGCAGAACCACTTCGGCCGCTGTCAGGTCTCGGTTGGCCGGCAACAGCTGGTAACCACCGTGCTCGGAGTAGTGCATGGCCTGAGCCAGATCACATTCGCCGATCAGAAGGTCGTAGACCGAGTTTTCGAGACCATGTTTATCCACACCGCTACCCATGGTGGCGTTGCCTTGTGGATCGAGATCGATCAACAGCACCCGGCGCTTGGTCGCGACCAGGGATGCTGCGAGGTTGATACAGGTGGTGGTCTTGCCCACACCACCCTTCTGGTTCGCTATCGCGAATACCTTAGCCATTCTTGCTTGTGTTCCCAATCATGCCGTGCGGCGCAGTATCAGCAAATGGCGTTGGCCTTGGCAACCGGGTACGGCCAGGGCGTGTTCGCTATCGAGGTGGAAGTCTGCCGGCAATGCTACCAGCTCATCGGCGGGATGAACGCCCTTCATTGCCAGCCAACGTGTTTCGGTGTCGCCAAGGTGGCGAGTCCAGTTGCTGAAGTTTTCCATGCTGCTGAAGGCCCGGGAAATAATCCCGTTGAATGGCAATTCAGGCTGGAAGGCTTCGACGCGACTGTGGATAACTTGCAGGTTATCGAGTTTCAGTTCGAGTTTGACCTGGGTCAGGAAGCGGGTTTTCTTGCCGTTGCTGTCCAGGCAGGTCACCTGGGACTCGGGAAACAGGATCGCCAGCGGAATGCCTGGCATGCCACCGCCACTGCCAACGTCGAGCCAGCGGCCGTTTTCGATGAACGACATCACACTCAGACTATCGAGCAAATGACGGGACACCATTTCGTCCGGATCACGCACGGCGGTGAGGTTGTAGGCCTTGTTCCATTTGATCAACAGGGCCAGATAAGCCAGCAATTGCGCATGCTGGGTTTCTGTCAGCGTGACACCAAGCTGGCGAGCACCTGTGGATAACTCTTCTGCGTGTTGCGAAGTGACCAACGAACTCAAGCGCTTTGCTCCAACTGACGGCCCGCGCCGCGTTTTTTCAAATGAATCATCAACAGCGAAATGGCTGCCGGCGTTACGCCCGGGATACGCGAGGCCTGGCCCAAAGTCTCCGGACGTGTCGCACCGAGTTTGCTCTGGATCTCTTTGGAGAGACCGGAAATATTCGTGTAATCGATATCCACAGGCAGTCTGGTGTCCTCGCTGGCGCGCAGGCGGGCGATTTCATCCTGTTGACGATCGATGTAGCCGGCGTACTTGGTCTTGATTTCGACCTGCTCGGCAACCTGTGGATCTTCTGCGCCCCCACCGGTCACGGCGATCAAACCAGCGTAGTCGATTTCCGGGCGACTCAAGAGATTGAGCAGGTTGTATTCGTGGGTCAGAGGCGTGCCGAATTTTTCGGCAATGGCATCGCCCTGTTCGGTGCCCGGGCGGACCCAGGTGCTTTTCAGGCGCTGCTCTTCCAACTCGATGCTCTCGCGTTTTTTGCAGAACGCGGCCCAGCGCACGTCATCCACCAGACCCAGTTCGCGACCTTTTTCAGTCAAGCGCAGGTCGGCGTTGTCTTCCCGCAGGATCAGACGGTACTCGGCCCGGGAGGTGAACATCCGGTACGGCTCTTGAGTACCAAGGGTGATCAGGTCGTCGACCAATACGCCGATGTACGCTTCATCGCGACGCGGGCACCAGGCGTCTTTGCCTTGGGCACGCAGTGCAGCGTTGGTCCCGGCAAGCAAACCCTGGGCACCGGCTTCTTCGTAACCGGTCGTACCGTTGATTTGCCCGGCGAAGAACAAACCGCCGATGACTTTGGTTTCCAGGCTGTACTTCAGGTCTCGCGGATCGAAGTAGTCGTACTCGATGGCGTAGCCCGGACGCACGATGTGTGCGTTTTCCATCCCGCGGATCGATTGCACGATCTGCAATTGCACGTCAAACGGCAAGCTTGTGGATATTCCGTTCGGGTACAGCTCATGGGTGGTCAAACCTTCCGGTTCGATAAACACCTGATGGCTTTCCTTGTCAGCGAAGCGATGGATCTTGTCTTCGATCGAGGGGCAATAACGCGGACCGATCCCTTCGATCTCACCGGCAGCGGAATACATCGGCGAACGATCGAGGTTCGCGGCAATGATTTCGTGAGTGCGAGCGTTGGTGTGTGTAATCCAGCAGCTGACTTGCTTCGGATGCTGCTCTTTGGACCCCATGAACGACATCACCGGGATCGGCGTATCACCCGGTTGTTCGGACATCACCGAGAAATCCACAGACCGCCCGTCGATACGCGGCGGAGTACCGGTTTTCAAACGGCCCACACGCAATGGCAGTTCACGCAGACGGTGAGCCAGCGCGATCGATGGCGGATCACCGGCGCGACCGCCGGAAAAATTCTGCAAACCGATGTGGATAAGTCCACCGAGGAACGTGCCGGTGGTCAACACCACGGAATCAGCGAAGAAACGCAGACCCATTTGCGTGACAACGCCCCGGACTTGCTCCTGCTCGACGATCAGGTCGTCTGCGGCCTGTTGAAATATCCACAGGTTCGGCTGATTTTCCAGGATCTCGCGGACAGCGGCCTTGTACAGAATACGGTCTGCCTGTGCGCGGGTTGCTCGCACAGCCGGACCTTTGCGGCTGTTCAACACGCGAAACTGGATACCGCCTTTATCGGTAGCCATGGCCATCGCGCCGCCGAGGGCGTCGATTTCCTTGACCAGGTGGCTTTTGCCGATCCCCCCGATGGCCGGATTGCAACTCATGGCACCGAGGGTTTCCACGTTATGCGTCAGCAACAGGGTTTTGACCCCCATACGTGCTGAGGCCAGTGCTGCCTCGGTACCGGCATGACCGCCGCCGATGACGATCACTTCAAAACGGGAAGGGAAATCCACCACGCACCTCGTGCCTGCTTAAGTAGGTAATTCAGGAATAGTTTGAGCTCAGGTTTTTGGACCTGGTCGACAAGTATAGGGACTTCGCACTTCCTAAAGAACCCTTTGCACAAAATTTAACCAGCTGTGGAAAAGTCGCGGTTATAGAAATTAAAAAGAAAGAAATTTATTAAATCTTTGTTTTTATGTTTATTTCTATGCGGCCTACTTTCTGTGGATAGATTGATACAGGCCTTTATTTTCAATGTGTACAGAGGTTCAAAACCCTGTGTTCATGTGCCAATGAGGCCCTTGGATAACCGGTGTAAGCCTGTGGATGAAAGGGTTGGTTATCCACAGAGCGGGTTATGTTCAGTTTTCGAGCCCTGTTATCAACCGACCTTAACTGCAGTTATTCACAGGGCTTAATCCACAGAAAAGCGCCGGAATGATCAAAATCCGGGCACATAAATGCCGCTCAAGCAAAAAGAATCCGCTCGGCACTCGGTGTTTGATCAAGAAAAGGAGAAAGCAGACAGGCTCGAATGGCCTGTCTGTGGACAACGAAGGGCGTTATTTACCGATGCAGAAGCTGGAAAAAATCCTTCCCAACAGATCATCGGAGCTGAATGCGCCGGTAATTTCCCCCAGGGCATGCTGAGCCTGTCGCAAATCCTCTGCCAGCAACTCGCCGGCACCGGCCAGAGTCAGCTGAGCGCGACCATGCTCGAGGGCGGCACTGGCATGACGCAATGCGTCCAGGTGACGCCTGCGTGCGCTGAAGCTGCTTTCCGACGTCTGTTCGTAACCCATGCAGGCCTTGAGGTGATCACGCAATAGATCAAGGCCATCACCGCCCGCCTTTGCGCTGAGGCTGATCGTCACGTGCCCGTCCTCGCTGACTTCCAGGGCGATGGCTTCGCCCGTAAGGTCTGCCTTGTTGCGGATCAGGGTGACTTTCGCGGGATCTGGACGGACTTCTAGAAACTCCGGCCACAATGCAAAAGGATCAAGTGCCTCTGGAGCGGTGGCATCGACGACCAGCAGCACTCGGTCCGCCTCACTGATCGCTTTCAATGCCCGTTCTACGCCGATTTTTTCTACATGATCATCGGTATCGCGCAGACCGGCGGTATCGACGACGTGCAACGGCATGCCATCGATGTGGATATGTTCTCGAAGTACATCCCGGGTAGTGCCCGCAATTTCTGTCACGATCGCCGCTTCGCGACCGGCCAGGGCATTGAGCAGACTGGATTTACCGGCATTCGGACGACCGGCAATCACTACCGTCATACCGTCACGCAGCAAGGCGCCCTGTCCGGCTTCACGCATCACGGTGGATAACTCGTCGCGTACTTTATCGAGCATGCTCAGGACATGGCCATCGGCAAGGAAGTCGATTTCTTCTTCGGGGAAGTCGATCGCAGCCTCGACGTAGATGCGCAGACCGATCAGTTGTTCGGTGAGGTTATGCACACGTGTCGAGAACGCTCCCTGCAGTGAGCGCAGCGCATTGCGCGCAGCCTGTGCAGAACTGGCTTCGATCAAGTCGGCGATGGCTTCGGCCTGGGCAAGGTCGAGCTTGTCATTCAGGAAGGCTCGCTCACTGAATTCACCGGGCCGGGCCAGACGGCAACCCAATTCCAGGCAACGCTTGAGCAACATATCGAGAACAATCGGGCCGCCATGGCCCTGAAGTTCCAGCACATCTTCGCCAGTGAACGAGTTCGGTCCCGGAAAATACAGCGCGATGCCCTGGTCAAGCACCTCGTCGTTTTCACTGAGAAAAGGGCCGTAATGGGCGTATCGCGGCTTGAGTTCGCGACCACTGAAGGCCTTGGCCGCTACGCTGGCCAACGGCCCGGAAATTCGGACGATGCCGACACCACCACGACCTTGGGCAGTCGCGACAGCGGCGATGGTTTCACGAGGAACGCTCATAAACCGGTATCCAGACAAAAGTGACAGATAGCAAAACGCCCCACTAGGGGGCGTTTTGAGTGGTTATCCACAGTGTAAATCAGGCAGCTGCTTTAGCGGCTGCTTCGATTTTACGTGTGATGTACCACTGTTGGGCAATCGACAGGCAGTTGTTCACTACCCAGTACAGCACCAGACCAGCCGGGAACCACAGGAAGAAGAAGGTGAAGATGATTGGCATCAGCTTCATCACCTTGGCCTGCATCGGATCCGGTGGAGTCGGGTTCAGCTGCTGCTGGATGAACATGGTTGCACCCATGATGATCGGCAGAATGAAGAACGGATCCTTGATCGACAGGTCAGTAATCCACAGCATGAACGGCGCTTGGCGCATTTCAACGCTTTCCAGCAGAACCCAGTACAGCGAGAGGAAAACCGGCATCTGCACGAGGATTGGCAAGCAGCCACCCAGCGGATTGATCTTCTCTTTTTTGTACAGCTCCATCATGGCCTGCGACATTTTCTGCCGGTCATCGCCATGTTGCTCTTTCAGCGCGGCCAGTTTCGGTGCTACTGCACGCATGCGCGCCATGGATTTGTAGCTGGCAGCCGACAGCGGGAAGAAAATCCCTTTGATCAGCATGGTCAGGAAGATGATCGACCAGCCCCAGTTACCCACAATGGCGTGGATATGTTGCAGCAACCAGAAGATCGGTTGAGCGATGAACCAGAGAATGCCGTAGTCGACAGTCAGCTCAAGGCCTGGGGACAACTCTTTTAGCACAGCCTGGCTTTTTGGACCGGCATAAAGAACAGCGCTGGTTTCAGCCTTGGCACCCGGTGCAACGGTCAAAGAAGGACCGGTGTAACCGATGATGTAGTTGCCTTTGCTGTCTTTACGGGTCTGGACGACGTTGTTATCGCCTTTGGCCGGAATCCACGCGGTGACGAAGTAGTGTTGCAACCAGGCAACCCACCCGCCAGTAACGGTTTCTTTCAACGGGGCCTTGTCCATGTCCTTCATGGACACTTTCTTGTACGGCTCCGAACTTGTCCATAGGGCAGCGCCCAGGTAAGTGGCGGTGCCAGTGGCGGTGGTCGAAGATGGATCGGCGCTGGCATCACGCTTGAGTTGCGCGAACATTGCACCGGACCAGGGCTGAGCGCTCTGGTTGTCGACCAGATAGGAGACGGTTACGTCATACAGGCCACGTTTCAGGGTGAAACGTTTGATGTAGTTGACGCCGTCCTTGCTGAACTTCAGGTCCACGACCAATTGGTCTTGACCGTCAGCCAGTTGATAAACCTTCTTCTCCGAGGAATAAACCGGACGACCGGCCGGGTTTGCATCCGGACCATTGGTGCCGATCAGACCGCTTTGTGCCAGATAAGTACGTTCGCTGCCATTATCGAACAGCTGGAACGGAATTTCCGGATGATCCTGGCGACGCGGGTAAAGCGGCAGCATCAGCTGGGCAACATCACCACCCTGTGGGTCGATAGCGAGTTCCAGTACATCCGTTTTGATCTGGATGAGGTCCTTGCTGGCGGCCACCGGCGTTTCGGCAGGTGCGCTGGTATCACTTGCGGCACGCGGAATGTCGTCACTGGCGGAAGCGTTATTGCCAGTGGCGGTGTCCGGCAAACCGGATGTAGTCGTACTGGAAGCAACATTCTGAGTCGGCAGGGCAGCCTGGCCATAGTCCTGGTTCCATTTAAGAACCATAACGTAGGACACGATTGCCAGGGCGACGATCAGGATCGTGCGTTTGATATCCATGATTACTCGGCCATCGAAGAAGAACGGGAGGTAGGGATAGGTGGAACCGGGTCATAACCACCGGGATTCCACGGATGACAGCGACCTAAACGACGAAAGGTCAGCCAGCCACCGCGCAGAAGGCCATGATTTTCAATGGCTTCCAACGCGTAGCAGGAACAACTGGGGTAGAAGCGACAGTGACTGGCCATCAGGGGACTAATGGCATAGCGATAAAACTGGATCGGAACGAGTGCCAGTTTACGCATCTGGACTGTCTACCCCTACAGTTTCGGTTTTGACTGCTGGTACCGGCGTGGTGCGAGCCAGACGCTTCCAGAGTTTGCCGAAATGCTGAATCAATTCGGGGTTTTCTACGTCACCCAAACCTTTGCGCGCGACGATAACTATGTCCCATCCAACCAGTGAGTCCTGGTTCAGGCGAAACGATTCGCGCATCAGACGTTTGAGGCGATTGCGCTCGACGGAGAGCTTTACGCTCTTTTTCCCGATAACCAGCCCGAGACGGGGGTGATCAAGATCGTTGTTGCGCGCAAGGAGCAGGAGATTTTTCCCCGGAACCTTGCCGGTAGGGGAGTCAAAGACTGCCTTGAAATGCCGGGGGGTAAGCAGGCGCTTTTCCCGACTGAAGTCCTGACTCACCTCCAGTGCCGGCTTATCAAACTGCCAGACGCGCACGACCTTTGGCGCGACGACGCGACAGAACGGCACGACCGTTCTTGGTAGCCATGCGAGCACGGAAACCGTGGGTACGAGCGCGTTTGATAGTGCTTGGTTGGAAAGTACGTTTCATTGTCGTGTTACCTGGTTCGTCCACAACGGGCCGGAATGGCCCCCGTTTTAAGAGACCGGGGATTCTAGAGAAAGCAAGCCTCTAGGTCAATTTCCAACCAACGTTTCCCTATAAATAGATCTCCAGCGGTTTTTCAGCGTTTGCCCGTGACGTAGATATAAAAATAAGAAAGGAAAGTATTTAAAGCTTTTCTGTAAAGCTTATAAAAGCTAGGCACCCCATCTGCTGTGGATAACTCATTCAAAGCCTTGTTATCCATGATGTACAGAGAATGACAACTACAGTGGAAAACAGTGTTCAGCCTGTGCTGCGCTGTCGGATAACCTGTGTGTGAAACGGGCTGTTATCCACAGGCTGGTTATCCACCGAGTTTCGCCCCCACTTGTGCAAAGATCTTAAGCCTGGTTATCCACAGGGCTTATGCACAGACCATTGGTCGTCTTTTTTGAGCAGGGAGCACTGACTCTTCCTTTATGAGGAGCCACCTTCATGTGGATAAGTCGGCGTCTGGTCGCTACAATGGCCGCTTGTTTTTGCCTCACCGGCTTTCAACTTAGGGGATATCCGTGTCAGTGGAACTTTGGCAGCAGTGCGTGGAGCTTTTGCGCGAAGAGCTGCCTGCCCAACAATTCAACACTTGGATCCGTCCACTACAGGTCGAAGCCGAAGGCGACGAGTTGCGTGTCTACGCACCGAATCGCTTCGTGCTGGACTGGGTCAACGAAAAGTACCTGGGTCGTGTCCTTGAACTGCTTGATGAGCACGGCAACGGCATGGCGCCAGTGCTTTCCTTATTAATAGGCAGTAAACGCAGTTCTGCACCTCGCGCAGCGCCCAATGCTCCACTGGCTGCTGCTGCTTCACAGGCGCAGGCTGCCCAGGTATCCGCCAATTCGCCGACACCTGCACCTACTGCTGCGACGAAGCGTGCGCCCGCTCAGAAAGTCGTTGAGGTCACCGAGGAAGAACCTTCCCGTGACAGCTTTGACCCGATGGCTGGTGCCAGCTCGCAACAGGCCCCGGTCCGTTCGGAACAGCGAACTGTGCAGGTGGAAGGAGCGCTCAAGCACACCAGCTATCTGAACCGCACCTTTACCTTTGAAAACTTCGTTGAAGGCAAGTCCAACCAACTGGCCCGGGCAGCAGCCTGGCAGGTGGCAGACAACCCTAAGCATGGCTACAACCCGCTCTTCCTTTATGGCGGCGTCGGCTTGGGTAAAACCCACTTGATGCATGCTGTGGGTAACCACCTGTTAAAGAAGAACCCGAACGCGAAGGTTGTTTACCTGCACTCCGAGCGTTTCGTCGCGGACATGGTCAAGGCCCTGCAACTGAACGCAATCAACGAGTTCAAGCGCTTCTACCGTTCGGTGGATGCCTTGCTCATCGATGACATTCAGTTTTTCGCTCGTAAGGAGCGTTCCCAGGAAGAGTTTTTCCACACCTTCAACGCCCTGCTTGAAGGTGGTCAGCAGGTCATTCTCACCAGTGACCGCTACCCGAAAGAAATCGAAGGCCTTGAAGAGCGCCTGAAATCCCGCTTCGGCTGGGGGCTGACGGTCGCTGTCGAGCCGCCGGAGCTGGAAACCCGCGTAGCAATTCTGATGAAGAAGGCCGACCAGGCCAAAGTCGAACTGCCTCACGACGCCGCGTTCTTCATTGCCCAGCGCATTCGTTCCAACGTACGTGAACTGGAAGGCGCGCTGAAACGGGTGATCGCCCACTCGCACTTCATGGGTCGCGACATCACCATCGAGTTGATCCGCGAATCTCTGAAGGACCTCTTGGCCCTACAAGATAAACTGGTCTCTGTGGATAACATTCAGCGCACCGTCGCCGAGTACTACAAGATCAAGATCTCCGACTTGCTGTCCAAGCGCCGTTCGCGTTCGGTCGCCCGTCCGCGTCAGGTCGCCATGGCGTTGTCCAAGGAACTCACCAACCACAGCCTGCCGGAAATTGGCGATGTGTTTGGCGGACGAGACCACACGACGGTTTTGCACGCCTGCCGCAAGATCAACGAACTTAAGGAATCCGACGCGGACATCCGCGAGGACTACAAGAACCTGCTGCGCACGCTGACCACTTGATGACCAGCGCAGCTTATTAAGGCAAGGGACTAGACCATGCATTTCACCATTCAACGCGAAGCCCTGTTGAAACCCCTGCAACTGGTCGCAGGCGTCGTCGAACGCCGACAGACCTTGCCGGTGCTCTCAAACGTGCTGCTGGTTGTCGAAGGCCAGCAATTGTCGCTGACCGGTACCGACCTGGAAGTCGAGCTGGTCGGTCGTGTTCAACTCGAAGAACCCGCAGATCCTGGCTCCATCACCGTGCCTGCGCGCAAGCTGATGGACATCTGCAAGAGCCTGCCTAACGATGCGCTGATCGACATCAAGGTCGATGAGCAAAAGCTTGTGGTGAAAGCCGGCCGTAGCCGTTTCACCCTGTCGACCCTGCCGGCAAATGATTTCCCAACGGTAGAAGAAGGCCCTGGTTCGCTGACGTGCAGTCTTGAGCAAAGCAAACTGCGCCGTCTGATCGAACGCACCAGCTTCGCCATGGCCCAGCAGGATGTGCGTTACTACCTCAATGGCATGCTGCTGGAAGTTTCCGCTGGCGTGATCCGCGCGGTGGCCACCGACGGTCACCGTCTGGCCATGTGCTCGATGCAGGCGGATATCGGTCAGCCGGATCGTCACCAGGTCATCGTGCCGCGCAAGGGTATCCTCGAACTGGCGCGTCTGCTCACCGAGCCGGATGGCAACGTCAGCATCGTGCTGGGCCAGCATCATATCCGCGCCACCACTGGCGAATTCACCTTCACCTCGAAACTGGTTGACGGTAAATTCCCAGACTATGAGCGCGTTCTGCCGAAGGGCGGTGACAAGCTGGTTCTCGGCGATAGACAAGCACTGCGTGAAGCCTTCAGCCGGACCGCGATTCTGTCCAACGAGAAGTACCGCGGTATCCGTCTGCAACTGGCGGCGGGTCAGTTGAAAATCCAGGCGAACAACCCGGAACAGGAAGAGGCCGAAGAAGAAGTGGGCGTTGAATACAACGGCGGTTCCCTTGAGATCGGTTTCAACGTGAGCTATCTGCTCGACGTATTGGGCGTGATGACCACTGAGCAGGTTCGTCTGATCCTGTCCGACTCCAACAGCAGTGCGCTGGTGCAAGAGTCCGACAATGACGATTCGGCCTACGTCGTCATGCCGATGCGTCTGTAACCATGTTCAGCGAAAGCTAGATGTCATTAAGTCGCGTCTCGGTCACCGCGGTGCGCAATCTGCACCCGGTGACCATCTCCCCCTCCCCCCGAATCAATATTCTTTACGGCGCCAACGGCAGCGGCAAAACCAGTGTCCTGGAAGCCATACACCTGCTGGGGCTTGCCCGTTCGTTTCGTAGCACTCGTTTATTGCCGGTCATTCAGTACGAACAGTTGGCGTGCACGGTATTTGGGCAGGTCGAACTCGCCGAGGGTGGACAGAGTGCCTTGGGGATCTCGCGGGACCGTCAGGGCGAGTTTCAAATCCGCATCGACGGGCAGAATGCTCGGAGCGCCGCACAACTGGCCGAGATCCTGCCTCTACAACTGATCAACCCTGACAGCTTCCGCTTGCTCGAAGGTGCGCCGAAGATTCGCCGCCAGTTTCTCGATTGGGGTGTGTTCCACGTGGAACCCCGCTTCATGTCCACATGGCAGCGCTTGCAGAAGGCCCTGCGCCAGAGAAACTCTTGGCTGCGGCATGGTACACTTGACGCCGTTTCGCAAGCGGTTTGGGATAGGGAACTGTGTCAGGCCAGCGCTGAAATCGATGAATACCGTCGCGCTTATATCAAAGCCTTGAAACCAGTCTTTGAACAAACCCTGAGCGAGTTGGTTGAGCTTGAGGGCCTAACGCTCAGCTATTACCGGGGTTGGGACAAGGACCGAGAGCTGAGCGCTGTGCTCGCCGGTTCCCTGCAACGGGATCAGCAAATGGGTCATACCCAAGCCGGCCCACAACGTGCTGATTTGCGCCTTAGATTAGGCGCACACAATGCCGCGGACATCTTGTCCCGAGGCCAGCAGAAGTTGGTGGTCTGTGCATTGCGGATTGCTCAAGGGCACTTGGTTAGCCAAGCCCGTCGCGGGCAGTGTATTTATCTGGTGGATGACTTGCCGTCCGAATTGGACGAGCACCACCGTCGCGCCCTTTGCCGCTTGCTGGAAGACTTACGCTGCCAGGTATTTATCACCTGTGTAGATCACGAATTATTGAGGGAAGGCTGGCAGACGGAAACGCCAGTCGCCCTGTTCCACGTGGAACAGGGCCGTATCACCCAGACCCACGACCATCGGGAGTGAAGGCATTGAGCGAAGAAAATACGTACGACTCAACGAGCATTAAAGTGCTGAAAGGCCTGGATGCCGTACGCAAACGTCCCGGTATGTATATTGGCGACACCGATGATGGCAGCGGTCTGCACCACATGGTGTTCGAGGTGGTCGATAACTCGATCGACGAAGCGCTCGCCGGCCATTGCGACGACATCAGCATCATCATCCACCCGGATGAGTCCATCACCGTTCGTGACAACGGCCGTGGCATCCCGGTAGACGTTCATAAAGAAGAAGGCGTTTCGGCAGCCGAGGTCATCATGACTGTGCTGCACGCCGGCGGTAAGTTCGACGACAACTCCTATAAAGTCTCCGGCGGCCTGCACGGTGTAGGTGTGTCGGTAGTGAACGCACTGTCCAAAGAACTGATCCTGACTGTTCGCCGTAGCGGCAAGATCTGGGAACAAACATACGTCCACGGTGTTCCGCAAGAGCCGATGAAAATCGTTGGCGAGAGCGAAACCACAGGCACTCAGATTCACTTCAAGCCTTCGGCTGAAACCTTCAAGAACATCCACTTCAGCTGGGACATCCTGGCCAAGCGGATTCGTGAATTGTCCTTCCTTAACTCCGGTGTCGGCATCGTCCTGAAGGATGAACGCAGCGGCAAGGAAGAGCTGTTCAAGTATGAAGGCGGCCTCCGTGCGTTTGTTGAATACCTGAACACCAACAAGACAGCGGTCAACCAGGTGTTCCACTTCAACATTCAGCGTGAAGACGGCATCGGCGTGGAAATCGCCTTGCAGTGGAACGACAGCTTCAACGAGAACCTGTTGTGCTTCACCAACAACATTCCGCAGCGCGATGGCGGTACTCACCTGGTGGGTTTCCGTTCCGCTCTGACGCGTAACCTGAACACCTACATCGAAGCCGAAGGTCTGGCGAAGAAACACAAAGTCGCGACCACCGGTGACGATGCCCGCGAAGGCTTGACCGCGATCATTTCGGTGAAAGTACCGGATCCGAAGTTCAGCTCCCAGACCAAAGACAAGCTTGTGTCTTCCGAAGTGAAGACCGCGGTTGAACAGGAAATGGGTAAGTACTTCTCCGACTTCCTGCTGGAAAACCCGAACGAAGCCAAACTGGTCGTTGGCAAGATGATCGATGCGGCACGTGCGCGTGAAGCCGCGCGCAAAGCCCGTGAGATGACACGTCGTAAAGGCGCACTGGATATCGCTGGCCTGCCGGGCAAACTGGCTGACTGCCAGGAAAAAGACCCTGCCCTGTCCGAACTGTACCTCGTGGAAGGTGACTCTGCTGGCGGTTCCGCCAAGCAGGGACGTAACCGTCGCACCCAGGCCATCCTGCCGCTCAAGGGCAAGATTCTCAACGTCGAGAAGGCGCGCTTCGACAAGATGATCTCTTCGCAGGAAGTGGGCACTTTGATCACCGCGCTGGGTTGTGGCATCGGCCGTGACGAGTACAACATCGACAAGTTGCGCTATCACAACATCATCATCATGACCGATGCTGACGTCGACGGTTCGCACATCCGTACCCTGCTGCTGACCTTCTTCTTCCGTCAGTTGCCGGAGCTGATTGAGCGTGGCTACATCTACATCGCTCAGCCGCCGTTGTACAAAGTGAAGAAAGGCAAGCAAGAGCAATACATCAAAGACGACGACGCCATGGAAGAGTACATGACGCAGTCGGCTCTGGAAGATGCAAGCCTGCACCTGAACGAAGAAGCCCCTGGCATCTCCGGTGAAGCGCTTGAGCGCCTGGTGAATGACTTCCGTCTGGTGATGAAGACCCTCAAGCGACTCTCGCGCCTGTACCCTCAGGAGTTGACCGAGCACTTCATCTACCTGCCAGCGGTGAGCATGGATCAGCTGTCTGATCATGCAGCGATGCAGGATTGGCTGGCTCAATACGAAGTTCGCTTGCGCACTGTCGAGAAGTCCGGTCTGGTGTACAAAGCCAGCCTTCGTGAAGACCGTGAACGTAACGTCTGGCTGCCTGAGGTCGAACTGATCTCCCACGGCCTGTCGAACTACGTCACCTTCAACCGCGACTTCTTTGGCAGCAACGACTATAAAACGGTCGTTTCCCTGGGTGCTCAGCTGAGCACCCTGCTCGACGATGGCGCGTACATCCAGCGTGGCGAGCGCAAGAAGCCGGTCACCGAGTTCAAGGAAGCCCTTGAATGGCTGATGGCTGAAAGCACCAAGCGTCACACCATCCAGCGATACAAAGGTCTGGGCGAGATGAACCCGGATCAGCTGTGGGAAACCACCATGGACCCAGCACAGCGCCGGATGCTCAAAGTGACCATCGAAGACGCCATTGGCGCGGACCAGATCTTCAACACTCTGATGGGTGATGCGGTCGAACCTCGCCGTGACTTCATCGAAAGCAACGCCCTGGCGGTTTCCAACCTGGACTTCTGATCCGGGTCGGCACCAACGAAAAGGCCAATGCATTTGCGTTGGCCTTTTTTTATGCCTGCATTTTTTCGCCAATGGGCCTCGAATAGTTTCGTGGCAGCGTTGATTTACGAGCCCTGTGTAAGACCGAATTGTTACCGTCGTTCGGGCATAAAAAAACCGGCTATATCAGCCGGTTTTTTTGCGTCCGAAAAAAACTTATGCACGGATTCATCGTTTTTTTAGTTTTATAAAATATGTAATGAAAACATGCAGTTAAAACTAATAAGTAACCATTTTCAAAGAAACGGTGCACAGGTTATCCACAAATCTCAGACAGCCAACGAGTCGTTAGGGGACGGCGCTTGTGAGACCGGCGGAAGCGATCCCATTTCCCGCTGCATTTGCTCGTTCCAGGCTTGAACACGGTCGTTCAATTCGGCAATCGCTCGCGGGCCGCTACCTTCGGCGTACATCGGAACGCCGATGATTACGGTGATCACCCCCGGCTTCTTGGCCCAACCGGTTTTCGGCCAGAATTTTCCGGCATTGTGTGCTATCGGCAGTACGGGAAGATTGGCATTGACCGCCAATGCGGTGCCACCCCGGGAGAATTTACCGATAGTGCCGAAAGGAACGCGTGTGCCTTCAGGGAAAATCAGTACCCAGACGTTGTCTTTGAGCAGTTCATCGCCCTTCTTCGCCACATGTTTGAGTGCGGCTTTCGGGTTGTCGCGGTCGATGGCGATCGGCCGTAGCATCGCCATGGCCCATCCAAAGAAGGGCACGTAGAGCAATTCACGCTTGAGCACTTGGCTTAACGGTGAGAAGTAGGCGGAAAGAAAAAACGTTTCCCACGTGCTCTGGTGGTTCGACTGAATTACGCAGGGCTGTTCAGGGACATTCTCGGCGCCTTTGATTTCGTAGCGGATGCCCAGAAAGACTTTGCTCAGCCACAGTGCGCACCGGCACCAATACACGTTGATGAAGCGATAACGCGCCTTGAAAGGCAGAAAAGGCGCAATAAAGAAACTCAGGCTGCACCACAGCAAAGAGCTGGTGCCCAGCAGCAGGTAAAAGAGGAAGGTTCTGATCGCCTGCAATATCGACATGGTGACGGTTACCGTTGCGGGAATTGCCCGCCTGTATAAAGCGCACTCCTGATCAATCCTTTATCAGGCATTTCAGAAGCACTCTAATTGTGGATAAGTTCTGCGGCAATCGCCGCCAGATCGTCAAAAATCAATGTGCCAACCGGTAGGGTCAAGCCCTGAGTCTTTACGCCTTTTCCGGTCTTTACCAAAACTGGCTGTGAATCGACGGCTTTGGCGGCTTCCAGGTCACCAAGGCTGTCGCCGACGAACCAAAGATTGGTCAGCGACACGTTGTAATGCCCGGCGATGGTTTTCAGCATCCCGGGTTTCGGCTTGCGGCAATCGCAGCCTTCATCCGGCCCGTGGGGGCAATAGACGATCAGCCCGACTTCACCACCCTGCTCTGCCACCAGAGCGCGCAAGCGCTCGTGCATGGCATCGAGGGTGGCAAGGTCGTAATAGCCTCGAGCAATGCCCGACTGGTTGGTAGCGACCGCTACCGTCCAGCCGGCCTTGCTCAACTGCGCGATGGCTTCGATCGAACCGGGGAGTGGAATCCACTCCTCTACCGACTTGATGTAAGCGTCGGAGTCGTAATTGATCACTCCGTCCCGATCGAGAATCAGCAGTTTCAACAGCAATCCCTCAACCCAGCAGCGAAATGTCGGCGACGCCAAGGAACAGCCCACGCAGACGCGCCAGCAACGCATAACGGTTGGCGCGGACGTTGGCGTCTTCGGCGTTGACCATCACTGCTTCGAAGAAAGCATCCACCGGCTCGCGCAAGGCGGCCAGGCGTGCCAGCGATTCGCTGTACTGGCGTGCCGCAGCCATCGGCTGAACCGCCTGGTCGGCCTGCTGGATCGCCGAATACAGGGAGAACTCGTTGGCGTTATCGAAGTACTTGGCTTCCACGACGGTCGGGACGGAGCCTTCAACCTTGCTCAGCAAGTTCGATACACGCTTGTTCACGGCGGCCAATGCAGCGGCTTCCGGCAATTTGCGGAAGGCCTGCACCGCTTGTACGCGCTGGTCGAAGTCCAGGGCCGAACCCGGCTTCAGGGCGCGAACCGACAGGTAGGTCGCGACATCCACGCCTTCGTCTTCGTAACGGGCACGCAGACGGTCGAAGATGAACTCCAGTACCGAGTCGTTAAGGCCGGCAGCCTTGACCTTGGTACCGAACGCGTTCACGGCGAAAGCCACGGCGTCGTTCAGATCCAGGTCCAGTTGCTTCTCGATCAGGATACGCAGTACGCCCAACGCAGCACGGCGCAGTGCGTACGGGTCTTTGCTGCCGGTTGGCAGCATGCCGATGCCGAAGATGCCGACCAGGGTGTCGAGCTTGTCGGCAATGGCCACGGCCGCACCTGTCAGCGTGGCAGGCAGTTCAGCGCCGGCACCGCGGGGCATGTACTGCTCGTTCAGCGCCAGCGCGACATCTTCCGGCTCGCCATCGTTGAGGGCGTAGTAGTAACCGGCGACACCTTGCATCTCCGGGAACTCGCCGACCATCTCGGTCGACAGGTCGCACTTGGACAGCAGGCCTGCGCGGGCAGCCCATGCAGCGTTGCCACCAATGCGCTGAGCGATGAACGCAGCGAGCCTGGAAACGCGCTCGGCCTTGTCATAGACGCTACCGAGTTTTTCCTGGAACACCACGTTCTGCAGGCGCAGGTTGAAGTCTTCGAGTTTCTGCTTCTTGTCTTGCTTGAAGAAGAACTCGGCGTCGGTCAGGCGTGGGCGAACCACTTTCTCGTTACCGGCGATGATCTGCTGCGGGTCTTTGCTCTCGATGTTGGCCACGGTAATGAAACGTGGCAGCAACTTGCCTTCGGCATCCAGCAGGCAGAAATACTTCTGGTTGTCCTGCATGGTGGTGATCAGGGCTTCTTGTGGCACGTCGAGGAAACGTTCCTCGAACGAGCACACCAGCGGCACCGGCCATTCAACCAGTGCGGTCACTTCGTCGAGCAGGGCTGGCGGAACGATTGCCGTGCCTTCCTGACGGGTGGCCAGCTCTTCGGTGCGCTTGCTGATGATCTCGCGACGCTCGTTGGCGTCGGCCAGCACGTAGGCGGCACGCAGGTCGGCCAGGTAGCTGGACGGCGAACCGATGCGCACGTTTTGTGGATGATGGAAGCGGTGACCACGGGAATCACGGCCAGCCTTCTGGGCCAGGATGGTGCAGTCGATGACCTGGTCGCCGAGCAGCATCACCAGCCATTGGGTCGGACGCACGAATTCTTCTTTGCGCGCACCCCAACGCATGCGTTTCGGGATCGGCAAGTCGTTCAGCGAATCTTCGACGATGGTCGGCAGCAGGCTCGCGGTCGGCTTGCCGGCGATGCTTTGGCTGTAGCGCAGTTTCGGGCCGCTCTGATCGATTTCGCTCAGGTCGACGCCGCACTTCTTGGCAAAGCCCAGTGCCGCTTGGGTCGGGTTGCCTTCAGCATCGAACGCGGCCTGACGTGGCGGGCCATCGAGGTTGATGCTGCGATCCGGCTGCTGGGTGGCCAGTGCGGTGATCAGCACGGCCAGACGGCGCGGCGCGGCATAAACGGTTTTGGTCTCGTAGTTCAGGCCGGCAGCTTGCAGGCCCTTGTCGATACCGGCGAGGAACGCCTCGGCCAAGGTGTTCAAGGCTTTGGGTGGCAGTTCTTCAGTGCCCAGTTCAACCAGAAAATCCAGAGCACTCATTGTGCAGCCTCCAGCTTGGCCAGTACTTCGTCACGCAGGTCCGGGGTCGCCATCGGGAAGCCCAGCTTGGCGCGAGCCAGCAGGTAGGCTTGCGCAACGGAACGCGCCAGGGTGCGTACACGCAGGATGTATTGCTGACGCGCGGTCACGGAAATCGCCCGGCGTGCATCCAGCAGGTTGAAGGTATGGGAAGCCTTCAACACCATTTCGTAGCTCGGCAACGGCAGCGGCTGGTCGAGTTCGATCAGGCGCTTGGCTTCGCTTTCGTAGAAATCGAACAGTTCGAACAGCTTCTCGACGTTGGCGTGTTCGAAGTTGTAGGTCGACTGCTCCACTTCGTTCTGGTGGAACACATCGCCGTAGGTCACTTTGCCCATTGGGCCGTCAGCCCAGACCAGGTCGTAGACCGAGTCCACGCCTTGCAGGTACATGGCCAGACGCTCAAGACCGTAGGTGATCTCGCCGGTCACCGGGTAGCACTCGATGCCGCCCGCTTGCTGGAAGTAGGTGAACTGGGTTACTTCCATGCCGTTGAGCCAGACTTCCCAGCCCAGACCCCAGGCGCCGAGGGTCGGCGATTCCCAGTTGTCTTCGACGAAGCGGATGTCGTGGACCAGCGGGTCCAGGCCGACGTGCTTGAGCGAGCCCAGATACAGTTCCTGGAAGTTGTCCGGGTTCGGCTTCAGAACGACCTGGAACTGGTAGTAGTGTTGAAGACGGTTCGGGTTTTCGCCGTAGCGCCCGTCGGTCGGGCGACGGCTAGGCTGCACATAGGCGGCGTTCCAGGTTTCCGGGCCAATGGCGCGCAGAAATGTTGCTGTGTGGAAAGTGCCGGCGCCTACTTCCATATCGTAGGGCTGAAGTACCACGCAACCTTGCTCGGCCCAGTATTGCTGGAGGGCGAGGATCAAGTCTTGGAAGGTACGCACGGCTGGCGTAGGCTGGCTCACGAAATTCACCTGTTTCTTGGGCTGCGATTTAAAGAGCGGGAGTATACCCGATTCGTTGCTGCGCACGCCCCCTGGAGCCTTATGCCACGCTGCTTTTGGTGTTCCGAAGATCCGCTGTACATGGCTTATCACGATCAGGAGTGGGGCACGCCGCTACGCGATGCGCAGGGTTTGTTCGAGTTGCTTTTGCTCGAAGGGTTCCAGGCCGGCCTTTCCTGGATCACTGTGCTGCGTAAACGCGAGCATTATCGCCAGGTCATGTTCGGTTTTGATGTCCAGCGCGTGGCGCAGATGAGCGACGCGGAAATCGACGAACTGATGCTCGATCGGGGCATCATCCGCAACCGCCTCAAACTCAATGCGGCCCGGCGCAATGCCCAAGCCTGGCTGGCGCTGGAGGACCCTGTAGCGTTTCTCTGGTCGTTCGTCGGTGGTGTGCCGGTGATCAATCATTTCAAGGATCGCAGCGAAGTTCCGGCCGTTACGCCATCCGCCGTGGAGATGAGCAAGGGCCTGAAAAAAGCCGGTTTCACGTTCGTCGGGCCGACCATCTGCTACGCGCTGATGCAGGCCTCAGGCATGGTCATGGACCACACGCGCGATTGTGACCGCTACGCGCTGTTGGCGAACGGCGGTTAGAATGGCCGCCTCGTACACAGCACAAGATCAGGAGTGACCTGTGGATAAGTTTAAAGGCGCCTTGCTGGTAGGCGCTCTGCGGCTCTTTGCCCTGCTTCCGTGGCGAGCGGTGCAGGCCGTCGGCTCGGCGATTGGCTGGATGATGTGGAAAATCCCGAACCGTTCCCGTGACGTGGTGCGGATCAACCTGTCCAAGTGTTTTCCGGACATGGACCCGGCAGAGCGTGAGCGCCTCGTCGGTCAGAGCCTCAAAGATATCGGCAAGTCACTGACCGAAAGTGCCTGCGCCTGGATCTGGCCGGCCCAGCGCTCCATCGACCTGGTGCGCGAGGTCGAAGGCCTCGACATATTGAAGGACGCCCTCGCCTCCGGCAAAGGTGTGGTTGGCATCACCAGCCACCTGGGCAATTGGGAAGTGCTGAACCACTTCTATTGCAGCCAGTGCAAACCGATCATTTTCTATCGTCCACCGAAGTTGAAGGCGGTGGATGAATTGCTGCAAAAGCAGCGGGTACAGCTGGGCAACAAGGTCGCTGCTTCCACCAAGGAAGGCATCCTCAGCGTCATCAAGGAAGTGCGCAAAGGTGGTGCAGTGGGGATTCCCGCTGACCCGGAACCGTCCGAATCCGCCGGGATCTTTGTACCGTTCTTCGCGACCCAGGCGCTGACCAGCAAATTTGTGCCCAACATGCTTGCCGGCGGCAAAGCGGTCGGTGTGTTCCTGCATGCATTGCGCCTGCCGGACGGTTCTGGCTACAAAGTGATCCTGGAAGCCGCGCCCGAGGCCATGTACAGCACCGATACGAAGGAATCCTGCGCGGCCATGAGTAAAGTGGTCGAGCGTTATGTCGGGGCGTATCCGAGCCAGTACATGTGGAGCATGAAGCGCTTCAAGAAACGTCCGCCGGGCGAAGAGCGTTGGTATTGAGTCGATTGGCATGATCTGTGGATAGCCTGGCGTCGGGGTTATCCACAACCGTTCATTCAAGGGCGCAGAAGATGTCCGAACACCGCAAGTCGTTCCGAATCAAGATTAGTCACGAAAGCTTTGGCGATTGCCTGGGGCAGACGCGCAACCTGTCGACCACCGGCGTTTACGTCAAGCATCCGCAACTGTCGGCCCTGCCCCGGGGGGCGGTGGTTTACGGTCAGGTGCAGGACTTGCCCACAGGTGCGCCGCGGGTGCGCATGGAAGTGGTGCAAGTGGATGCCGAAGGCATCGGTTTGCGTTATCTCTGATCAGTGCGCCTGACGCTCGAGCTTCTTCAGGAACACCATCATTTCCTTTTCTGCCTGCTTGTCGCCATGGGCGCGAGCGGCCTCAAGGCCTTGCTCCCAGGCTCGGCGCGCTGCTGCATGGTCCGCCAGCGCCAGATGGGCTTTACCCAGTAGTTTCCAGGCCGCTGAATACTTCGGGTCGAGCTCGACGCAGCGCTGGAAATGTTCAGCAGCCTTGGCGTTCTCCCCTAGATCCAGATAACCCTTGCCCAGGCCGAAGCGCAGCAATGCGTTATCCACACCCTTGGCGAGCATTTTTTCCAGGGATTCGATCATGGAGGAGTTTCCGAATGGTTGTCGTTTTCGAAATCGCCTTCGCTGGCAAGCCAGCTCCCACAGGTTATGCGCGATTCTATGTAGGAGCTGGCTTGCCAGCGAAGGCGGTCTAAGGGATCAGAAGAAACTCAACCCCACATGGAACAGCTTCTCCACATCGCGAATATGCTTTTTATCCACAAGGAACAGAATCACATGGTCACCCGCCTCGATCACGGTGTCATCGTGGGCGATGATCACTTCTTCGTCGCGGATGATCGCGCCGATCGTGGTACCTGGCGGTAAACCGATATTTTCGATGGCCTTGCCGATCACCTTGCTCGATTTCACATCGCCATGGGCGATCGCCTCGATGGCTTCTGCCGCCCCCCGGCGCAGTGAGTGCACGCTGACGATGTCTCCACGGCGAACGTGGGCCAGCAAGGTGCCAATGGTCGCCAGTTGCGGGCTGATGGCGATGTCGATGTCGCCGCCCTGGATCAGGTCGACGTAGGCCGGGTTGTTGATGATGGTCATCACCTTCTTCGCCCCCAGGCGCTTGGCCAGCAGCGATGACATGATGTTGGCTTCGTCGTCGTTGGTCAGGGCCAGGAACAGATCCGCGTCGGCGATGTTCTCTTCCATCAGCAGGTCGCGGTCCGAGGCACTGCCCTGCAACACCACGGTACTGTCGAGATGATCCGAAAGATGTCGGCAACGCGCCGGGTTCATCTCGATGATTTTCACCTGATAGCGGCTCTCGATGGCCTCGGCCAGGCGTTCACCAATCTGCCCGCCACCGGCGATAACGATGCGTTTGTAGGTCTCGTCGAGACGGCGCATTTCACTCATCACGGCACGAATGTTCGCTTTGGCGGCGATGAAAAAAACCTCGTCGTCCGCTTCGATGACCGTGTCGCCCTGGGGCAGGATCGGCCGGTCGCGACGGAAAATCGCAGCGACGCGGGTTTCGACGTTCGGCATGTGCTCGCGCAACTGCCGCAGTTGCTGGCCCACCAGCGGCCCGCCGTAGTAAGCCCGTACCGCCACCAGTTGCGCCTTGCCTTCGGCGAAGTCGATCACCTGCAAGGCACCAGGGTGCTGGATCAGGCGCTTGATGTAGTTGGTAACCACTTGTTCCGGGCTGATCAGCACGTCGACCGGAATCGCTTCGTTCTGGAACAGTTGCTCTTCGCGGGTCAGGTACGCGGCTTCGCGCACCCGAGCGATTTTGGTCGGGGTGTGGAACAGGGTATGGGCGACCTGGCAGGCGACCATGTTGGTTTCGTCGCTGCTGGTCACGGCGACCAGCATGTCCGCGTCGTCGGCACCGGCCTGACGCAGCACGGTCGGGAACGATCCGCGGCCCTGAACCGTGCGGATGTCCAGGCGATCGCCGAGGTCGCGCAGGCGTTCGCCATCGGTGTCGACCACGGTGATGTCATTCGCTTCGCTCGCCAGGTGTTCCGCCAGCGAACCGCCGACCTGTCCTGCTCCGAGGATGATGATTTTCATCCAGTCACTCCATTGAATCCGTTTAACCGCGTGCGGCGGCGATCTTGATCAGCTTGGCGTAGTAGAACCCGTCGTGCCCGCCTTCCTGGGCCAGCAACTGACGCCCATGGGGCTGTTTGATCCCGGCCGTGGTGGCCAGGTCCAGCTCACGGGCGCCCGGTGTGCGGGCGAGGAACGCTTCGATGACTTCGGTGTTCTCGGTCGGCAAAGTGGAACAGGTGGCGTAGAGCAGAATGCCGCCCACCTCCAACGTTATCCACATCGCGTCCAGCAGTTCACCTTGCAGCACCGCAAGCGCGGCGATGTCGTCGGGTTGGCGGGTCAGTTTGATGTCCGGGTGACGACGAATCACGCCGGTCGCCGAACACGGCGCGTCCAGCAGGATGCGCTGGAACGGCTTGCCATCCCACCACGCCTGAGTGTCGCGACCGTCGGCGGCGATCAGTTCGGCGCTGAGCTTCAAGCGTTCGAGGTTTTCCCGCACTCGCACCAGACGTTTGGCTTCCAGGTCCACCGCGACGACGCCAGCCAGCTTTGGCTCGGCCTCGAGGATGTGGCAGGTCTTGCCGCCCGGAGCGCAGCAGGCGTCGAGCACCCGTTGACCTGGGGCCAGGTCGAGCAGATCGGCAGCCAGTTGCGCGGCTTCGTCCTGCACGCTGATCCAGCCGTCGGCGAAACCCGGCAGGCCGCGCACATCGGTGGCGGCTTCGAGCACGATGCCGTCGCGGCTATAAACGCACGGCGTCGCGGCAATACCGGCTTCGGTCAGTAAACCGAGGTAGGCATCACGGCTGTGATGGCGACGGTTGACCCGCAAAATCATCGGCGGATGCGCGTTGTTGGCTGCGCAAATGGCTTCCCATTGCTCTGGCCAGAACGCCTTCAAGGATTTCTGCAACCAGCGTGGATGAGCAGTGCGCACCACTGGATCACGTTCCAGCTCGGCGAAAATTGTTTCGCTTTCGCGTTGAGCATTACGCAGCACAGCGTTGAGCAAAGCCTTGGCCCAAGGCTTTTTCAGCTTGTCGGCGCAACCGACGGTTTCACCGATGGCGGCGTGCGCCGGGACGCGGGTGTAGAGCAATTGATAGAGACCGACCAACAGCAACGCTTCGACATCTGCATCGGCTGCCTTGAACGGCTTCTGCAGCAGCTTGGCCGCCAGGGCCGACAAGCGCGGCTGCCAGCGTGCGGTGCCGAACGCCAGGTCCTGGGTGAAGCCGCGATCACGGTCCTCGACCTTGTCCATTTGTGTCGGTAGCGAACTGTTGAGCGAGGCTTTTCCGTTCAGGACAGCGGCGAGTGCCTTGGCGGCGGCCAGACGCGGATTCATTGAGCGTCCGCCGCTTGGCCGAGGACGATACCTGTAGCGAATTTCTCGCGACGGCTGTTGAACAGGTCGCTGAAGTTCAGCGCCTTGCCGCCGGGCAATTGCAGTCGGGTCAGGCACAAGGCCTGCTCGCCGCACGCGACGATCAGGCCGTCCTTGCTGGCGCTGATGATTTCACCCGGCGTGCCTTTGCCTTCGGCGAGGGTCGCGGCCAGCACTTTCAGGGCTTCGCCGTTCAAGGTGCTGTGAGTGATCGGCCATGGATTGAAGGCGCGGACCAGACGTTCCAGCTCAACTGCCGGGCGAGTCCAGTCGATACGCGCTTCGTCCTTGTTCAATTTGTGCGCGTAGGTGGCGAGGCTGTCGTCCTGCACTTCCCCTTCCAGCGAGCCTGCGGCGAGACCGGCAATGGCCTGGATCACGGCCGGTGGGCCCATTTCCGCCAGGCGATCGTGGAGGCTGCCGCCCGTGTCTTCGGCGCTGATTGGCGTGGTGACTTTGAGCAACATCGGCCCGGTGTCGAGACCGGCTTCCATGCGCATCACGGTCACGCCGCTTTCGGCGTCACCTGCTTGCACGGCGCGCTGGATCGGCGCCGCACCGCGCCAGCGTGGCAGCAGCGAGGCGTGACTGTTGATGCAACCCAGGCGCGGAATATCCAGCACCACTTGCGGCAGGATCAGGCCGTAGGCGACCACCACCATCAAGTCCGGCTTCAATGCGGCCAGTTCAGCCTGAGCATCTTCATTGCGCAGGGTCGGGGGCTGCAACACCGGGATGTTGTTTTCCAGGGCCAACTGCTTGACCGGGCTCGGCATCAATTTTTGCCCACGACCAGCCGGGCGATCCGGTTGGGTGTAGACCGCGACGATCTCGTAAGGGCTGTCGAGCAGGGCCTTGAGGTGTTCGGCGGCGAATTCCGGGGTGCCGGCAAAGACGATGCGCAGTGGCTCAGTCATGGGTGTTCTCTATTGCAAAGCATCTTGAAAAGAAAAAGGCTTGCCGCAGCAAGCCTTTGAAGGAGGGCATCAAGCGTTTTGGCGATGCTGTTTTTCCAGCTTCTTCTTGATGCGGTCGCGTTTGAGCGTGGACAGATAGTCGACGAACAATTTGCCGTTGAGGTGGTCGCATTCGTGCTGGATGCACACGGCGAGCAGGCCTTCGGCGATCAGTTCGTAAGGTTGGCCGTCACGGTCCAGAGCCTTGACCTTGATCCTTTGCGGGCGATCGACGTTTTCATAGAAGCCCGGTACCGAAAGACAGCCTTCCTGGTATTGCTCCATCTCCTCGGTCAGGGACTCGAACTCAGGGTTGATCAACACCCGAGGTTCGGTGCGGTCTTCGGAGAGGTCCATGACGACGATGCGTTTGTGCACGTTGACCTGGGTCGCGGCGAGGCCGATGCCTGGCGCTTCATACATTGTTTCAAACATATCGTCGACCAACTGACGCACTTCGTCGTCCACTACGGCCACAGGTTTGGCGATAGTGCGCAGACGCGGATCAGGAAATTCGAGGATGTTTAAAATGGCCATAATCTTGATGACTGCACGTGTGAAGTAAGGTCGGGTCGATGGCCTGGCGGGTCCGAAGAAATGCAGGCTACCGTTGTAAAACGTAGCTCCCTTCTGATGACAAGCAAGTTTTGACAAGCAAGCCGGGAGCGAGCAGCTGGGCTCAGGCGTTTCACGTGAACGCACATAATAAAGGGATTCACCGCATGAGGAAATCACTACTCGCCCTGCTGCTTCTGGTCTCGGGCGGTTTCGCGCATGGGCAAGCGCTGCCCGGGCAAGACATTCCCACCATAAAGTTGTCGCCCCAGGTGCGTGTCAGCCCGCAGACCGAGGCCCTCCCGAGCGTTGCGCTGAAATCGATCAACAGCTTTTTGTTAAGCAACCGCATCGTCGACAAGGCCGAGGATTTCGACAAGGCACCCTACATTGTCGCCGGCGATGCCGAGCGCGTGCTCAGCGGCAGTGGCGACCGAATCTTTGCTCGGGGCCACTTCGACCCCGCGCAACCGGTATACGGTATCTTCCGCCAGGGCAAGGTTTACGCCGACCCGCAGAGCCAAGAGGTTCTGGGCATCAATGCCGATGACATCGGTGGTGGCGAGGTGATAGCTATCGAAGGCGAGGTGGCTACGCTCGACCTGCAACGCACCACCCAGGAAGTGCGTGTGGGCGATCGATTGTTCAGCGGCGAGGAGCGTTCGATCCATTCGGCGTTCAAGCCCAGTTCACCCGGTACCCCGATTGTTGGCTTGATCATTGATGTGCCTCGCGGTGTGACGCAAATCGGCGCGATGGACGTGGTCACGCTGAACAAGGGGCAGCGCGATGGCTTGGTCGAGGGCAACGTGTTGGAAGTCATGAAAACCGGTGAAACCGTGCGCGACCGGATCACGGGTCAACCGCTGAAAATTCCTGATGAACGCGCTGGTCTGCTGATGGTTTTCCGTACCTACGACAAGCTCAGTTACGGGCTGGTGCTTGACGCTTCGCGCTCGCTGGCGGTGATGGACAAAGTGCGAAATCCGTAAGCTTGGTTCACAAGTTACCAACAGAGTTATCCACAGCTTGTTCCCGCATCGACGGGAACTCAAATCGATCAAGGATGATCCATGTCGCTGTCTCCTGTCACACCGGTTTCCCCTGCGGAACTGGAAGCTCGTTTGCGTTTGCACCGTTTACCGGAGCTCGGTCCGGCGCGCTTCAAGAAGTTGCTTGAGGCCTTCGGTTCGGCATCCAAAGCCATCAGCGCGCCCGCCAGTGCCTGGCGTGCGTTGGGTTTGCCGATGGCTTGTTCTGAGGCCAGGCGTAGTGCTGAAATTCGTGATGGCGCCAGCCATGCATTGGCTTGGCTGGAGCGTCCGGGCCAGCATTTGCTGATGTGGGACCAGCCGGACTACCCGGCGATGCTGGCGCAGATCAGCGATGCGCCACCACTGTTATTCGTCGCAGGCGATCCGGGCATTCTGGAAAAACCGCAGCTGGCCATGGTCGGCAGCCGACGAGCATCGCGACCGGGCATGGACACCGCCAGCGCGTTTTCCCGCAGCCTCGCCGGCGCCGGCTTTGTTATCACCAGCGGTCTGGCACTGGGCGTCGATGCCGCTGCACACCAGGCCGCGATCGATATCGGCGGGCAAACGGTCGGTGTGCTTGGCACGGGTCTTGAGAAGTTTTATCCACAGCGCAATCGGCGCCTGGCAGACGCCATGATCGCCTCGGGCAGCGCAGTGCTTTCAGAGTTTGCGCTGGATACCGGCCCAAGCGCCGGTAACTTCCCTCGACGCAACCGGATCATCAGCGGTTTATCCCTCGGTGTTCTGGTGGTTGAGGCCAGTGTCGCCAGCGGTTCGCTGATTACTGCGAGGCTGGCGGCGGAACAAGGACGCGAGGTGTTTGCGATTCCCGGGTCCATCCATCATCCCGGCGCCCGTGGCTGTCATCAGTTGATCCGCGATGGCGCGGTCTTGGTTGAAACCATCGAACACATCCTTGAAGCATTGCGTGGCTGGCAGCAACAACCATTGTTCACAGAGACAAGCGAGGTTACGACGACTGATCCGCTGTTACTGTTATTGCATGCGGCGCCCCTGACCAGTGAAGCGCTGGTCGACGCCAGTGGTTGGGCCTTGCCGAAAGTGCTGGCGGCGTTGACGGAGCTGGAAATGGACGGGCGTGCGGTGTGTGAAAACGGGCGCTGGTTTGCACGGGTGAGCTAGGTTTTATAAACAAGATCGGTAAACTGCGCAGAGCCTTATTCTGGAGAGTTTTTCATGGTCAACAGTTGGCGTGTGCAACAAGCCGCGCAAGCAGTTCGCGCTGGGGCGGTGATTGCCTACCCAACCGAAGCAGTCTGGGGTCTGGGTTGCGACCCCTGGGACCTCGATGCGGTGGAGCGATTGCTGGAGATTAAGGGTCGCTCCGTGGACAAGGGGCTGATTCTGGTCGCCGATAATATCCGTCAGTTCGACTTCCTGTTCGAAGACTTCCCCGAGCTGTGGATGGATCGCATGGCCAGCACTTGGCCAGGGCCAAACACCTGGCTGGTGCCGCACCAGAACCTGCTGCCGCCTTGGATCACCGGCGTGCATGAAACGGTGGCGCTGCGGGTCAGCGATCACCCTCAAATCCGGGATTTGTGTGCGCTGGTCGGGCCGTTGGTGTCGACATCGGCCAACCCGCAGGGGCGTCCGGCGGCGCGTACGAGGATTCGCGTCGAGCAGTATTTTCGTGGTCAGGTGGATCTGGTGCTTGGCGGAATGCTGGGCGGGCGCAAGAACCCGAGTGTGATTCGCGATCTGGCGACCGGGCACGTTGTGCGCCCGGATTAAGACCGAGGTGCGCCCATCGCTAGCAGGCTAGCTCCCACGCTGGTTTTGTGAACACCACAGATCCAATGTGGGGCTAGCGTGCTAGCGATGGCGTCCGTCAGGGCAGCAAAACAACCGAACCGGTCGTACGTCGCGCTGACAACTCGGTCTGCGCCTTCGCCGCATCCGCCAGTGAATACGTCTGGCTGATATCCACCTTCAACTTGCCGCTGATGATCATCTCGAACAATTCATCCGCCATGCGCTGCAGATTCTCGGCGTTGTTCGCATAAGTGGCCAAGGTAGGCCGGGTTACATACAGCGAACCCTTCCCCGCCAGAATCCCCAGGTTCACCCCGTCTACCGCGCCGGAAGCATTACCGAAGCTCACCACCAGCCCTCGCGGCGCGACGCTGTCGAGCGACGTCAGCCACGTGTCCTTGCCAACACCGTCGTACACCACCGGGACTTTCTTTCCGTCGGTCAATTCCAGTACACGTTGTGCAACGTTTTCGTGGCTGTAGTCGATGGTCGCCCAAGCACCGTTAGCCTTGGCCAATGCGGCCTTCTGCGCCGAGCTCACCGTGCCGATCAGCTTCACGCCCAACGCCTTGGCCCACTGGCAGGCCAGGGAGCCGACACCACCGGCCGCCGCGTGGAACAGGATGGTGTCGCCACCCTTGAGTTCATAAGTCTGACGCAGCAGGTATTGCACCGTCAGGCCCTTGAGCATCACACCCGCCGCTTGTTCGAAACTGATGGCCTCCGGCAGTTTCACCAGATTCGCCTCGGGCAACACGTGAACTTCGCTGTAGGCGCCCAACGGGCCGCTGCCGTAGGCCACGCGGTCACCGACCTTGAACCGGGTCACGTCGCTGCCTATCGCATCGACCACACCCGCGCCTTCCGAGCCCAAACCCGATGGCAGGGATGGCGGCGGGTAGAGTCCGCTGCGGTAATAGGTGTCGATGAAGTTCAGACCGATGGCCTTGTTGGCCACGCGCACTTCCTTCGGACCTGGCTCGGCAGGCTGGTAATCCACATACTCGAGCACTTCGGGACCGCCATGGGCACGGAACTGGATACGCTTTGCCATCTGCTCTCTCCTGAGGTCGTTTTACCAAGCTCCCTATCGGACTCCTAAGCTTGATCTTCGTCAACTGCGAAGGGGGAACTTGCGGTGTTATGCTACGCGCCCATTTGCGCAGGCCGAGCTCCAGTGGAGCGCCGCGTAGCTTTGCCCGATTCAAGGTGATGACATGACGACCCGCACCGAGGCCGTAAAGGCCTATCTGCTCGACCTGCAAGACCGTATTTGTGCTGCCCTGGAAGCCGAAGACGGTGGCACGCGCTTCGTTGAAGATGCCTGGACCCGGCCTGCTGGCGGTGGCGGTCGCACTCGTGTGATAGAAAACGGCGCGGTGATTGAAAAGGGCGGCGTCAACTTTTCCCACGTCTTCGGCAGCGGTCTCCCACCGTCCGCCAGCGCCCACCGCCCGGAACTGGCTGGGCGTGGCTTTGAGGCCCTGGGCGTGTCGCTGGTGATTCATCCGCATAACCCGCATGTCCCGACGTCCCACGCTAACGTGCGTTTTTTCATTGCAGAAAAAGAAGGTGAAGAGCCCGTCTGGTGGTTCGGGGGTGGTTTCGACCTGACGCCGTACTATGGCAATGAAGAAGACTGCATCCATTGGCACCGTATCGCCGAGCAGGCTTGCGCACCATTCGGTGTGGATGTCTATCCGCGTTACAAGGCCTGGTGCGACAGCTACTTCCACATCAAGCATCGCCACGAACCGCGCGGCATCGGCGGGCTGTTTTTCGATGACCTGAACGAGTGGGACTTCGACACCAGTTTCGCCTTCATGCGTGCCATCGGCGATGCGTACATCGACGCCTACCTGCCGATCGTGCAACGCCGTAAAAATGATGCGTTCACTGCAAAACAGCGCGAGTTTCAGGAATTCCGTCGTGGGCGCTATGTCGAGTTCAACCTGGTTTACGACCGCGGCACGCTGTTCGGCCTGCAATCGGGCGGGCGTACCGAGTCGATCCTGATGTCCCTGCCACCGCAAGTGCGTTGGGGTTATGACTGGAAGGCCGAGCCTGGCAGCGAAGAAGCGCGCCTGACCGAGTACTTCCTGCAAGACCGCGATTGGTTGGCCAAGGGCTGATTTTTAGGTTTTGGCTTACGTCGTCGGGGCTGCCAACAAGATCGCAGCCTTCGGCAGCTCCTACGGGTGAGGGTGTGTAGATGGACCGTTATGTCGTATTCGGTAACCCGATTGGCCACAGCAAGTCGCCGCTGATCCATCGCCTGTTCGCCGAACAAACCGCGCAAAAACTCGACTACAACACGTTGCTGGCGCCACTGGATGACTTTTCCACCTGCGCCCGCACCTTTTTCCTCGAAGGTCGCGGGGCGAATGTGACCGTACCGTTCAAGGAAGAGGCCTATCGATTGGCCAACGCCCTGACCGCCCGGGCGCAGCGGGCCGGCGCGGTGAATACCCTGAGCAAACTGGCGGACGGCAGCCTGTTGGGCGACAACACCGATGGTGCCGGGCTGGTTCGGGACCTGACGGTCAACCTGGGTCTGAGCCTCAAGGGCAAACGTATCCTGTTGCTGGGTGCTGGTGGGGCGGTGCGCGGTGCATTGGAGCCGTTGCTGGCCGAACAGCCGGCATCGGTGATCATCGCTAACCGCACGGTGGAAAAAGCCGAGTTGCTGGCCGAGCTGTTCGCCGATCTGGGGCCGGTATCGGCCAGTGGTTTTGACTGGTTGCGCGAGTCGGTGGACGTGATCATCAACGCGACGTCCGCGAGCCTGTCCGGCGACGTGCCGCCGATTGCCAGCAGCCTCATCGAACCGGGCAAGACCGTTTGCTACGACATGATGTACGGAAAAGACCCGACCTCGTTCTGCCGTTGGGCCAGCGAACATGGCGCTGCGGTGGCGATGGATGGGCTGGGGATGCTCGCCGAGCAAGCGGCGGAAGCATTTTTCCTGTGGCGCGGCATGCGTCCGGACACGGCACCGGTGTTGGCTGAACTTCGCCGGCAGTTGGCCCTTTAACGTCAAAAGATCGCAGCCTTCGGCAGCTCCTACACAGGATTTGCATCCATCCTGTAGGAGCTGCCGCAGGCTGCGATCTTTTCAATCCTCAAACCGGATCGGGCATTTCTCTGCGCCCTCCAGCTTTCTCAGTTCTTCCACCACTTGCGGCCGCGCCCGGCGCAAGGTCAGGCTGCGATCCTGGCGCAGCAATCGCCGCGCTTCCTGATGCAGCATTTCCACGCCGGAATAATCGATGAAGTTGATCTGCTGCGCCTCGATCACCACCCGCGTGCCGTGCATGCGTTGCAGGCGAACTTGCAGGTAGTGGCTGGCACCGAAAAAGATCGAGCCGCCAACCCGCAGGATGTCTTCCTCGCCATCGCGCCAATGCTGCACCCGCGGTTGTGAGGTGCGCTTGAGGTAGACGAACAGCGACGCCAGTACGCCGGCGTAAATGGCTGTCTGCAACTCCAAAAGCAACGTGGCGAGACAGGTGAGCACCATCACCATGAACTCGGCGCGGCTGACCCGCAATAACGCGCGGATGCCGCGATGATCGACCAGGCCCCAAGCGATCAACAGAATGCTGCCGGCCATGGCCGGGATCGGGATATGCGCGATCAATTGGGCGCCAAAGATCGCAAACAACGCCACCCACAGCGCCGAAAAAATCCCCGCCAATGGTGAGCAGGCTCCTGCTTCGTAGCTCAAGCCCGAGCGGGTGAAAGAGCCGGCTGACAGCGATCCGGAAAAAAACGCACCGACGATGTTGGATAAGCCTTGGGCGCGGACTTCCTGGTTGGCGTCGAGTATCTGCTGAGAACGTGCGGAGATCGAACGGGCAATCGACAGGCTGGTCACCAACCCCAGCATGCCCACCGCCACGGCACTTGGCAGCAGGCGCAGGATCAGGTCGAGGTCCAGTGGCAACGGGCTGAAGGGCGGTAGCTTGCCGGTGAAGGCGCTGACCAGTTGCACATGACCCAGTTTCGACGGCCAGAGCCAGACCAGCAATCCACCCAGCACCAAAGTAATCAGCAGCGTCGGCCAGCGCGGCAACCACAGTTTCAGGAGCACTCCCACGATCACCGTCGCCAACCCCAGAGCCAGCGAGGGTTTGTCGACTTCGCCGAGGTGTTTGCACAGCAGGATAAGGCTGTCCAGCGCGGTGGCCTGGTTGGGCAAGTCCAGCCCCAGGAGGTTGGGCAATTGGCCGATGGCAATCACCACTGCTGCACCCAGGGTGAAACCGAGCACCACCGAATGCGAAACGAAATTGACCAGTGCGCCAAAGCGCAGCAGCCCCAGCAACCATTGGAAAACGCCGGCCAGGAATGTCAGTAGCAGGATCAGCGTGACGTAGTCCTGTGAGGTCGGAACTGCCAGAGGACTGACGCTGGCGTACAGGACAATGGAGATCGCCGCCGTAGGACCGCAGATTAAATGCCACGACGAGCCCCACAGACAGGCGATCAATACCGGGATGATTGCGGCGTACAAGCCGTATTCCGGTGGGAGGCCGGCGATCAAGGCGTAGGCAATGGATTGTGGTAACGCGAGAATCGCACCGCTGAGGCCGACGATCAGGTCACGCCCAACGCTGGTGCGGGTTTGCCGGGGCAACCAAGTGAGGAAGGGAAAGAGTGAATGGCGGCTGGGCAGGGCCATGGAGCCTCTCGGTGAATGACTGCAAATGCGTCAGG
Organism: Pseudomonas sp. P1.8; assembly: GCF_001269805.1. Classification (NCBI taxonomy): domain Bacteria; kingdom Pseudomonadati; phylum Pseudomonadota; class Gammaproteobacteria; order Pseudomonadales; family Pseudomonadaceae; genus Pseudomonas; species Pseudomonas sp. P1.8. The sequence goes on from NZ_LHVM01000024.1 coordinate 189,414, forward strand.
GTGGTATGTCGGGCGCAATGGCGCAAGGGTGAAATCGAATCGCGCGCAGGCTCGCTCCCACAGGGAGCACGCCGACCTGTAGAAGCGAGCCTGCTAGTGATGGCGTCCTTGACCCCTAAAGTTTGGCTTTGACCGCTGGCAACGCATCCTTGCCATCTGCGGTTTTCACCCCGTCGAGCCACTTATCCAGCACCGCCGGATTGGCCTTGATCCATGCCTTTGCGGCAGCTGCGTTGCTGACTTTCTTGTTCACCACCTCGGCCATGATGCTGTTCTCCATTTCCTGAGTGAAACTCAGGTTGGTCAGCAACTTGCCGACATTCGGACAGGCCTGTGCGTAACCCTTGCGGGTCAGGGTGTAGACGCTGCCGGTGTCGCCGAAGTATTTCTCGCCACCCTTCAGATAATGCATTTTCAGCTGCACGTTCATCGGGTGCGGAGTCCAGCCGAGGAAGGTCACGAACTTCTGTTTTTTCACCGCTCGGGACACTTCCGCCAGCATCGCCTGCTCGCTGGATTCGACCAGTTTCCACTGGCCCATGTCGAAATCGTTGTTCTTGATGATCTCTTGCAGAGAGAGGTTCGCCGGCGCGCCGGAGCCGATGCCGTAGATTTTCTTGTCGAATTTATCCGCGTACTTGTTCAGGTCGGCAAAGCTATGCACACCCGCATCCCACACGTAATCCGGGACGGCGAGGGTGAATTCTGTGCCATCGAGGTTTTTCGCCAGTTGCGTGACGTCGCCGCTCGCCACGAACTTGTCGTAGAAACCCTGCTGTGCCGGCATCCAGTTACCGAGGAACACATCAACCTGGCCGTCCTTCAACCCGCCAAAGGTGATCGGCACCGCAAGAGTGTCAACCTTGGCCTTGTAGCCCATGCCGTCCAGCAGAAACCCGGTGATGGCGTTGGTCGCGGCGATGTCGCTCCAGCCCGGATCGGCCATCTTCACCGTCTCGCAACCCTGATCGGCGAATGCCGATGCACTGCCCAAGGCCAGGAGCCCTACCGTCAGTACTGTGGATAACCTTTGCATGGACTTCCCCTTAACGTTATTGGTTTTGGCAGGGTTGTGGATAACGGGCTTTGCGTTCCAGATCGTCGAGGTCGATATGGTTGCGCATGTATTGCTGACTGGCGTCCACCTGGGGCTGGTGATCCCAGCTCTTCAGCTTGCCGATGGTCAGGGCGTCGGCCACGAAACGCCGGCGCCGCTGGCTCGCGAGTACTTGTTGGTGGATCGTCGGGATGTCCCACTTGGCCCGCGCTTCGGTGAGAAAATCTTCGAAAAGTTGGCGATGTTGTGGCGATTGGCTGAGTTCTTCAATTTCACGCGGGTCATTTTGTACATCGAAAAGCAGGCAAGGGTCGTCTTCGCTGTAGATGAACTTGTAGGCGCCACGGCGGATCATCATCAGCGGGCTGATCGTGCCTTCGGCCATGTATTCGCCGAACACTTCGTCGTGACCGCCCTGCCCTTGCAGGTGCGCAACGAGTGAGCGTCCATCGAGTGGCAAGTCAGGCTCCAGCGAGCCGCCCGCCAGTTCGACGAAGGTTGGCAGCAAGTCGGCAGTGGATACCGAGGCGCTGACTCGACCCGCACCGAACTGTCCCGGCGCACTGATCAACAGGGGCACCCGGGCGGCCATTTCGAACCAGTGCATTTTGTACCAAAGCCCGCGTTCGCCGAGCATGTCTCCGTGATCGCCCGAAAAGACGATGATAGTGTCCTTGATCAACCCTGTTTCTTCGAGGGTTTGCAGAAGTTTGCCGACGTTGCTGTCGATATAGCTGCACGCGCCGAAATACGCTCGGCGAGCGTCGCGGATCTTATCCACAGGCAGCGGCTTCTCCCACAGGTCGTAGACCTTGAGCAAACGCTGGGAATGCGGGTCGAGGTCATGCGGGTCCGGCGTTGAAGGCAGCGGGATATCAGCATCGTCGTACAGATCCCAAAAGGCCTTGGGAATCGTGTACGGGTCGTGTGGGTGGGTCATCGATACGGTCAGGCAGAACGGCTGATCGCCCTCCTCGCGAATGTGATCGAACAAATACTGCTGGGCCTTGAACACTACCTCTTCATCGAAATCCAGTTGATTGGTGCGCACGCATGGTCCCGCTTGCAGCACCGACGACATGTTGTGGTACCAGCTCGGACGTACATCCGGCGCATCCCAGTTCACCACCCACCCGTAATCGGCCGGGTAAATATCGCTGGTCAGGCGTTCTTCGTAGCCGTGCAACTGGTCGGGACCGCAGAAGTGCATCTTTCCAGACAATGCAGTGCGGTAACCGAGGCGACGCAGGTAGTGGGCATACGTCGGTACATCGGCAGGGAAATCGGCTGCATTGTCGTAGGCGCCGATTTTGCTCGGCAACTGGCCGCTGACCAGGGTGAAGCGCGATGGCGCGCACAACGGGCTGTTGCAATAGGCAGAATCAAACACCACGCCTTCGGCAGCGAGGCGACTCAAATTAGGCAGTTTGATGGGCGAAGGGCCGTAAAACGGCAACATTGGCGCGGCCATTTGATCGGCCATGATGAAAAGAATGTTCTTGCGCTTCATGTGATCGCGGCATTCCATAGTGGATGTTTATGCGAAGGTGCTGGGATCGAGGATGTAACCCATGCCTTTTGCGGTAAAGCCCATGCGCGGCAATGACTAGGATAAGCACAGCTTATGTTTGAGGCTCTCGGTGACCTGTCTCTGGATTTGCTCCGCGCCTTTGAAGCGGCCGCCCGTCAGCGCAGCTTCACGGCTGCGGCCAATGAGCTTGGGACTACCCAGCCCGCCATCAGCCAGCAGATCAAGCGCCTGGAAGAGCAATTGGCAACTCGGTTGTTCGACCGCATTTATCGCGGCATCGAATTGACGGAGGCCGGAATGATCCTGTTCGAACAAGTTCAGTTGGGTTTGCAGAATATCGAAGCAGGATTGAGTGCGATCAGCTCACAACAACAGCATGAGGTGTTGCAAGTCGCGACCGATTTTGCCTTCGCGGCCTACTGGTTGATGCCGCGCCTGCACCGTTTTCATGCCGCCAACCCTCAAGTGGACGTGAGTCTTGTGACCAGTGAACGCAGCCACAACATGCTGCGCACGGATATCGACGTCGCGGTCTTGTTCGGCGATGGCCGTTTCAAGCAAGGCGAAAGTCATTGGCTGTTCAGTGAAGAAGTATTTCCGGTGTGCAGCCCGCAGTTGTTGATTGATCGCCCAGCGCCCCTGCCTGCCCAGTGCTTGTTGGAGCTTCCACTGCTGCACCTGCGCGGTGAGAACAGCAGCAACTGGTTCGACTGGAGCGGCGTGTTCCGCGAGCTGGGCATTACATCGCCGCCAGCGCCTGGCCAATTGCGCTTCGATAACTACACCTTGCTGATTCAGGCTGCGATCGGTGGCCAAGGCGTGGCCATCGGCTGGCGGCATCTTGTGGATAACTTGCTGGCGCAAGGGTTGTTGTGTCGACCGATTGCAGAGTCGGCGATGTCTCGGCTTGGATATTACGTAGTACTGCCCCAGCGCAAACGGCGCAGGGCATTGATTCAGCAGTTCGTGGACTGGTTGATGGCAGAGCAGGCCAGTAGTGCCGAGTCGTTGGCGGGGTTGTCATTTCCATCGATTGCTGTTTGAACGTTAAAGATCGCCCGAGCGCGCGGACGATCTTTAACGTTGCGTAACCGCCACAAAATTCACATGTTCACCAATGTGCAGATTCAGCCGCAATTCATCGGCGATCCCCACGGCTACCCGGTTCAGACGCTCCAGGGTTTCTGCCAGGCCAGGTTCCAGGCTGCTGCTGACGTGGGTGAAATGTTCGATGCCGAGCCCTGCTACCGCCCACGGCGCGTTCACCAAGGTCCAATGCAAAGGGCTGCTTTGCAGTGCCTCGCGAATTTCTTCGGCGGCGTGCAATTGCAGTTGGTCTTCGAATTCCGGATCGTCCAGCACGCCGAAATCGCCCACGAGAAATAACCGTGAAATGCCCGCGGCCTGCATGCCGTCAATCAAAGCGTCCACCGCGAGTACCTGCTCGACGGGGCCGGGTACGATGGTTTTTTCCACGGATTCGCTGTTGAACGGCAAACCTGGTGCGTCCAGCAGACAGACGACGGCAGAACTGCCTGCCACACTTTGCTTGACCCGTTGTGCATCGAACAGGTCGCCGGTCTTGGTACGCAAACCGGGGCGCGGTGCGAGCGCGGTCAGGTTATCGAGGATGGCAATCACTTCATGCTGGCGGCGCAGCATTTCAGCCATCAGCGCACTGCCCAGGCTACTCATGGCACCATAGAGCACCACTTTCACGACGGGGGTTTCGGCATTTTTCATGGCTGAGCTCCATTCTTTACTGCGTATATGGTGTGTGACTCGCAGAAAACGATGAGGGTTCGACTCGCTTCAGAGGGATTTCCATGCAGCAGATCAAGGGTTATCACGCTCACGTATATTTCGACGCCAATACGATCGTTCAGGCGCGCACCTTGTGTGAGCAGGCGGCGCAGTTGTTCCCGCTGAAGATGGGGCGTGTACACGAGCGCCCGGTCGGCCCGCACCCGGACTGGAGCTGCCAACTGGCGTTCGGTCCGCAACTGATCGGTGAGGTGCTGCCGTGGCTGGCGCTCAATCGCAAGGGGTTGGTGGTGTTCCTGCACCCGGACACGGGCGACGATCTGCTGGACCACACCGAGCACGCGATCTGGATGGGTGCGACGCGACCGCTGAATCTGTCTGTTTTTTGATCAGAGTGTTTCTTCGGATTCGCCGGGCAAGTGTTCGTCGAGATGCAGCCACGGCAAGCGGCTGTCGGTCCAGATGTGCCGCTCGGCCGGCCCCTGTTCCGGATGATCGAGGGTGGCGATGGTGACGTCGATGCTCTCCGGGCTCAGGTGAGTGATCAAGGCCAATTGCGCCCCACAATTGCCGCAGAAGTATCGTGCGCAGGTGGCTGAAGAGTCGTACTGCGACGGTGTACCGGCCAACCACTGAAAGGCCGACGCGGGCACGGTGATCCAGGTCGTCACGATGCCACCGCTGACCCGACGGCAGATCGAGCAATGGCAATGGGCGATGTCGTGCAGTGGCCCGCTGAACTGATAGCGGACCTGTCCGCAGTGGCAGCCGCCGGTGTGAGTGTCGACCATGCTGATTCCTCCAGATGTGATCAGTGCCGTAACGCCTCCTGTCCCGACCCGACGACCGGTCGTACTTGCAGCCAACACTTTCATCGCCGAAAGCTGGCTGAAAGCTTCCCAGATTAGGATCGCCCTCACTACCGGCAACAGACCGGTCGGCCAATGCCAGCGTTTATCGCTCGCACAGCCCATTTAACAACAACAATGGTGATTCTGATGTCCTCTTCTATCCGCCACTTCGCTGCAACTCCGCCCGTACGTCTCGTGCTTCCCGTTCTGCGCTGATCTCGCCCGGACCGCCCATTCCCTAGCCGCGCTACGCCTGGAGTATTCCCATGCTGACTTTCCTTGGCTTCGCCATGGTCATCACGTTCATGTTCCTGATCATGACCAAGCGCCTGTCCGCGCTGATCGCCCTGATCCTGATTCCAATCATCTTCGCCCTGTTCGGCGGCTTCGGTCCGAAAATCGGCCCGATGATGCTCGAAGGCATCACCAAGCTTGCACCGACCGGTGTGATGCTGATGTTCGCCATCTTGTACTTCGCCCTGATGATCGACTCCGGCCTGTTTGACCCGGCCGTGCGCAAGATTCTCAAAATGGTCAAGGGCGACCCGTTGAAGGTTTCGGTCGGTACCGCCGTGCTGGCGCTCGTCGTTTCCCTTGATGGTGACGGCGCGACCACGTACATGATCTGCGTGGCCGCCATGCTGCCGCTCTACAGCCGTATCGGCATGAGCCCGCGGATCATGGCCGGCCTGATCATCCTCGCCGGTGGCGTGATGAACATGACCCCATGGGGTGGCCCGACCGCCCGTGCGGCCAGTGCACTGCACGTGGACCCATCCGACATCTTCGTGCCGATGATCCCGGCCATGGCCGCTGGTGTGGTGGCGATCCTGGCCATTGCCTACTTCTACGGCAAACGTGAGCGTGCGCGCCTGGGTGAACTGCACCTGGTGGGCGATGAAGTCGACCACAGCGAAATCAGCGTGTCGCAGTTCCCGGATGCCCGTCGTCCGAAGCTGATCTGGTTCAATGGCGCCTTGACTCTGGGTCTGATGTGCACCCTGATCGCCGGCCTGTTGCCGTTGCCGGTACTGTTCATGGTGGCGTTCAGTATCGCGATGATCGTCAACTACCCTTGCCTGCAAATGCAGAAAGAGCGCGTCGCGGCCCACGCCGGCAGCGTGCTGGCGGTGGTCGGTCTGATCTTTGCTGCGGGCATCTTCACCGGTATCCTGTCGGGCACCGGCATGGTCGATGCGATGTCGAAAAGCCTGCTGGCGGTGATTCCTGACTTCCTCGGCCCGTACCTGGCGGTGATTACCGCGCTGGTGAGCATGCCGTTCACGTTCTTCATGTCGAACGATGCATTTTATTACGGCGTGTTACCGGTACTTGCCGAAGCCGCCAGCCATTACGGTATAACCGCGGTGGAAATGGCGCGTGCCTCGATCGTCGGTCAGCCCGTCCACCTGTTGAGCCCGCTGGTACCATCGACTTACCTGTTGGTGGCTTTGGCCGGCATCGACTTCGGTGACCACCAGCGCTTCACCCTGAAGTGGGCAGTGCTGGTTTGTATCTGCATACTGGTTGCTGCACTGCTGTTGGGGACTTTCCCGATGTTCAGCACTCTATAAGCCCAAGACTCGCCACTTCGGGTCCAGGCTTCGTGATAAGAAGCCGGGCCCGTTGTGGTTTAAACAATCGCTCAAAGGAATACACATGGAATGGCTGAACAACCCTGAACTCTGGGTTGCCTTCTTCACCCTGACTGCCCTGGAAATCGTCCTGGGTATCGATAACATCATCATGATTTCGATCCTGGTCAGCCGCATGCCCAAGCACCTGCAGGCGCGCACCCGGATTTTCGGTCTGGCGCTGGCCATGATCACGCGAATCCTGCTACTGCTGTCGATCACCTGGGTCATGCGCCTGACGACCGACCTGTTCGAAGTGTTCGGCCAGGGCATTTCCGGGCGTGACCTGATCCTGTTCTTCGGTGGTCTGTTCCTGTTGTGGAAGAGCTCGCAAGAGATGTACCACGCGCTGGAAGGTGAAGACGAAACCAACGAAACGCCTGGCGGCAAAGGCGGCAATTTCCTCTACACCATCGTGCAGATCGCGATCATCGACATCGTGTTCTCGCTGGACTCGGTGATTACCGCTGTCGGCATGGTCTCCCATGTTCCGGTCATGGTCGCGGCGATCATCGTGGCGGTGCTGGTGATGATGCTCGCCTCGGGCAAAATCAGCGAATTCATTGAAAAGCACCCGTCGCTGAAAATGCTGGCGCTGTCGTTCCTGTTGATCGTCGGTACCGTGCTGATTGCCGAGTCCCTGGACGTGCACGTACCAAAAGGCTACGTCTACTTCGCCATGGCGTTCTCGCTGGCGGTTGAGGCGATCAACATCAAGATGCGCTCGTCCATCGCGAAAAAGCGCAAACAGAAGGGGCCGGTCAAGCTGCGCAAGGATATTCCGGGGCAATAACCCGGTAATACGCAACACCCTGTGGGAGATTCTATGTTTGGGGGGAACTCCCAAGCATAGAATTTGGCGTGTATTCACTTTGGTTTTTCATCAGCGCGAACATCACTCTGGCGAGCTTGCGTGCCAGGATAACCAAGGCTTGAGTACCTTTTAGGCCTCTGGCCAGGTAGCTCTGGTAGTACGGTTTCCAGACCGGCGAGCGGCTGGCGGCCATGGCACTGTTGTGAAACAGGCGCCGAAACTCAGAGTCCCCTCGCTTGGATAGCCGACGCCTTTGATCCTTTTGTCCTGACTGCCTCACCC
>NZ_LHVM01000025.1:0-203481 GCF_001269805.1 Pseudomonas sp. P1.8
TTGCTCCGACCTTTATCAGCGTTTTCACACCAAGCACGGGGTCATTTGTTCGATGACCGATGGCTATGACTGCTATCAGAACGCGATGGCGGAGCGAATAAACGGGATTTTGAAGACGGAGTTTTTGCTGCATCGCCCCAAGAACCTGGCCGACGCGGTGAGAATGGTTGATGAATCGGTGCTGATCTACAACGCGGAGCGGCCACATCTGGCCTTGAAATACAAAACGCCCGATGCGGTGCATCGGGCGTTTTGAGACTGAAACAGGTGTAAACCTATTTCAGGACTAGACACAGGCCAGGACTCACTGACTCAAGATGAACGTCGCCAGGCTTTTCAGATCATCCGGGCTCAATTGAGCGAAAGGCGGCATGGGCACATTCCCCCATTTGCCGCTGCCACCCTGCTGAATGCTGGACATCAGCCGGTCCAATGCCTGCGGGTCTTTGGCGTACTTGGCCGCCACATCGTGGTAAGCCGGGCCTACTACCTTGTGATCGATCGCGTGGCAGGACAGGCAGGCATTGTTCTGCAGCAAAGCCTTGGCGTCGACTTTGGCAACTGTCACCACCGGAGGCTGGGCCGCCGGGGGGTTGGAGGCCGCCTGAACATCGGCATCGCTCGCCTTGGCACTGCCGTAGGTCACCGCCAGGTAAGCGCCAATCACACTCACATCCTGATCGCTGATCGGCGCGCCGTACACGTGCTGCATCTTGCCCGCTTCAGCGGTCCACTGGGCCAGGCTCAAGCCTGGCGGCTGAAAGTTGATGTAATCGGCCGAGTGGCAAACGGAGCACTTCTGCTGCGCCAATGCGTAGCCAGGCATGGCGCTGGGCTTGAATACTGCCGTTTCCGGCGGCAGCGTGATCGATAGCGGTGCCGCGCTAGCCAGGGTCGCCAGACACACCTGAGCCGCGCATAGCGCGGTGATGATGAATTTCATGGGTTTCATGCGGCCCTCCTCAGGCGACGGTCACGTGGCTGGTTTCCACGACGTGGCGACGGTAACCACTGGGGTTCCAGTCGGCTTTCATCGGTTGGGTCTCGCCTGCACTGTTGCTGGCGCGCACCATCAATTGCGTCGCGCCCTTGCTGGTGAAGGTGATCGGCAATGTCCACTCGCGGAAGGAGAATCGCCCCAGATCCTCGCCAAGCGCGGCTTCGCGCCAGGTGTTCGCGCCGTCGATCGAGACCTCCACCTTGTTGACCCCCACGCCACCGTCGAACGCAATGCCCTTGAGCAGCACGTTTTTGTTCAGCGGCATCACGTCGCCGTGCTTAACGCTGGTGATGAAACTGCGCACCGCCAACTTGGAAATCGGCAGGGTTTTCGCCGCCGTGGTGCCGGGGGCAATGCAGAAACAATCGTTATCCGGAAGACGGTAACCCTTGGCCATGAAGAAACCGTCGAAGGTGTGGTCGACGACTTCGATTTCGCTCAAATGCTTGACCCAATACGTACCGAAGTAGCCGGGCACCACCAGACGAATCGGGTAACCGTTGAGAAATGGCAGGTCGGTGCCGTTCATTGACCAGGCGATCATCGGCTCACCGTCCATGGCATGGCTGATGTCCAGCGCCTTGATGAATTCCGGGGTGCTCGGCAGCACCGGCTTATCCAGCCCACGGAAGGTCACTTGCGCAGCCTCGGCTTTCACCCCGGCCTTTTCCAGTACAGTCTTGAGCGAAACCCCAACCCAGCGCGCGTTGCCCATGGAACCATTGCCCAACTGAGCGCCGAACACGCGCGGCATCGAGAAGCCACGACTGTTACCCGAACATTGATTGACGGCGACCACTTCCACCGGTTCGGCGAGCGCCTTGAGCTCGGCGAGAGACAATGAGAGCGGCGTCTCGACCGTGCCCTTGACCGTCAAACGGTAAGTGTCCGGATCAATGCTGGTCGGAAAATCAGCCAGGTGATAGCGCACAAAAAAAGCGTCGTTGGGCGTGATCGGCCCTTCATTGAACACAGGGAACGGCGTCTCCAGGTGTGGCGGACGGGTTGTCACCAGAGTCAACGGGCGCTTTTGCGGGTATTGCACCAACGGTCGTGGGCCCGCGGCAAAGGTCACGTCTTCAGGGGACTGGCTGGTCGCGGCAGTTTCATCGGCGGCCTTGGCGAGACTCGCCAAGGGCGAAGCCGCCAACGCCAAGGTGAAAGCATCACGTAAAACCCGCCGACGGCTCGGCTGGCTGTTGTCTATAAAACTGAACTTCATTCTGCGCTCTCTATGATTGTTTTATTGAGATGCAACTGACGGCTCCCCACCTGCACGCGAGGCTTTTTGTAGGAGCAAGCTTGCTCGCGATGGTCGTGAGCGAAGACGCGTGTTTACTGGATAAACGCAGCGCTCTTGAGCACATCGCGAGCAAGCTCGCTCCTACACAATGGTGCCTGCCCTACGGAGGGGTATCAGGCTTACGGTTCGACGCCGGAAAACAAGTCAGTATCGCCACGCAAAAACTGTTCGCTTTACATTGAGCGTCAGTGACTTAGCATTTGATGACAGGACTGGAGCCCCAAGTCCAATGCCCATTCCAGCGCCCACAAAAAAACCCACTGACCGTCTCCGGTGCAGTGGGTTTTATTTGATTAGGCGGTCTGGTTACAGAGCCATATCACGCGCAGCATCGGCTTTCGGCGCTTTTGCATCAAGATCGACAGTCACCGGGGTCGTTGCCGGAGCCATCGTCGCCGGAGGCGTCGTCAGTTCCAGCACCTTGGCGGTGTACGCCCATTCCTGCGCAACCTTTTCCGGGCTGGCGTTCAGCTGGGTGCCGTAGCTCGGGACGATCTGGTGCAGCTTTTCCTGCCACTGCGGGCTCGCGACCTTGTCCTTGAAGACTTTCTGCAGCACGGTCAGCATGATCGGTGCGGCGGTCGAAGCGCCTGGCGAGGCGCCCAGCAGGCCGGCGATGCTGCCGTCTTGCGCAGCGACGATCTCGGTGCCCAGTTTCAGCACGCCACCGGCGGCTTCGTCGCGCTTGATGATCTGCACACGCTGCCCGGCTTGCCACAGACGCCAGTCTTCAGCCTTGGCGTTCGGGAAGTATTCTTTCAAGGCGTTGAGGCGGTCTTCATCCGACAGCATCAGTTGGCCTGCCAGGTACTCGACCAGCGGGTATTCCTTGATGCCAACCTTGGTCATTGGCCACACGTTGTGTGTGGTCGTGGTGGTCAGCAGGTCCAGGTACGAACCTTCTTTGAGGAACTTGGTGCTGAAGGTCGCGAATGGGCCAAACAGAATCACGCGCTTGCCATCCAGCACGCGGGTGTCCAGGTGCGGAACCGACATCGGCGGTGCGCCAACGGAAGCTTTGCCGTAGGCCTTGGCCAGGTGTTGCTCGGCAATGGTCGGGTTTTCGGTCACGAGGAACGAGCCGCCTACCGGGAAGCCTGCGTATTCCTTGGCTTCAGGAATGCCGGACTTCTGCAGCAGGTGCAAGGCACCGCCGCCAGCGCCGATGAACACGAACTTGGCGTCGGTTTCGGTTTTGCTGCCGTCTTTGAGGTTTTTGTAGCTGACGCGCCAGCTGCCGTCTTCGTTACGGGTGATGTCCTGCACTTCGCTGGACAGCTTCAAGTCGAATTTCGGTGTGGTTTGCAGATGTGCAACGAACTGGCGCGTAATTTCGCCGAAGTTCACGTCAGTACCCAGCGGGCTCCAGGTGGCCGCGATTTTCTGGTTCGGGTCACGCCCTTCCATCATCAGCGGTACCCATTGCTTGATCACAGCCGGGTCTTCGGAGTACTGCATGCCGGCGAACAGCGGGCTCGCTTGCAGAGCGTCGTAGCGTTTCTTCAGGAACTTGATGTTGTCATCGCCCCACACGAAGCTCATGTGCGGTGTGGAGTTGATGAACGAACGCGGGTTTTTCAGCACGCCTTGCTGAACCTGCCAGGCCCAGAACTGACGGGAGATCTGGAAGGCTTCGTTGATTTCAACAGCCTTCGGGATCGAGACCTTGCCGCTCTCGTCTTCCGGCGTGTAGTTCAGCTCCGCCAGCGCGGAGTGACCGGTACCGGCGTTGTTCCAGCCGTTGGAGCTTTCCTGAGCGACGCCGTCGAGGCGCTCGATCATTTGCATCGAGGTGCCAGGTTCCAGCTCATTGAGCCATACACCCAGGGTCGCGCTCATGATGCCGCCGCCAATCAGCAGCACATCGACTTTCTTCGCCTCTTCAGCCTGGGCCGTGGTCATCCCCAACGACAAGGCCAACCCCAGCAGGGCTGTGTTTACTTTCTTAAACATCTGTTGCACCTATGATAAAACGCCATCCGCCCTTCCATCCTCGCGCACGCAGCCCCATGTTTCACGGCAGATCATGGGTGAAGGCACAGCGGGATTACAGGGTGGGCACACAAGGCCGACGAAACGCATCGACCCCAGTTTAATGTCCCTTCTGAACTGACTTTTTATCTTTATTGGCTTCAGCTGCTTGAGCGACAGTGATTCCGTCGGCACGTCTCAAGGACATGCAAACTGAATAGGTCAAACCAAGTTGGCGCGAAGAATATCACGTCGGGGCGGGCCCGCGTGTCTGTTGCTGAATCGTTTGTCCCGGTCCGGTCACTGAGCCCTTCTATACTCACCCTGTTTTCCACCCGCATATGAGGATGTGTCATGGGCGACAAAGACGATCTGCGCAAGTATTCCTCCCAGGTCATCGACGGCATCGAAGCCGCCCCCGCACGCGCCATGCTCCGCGCCGTAGGCTTCACCGATGAAGACTTCAAGAAGCCGCAGATCGGCATTGCCTCGACCTGGGCGATGGTCACGCCCTGCAACATGCACATCGACAAACTGGTGATCGAAGCGGAAAAAGGCGCGAATGCGGCGGGTGCCAAAGGCGTGATTTTCAACACCATCACCATTTCCGACGGCATCGCCAATGGCACTGAAGGCATGAAGTATTCGCTAGTGTCCCGCGAGGTGATTGCCGACTCCATCGAAGTGGTGGTCGGCTGCGAAGGCTTCGATGGTCTGGTCACCGTCGGCGGTTGCGACAAGAACATGCCGGGCTGCCTGATTGGCATGGCGCGGTTGAACCGTCCTTCGATCTTTGTGTACGGCGGCACCATTCGACCGGGCGCCGGCCACACCGACATCATTTCCGTGTTCGAAGCCGTGGGCCAGCATGCCCGCGGTGACATCAGCGAGATTCAGGTCAAGCAGATCGAGGAAGTGGCAATCCCCGGTCCCGGTTCCTGCGGCGGCATGTACACCGCCAACACCATGGCCTCGGCCATCGAGGCGCTGGGCATGAGCCTGCCCGGTTCCAGCTCCCAGGAGGCCATTGGCGGCGACAAGGCCTCGGACAGTTTCCGCGCCGGCCAGCAGGTCATGGAGCTGCTCAAGCTGGACCTCAAACCCCGCGACATCATGACCCGCAAGGCCTTTGAAAACGCCATCCGCGTGGTCATCGCCCTCGCCGGCTCAACCAACGCCGTGCTGCACCTTTTGGCCATGGCCAATGCGGTGGACGTAGAGCTGACCCTGGATGACTTCACCGAGCTAGGCAAGATTTCCCCGGTGGTTGCCGACCTGCGTCCCAGCGGCAAATACATGATGAGCGAACTGGTCGCCATCGGCGGCATTGAACCGTTGATGAAGCGCATGCTGGCCGCCGGGATGCTGCATGGCGATGCGTTGACCGTCACTGGCAAGACCCTCGCTGAAAACCTCGAACACGTGGCCGACTACCCCGAAGGCCAGGACGTGATCCTGCCCTTCGACCGGCCGATCAAAAAGGATTCGCACTTGGTGGTGCTGCACGGCAACCTCTCGCCCACCGGCGCCGTGGCCAAGATCACCGGCAAGGAAGGCCTGCGCTTCGAAGGCACGGCCCGGGTCTATCACGGCGAAGAAGGCGCTCTTGCCGGCATTCTCAACGGTGAAGTGCAGCCCGGCGAAGTCATCGTGATTCGCTACGAAGGACCCAAGGGCGGACCGGGCATGCGCGAAATGTTGTCGCCGACGTCGGCAGTCATGGGCAAGGGTCTGGGCAAGGAAGTCGCGTTGATTACCGACGGGCGTTTTTCCGGCGGTTCACACGGGTTCGTGGTTGGCCATATCACGCCGGAGGCCTTTGAAGGCGGGCCGATTGCGCTGGTGAAAAATGGCGACAGGATCACCATTGATGCCGAAACCCGGCAGATCACGGTCGACGTGTCCGACACCGAGCTGGCCGAGCGCAAATCGCGCTGGGTGCGGCCGGAGTCGAAGTACAAGCGCGGGGTGTTGGCCAAGTACGCGAAGACTGTTTCCAGCGCTTCAGAGGGAGCGGTAACGGATAAGTATCTTTAGACCTGTAGGAGCCGGCTTGCTGGCGATTCAGGCGACACGGTGTACCTGATGCACCACATCGCCTTCAGGAGCCAGCAAGCCGGCTCCTGAAGGATCGCCTCACAACCTGAACCGATCCACCGACTGCGACAACTGACCCGCCAGGCTCGACAATTCGTCGGTGGTCGAGGCCGTCTGCCCGATCACTTTGCTGTTGCCCTCGGACATCCCGGCAATCATTTCCACCTGATGGGCAATTTCATTGCTGGCCAGGCTTTGCTCGCCGATGGTGCGGCTGATGTCGTTGACCAGTTGCGTGGTGTTGAGCGTCGCTTCGAGAATTTCACGAATCGCACGCTCGACATCGGCAGTCACCGCCATGCCCTTGTCGACCTGCGCCACGCCCTCCTCCATGCTGATCACCGCTTCACGGGTGCTTTGCTGGATGCGTGCGACCATGCTGGCGATTTCCTGGGTCGAGGCGCTGGTGCGCCCGGCCAGGCTGCGGACTTCGTCGGCCACCACGGCAAAACCACGACCCTGCTCGCCGGCGCGGGCTGCCTCGATGGCGGCGTTCAGCGCCAACAGGTTGGTCTGGTCGGCGATGCCCTTGATCACTTGAATAATGTTGAAAATCCCCTCGGACTCCTTGTCCAGCGTGCGAATCACCTGCGCCGAATGCTGAGCCGAGCGTGCGATGCCATCCATGTCGTTGACCACTTGATGGATCACCCGCCCGCCATCCTTGGCCAACGCTTCGGCCTGATTGGCCATGTCCAGCGCCCGTCCGGCATGCCGGGTGATTTCCTCGATGCTCGCGGTCATTTCGCTGGCGGCCGCCGCCATGGTGCTGGCCGCAGCGCTTTGCTGCTGGCTGCTGCCGGCAACTGCGTGGCAACCGTTGCTCAATTGCTTGCTCATGCCGCTCACGCCGTGGGCATTGCCGCGTACCACTTCGATCATGCCGCGCAAATCGCGCTGCATGATCGCCAGGCTGCGGATCAGCGCACTGGCCTCGTCATGCCGGGCAGGCTCGACAATAGGTTCGCTGAGGTTGCCGTGGGCGATGCTGTCGGCGATGCGACTGGCCGTCTGCAACGGCCCCATGATGCTCAGGATCGCCGAGCGGCCAAGGGCGAGCAGCAGCAACAGGCTGACGACCAGCACGCCACCGAGGGCAAGATTGGCGTTGCTGATGGCGTGCGCCGTGCCCTGACTGGTCTGCTGGGTGTTGCTTTCGATCAGCTCGCTGAGCGCCGCCATCTGGTCTTCCAGTTGGCTGAACGCCGTGTTGAACGTGCCCAATTGCTGTTGCGCGGCCTCGGGGTTTTCCAGCGCCAGACCGACGATGCGCTCGGCAGCGCCAATATAAGTGTCGAGGCTTGGCTTGATTTTGTTCAAAGCCGTCTTGAGGGTGTCGTTGACCGGCAGTTTGAGGTTATCGCCCAGCACTTCACGAAAATGTGTGGTGTGTTGTTCGATGGAACTGCGCACCTCGGCCTTGCTGCTGGTGCTCTTGCCCAACCCCACCAGCATCGCCGACAGCACGTCGGCGCGCAGGGCGTCGTGCATCATGTCGGCTTCGAGGTGATTGCGCAGTGCCGTCATGCTGACGTTGTTGTCGTTCACGGCCTCGGCCATGCGCATGTTTCCCAGGTAACTGACCAGGCTCATGACCAGGGCGGCGAGCAGACCGGTGCCGATCAGCAAGCATAAACGTAGTTTTATGGACACTCTGTGGTTCCTCTCTGGCACGGTTGTCGGCTGGGCGTCGCCCACCACGAATGACACTGCTGAAGAGGGTATCGACTGGCTTGAGCGGTAATTGAAGCCTATTGCTACAGATTGTCGTTTTTGCGACATGCGGTCGGTAGCGGCGTCGTTTGCGTCGTGCCGCGCAGGGAAACCAACAGCAAGCTGACAAGCGCACCGGCCACGGCGATGGCCATGTCCTTCTGCGAATCCCAAGGGTCGTTTTGCGCACCGACGAACGCTTTCGAAGTGTCGTCGCCGAGGAAGGCGCCGCCGACCCACTCCACCAGTTCGTAGAGAGCCGAGGTCGACAGCATGATGTTCAGTGCAATGAAAAACAGCCAGAAACCCCGCAACGGCGTCAGGCGCATCAGCACTTCCCGAACCGGATACACCAACAACAGTCCGTAGCTCAGATGCACCAGGCGGTCATAGTGATTGCGATGAACGCCGAAGGATTTTTCCAGACTGAACCCGAACATCCCCGAACTCCACTGATCGTACGGCACCAGGGAATAGGTGTAATGCGCCCCAAGCTCATGCACGCACAAAAACACAAACACCAGAGTGATGGACACCGCAGACAATCTGAACCGGCCAGAGAACGCGATCAACGTGCCCACCAACAACAGCACCAGCACGTTTTCCAACGCCCAATCCACCCGGCTGCGGGGTGAAAAGCCCGATGCCAAAACGATCAGCAGGAAAACCGTCAACAAGGCCAGCTCATACCGCGAATGTCGGTTGGACTGCATGGCTTGCGTTCCTCGATGTATGGGTAAAGCCCTTCTACTTCGAGAAAGCTGCGCGTTGCAAAGTTCGCTTTTTTCTTACCCGTAGGAGCAAGCTTGCTCGCGATCGCGACAGGCAAGCCGACATTGCTGATGATGAATGAACGCTTTCGCGAGCAAGCTTGCTCCTACAGGTACGCGTTCCGCCATCAGGTATTGGTCTTGAGCTTCGTCCACAACCGCGTACTGAGCCGCGCAATCGCCGCGGGCAAGTCCTCGACGGTGAACAACTTGTCCATGACACTCTTGGGCGGGTAAATCGCCAGATCCTGCTTCACGGCGGGGTCGACAAAGGCATCCGCCGCGCTGTTCGGGTTGGCGTAATGGATGCTGTTGCTGATATTGGCAATCACCTTCGGCTCCAGCAGGTAGTTCATGTAGGCGTAGCCGTTCTTCTCATGGGGTGCGTTCCTGGGCATGACCACCATGTCGAGCCACAGCGTGGAGCCTTCATCCGGAATCGAGTAGGCAATCTCGATGCCGTTTTTGGCTTCCCTGGCGCTGGCGGCGGCTTGCACGATGTCGCCATTGAAACCGATCACTGCACAGACGTTGCCGTTGGCCAGGTCGCTGATGTATTTGGAGGCATGGAAGTACTGCACGTAGGGCCGGATTTTCAGCAGTGCCTGCTCGGCTTTCCTGTAGTCGGCCGGCTCGTGGCTGTGCGGCGGCAGACCCAGGTAGTTGAGAGTGATCGGCAGGATCTGCGTCGGGTTGTCGATGATCGCCACCCCACACTCACTGAGCTTCTTGATGTTGTTTTCGTCGAAGAACAGGTTCCAGGAATGAGTAACGTCGGTGTTGCCGAAGATCGCCTTGATCTTCTCGACGTTGTAACCGATGCCCGCCGTGCCCCACATGTAGGGGTAGCCGTACAGGTTACCGGGGTCGTTGACTTCAAGTTTTTTCAGCAACGCCGGGTCGAGGTTTTTCCAGTTGGGCAGTTGGCTCCTGTCGAATTTCTGGATGGCCCCGGCCTTGATCAGGCGCGACAAAAAGTGGTTCGACGGACTGACCACGTCATAACCGGTATTGCCCGTCATCAATTTCGACTCCAGCACCTCATTGCTGTCGTGGATGTCGTACGTGGCCTTGATCCCGGTTTGCCGGGTGAAGTTGGCCAGGGTGTCGTCGGCGATGTAACCGTTCCAGTTGGAAATGTTCACGGTTTCATCGGCAAAAGCGGCAGCGGAAAACGCAGAGACCAGGGCCACCAGAGAAAGGGTATTGACGCGCATGTTGAATCACCTTCGATGTACGGAGTGTTGTTCTTGTTGTGTGGTTCGATTCTTTAGATTTCGGTTCTGGCCCTGACCGCTTCCACGCGCATCCGTAGCATGGCACCGATGTCGAGCAAGGGTTTGGGTGGCAACCAGCCGGGTTGGGCTCGCTGCATGACTGATCGCATCAGTGTTGAGTCGCCCCCCGAAGCCAGTTCCGCGAGCAACCGCCCCCATAACGTGCCGCGCGCAACGCCCGAGCCGTTGCACCCTGCCACGGCAAACACGCCCTCCTCGACCCTGGCGAAATAAGGTTGCCCCGAGCGTGACGCGCTGAGGTGCCCGGTCCAGGTGTGTTCGATATCCTGCTCGCCGAAGAACGGAAAACGCCGCTGCAAACCCAGCACGTGGTGCTGACGACGTAGCGACAATTGGTCCAGGGACAAATCCTGCGCACGATACTCCGCGGTGTTGCGGATCATCACCCGACGATCCGGCGTCAGACGCACCGTCGCCCCCAGTGGCCGGGTGGACAGCACACCCCAGGGCGCTGCCGCGCCGATGGCTTGAAACTCGGCATCGCTGAGCGGCCGTGTCAGACTGGCACTGAGCTCCATCGGGAACGTTGCGCTGTCGTCGATACCCGTCCGCGGGATAAAGGCATTCAGGCACACCAACACCTGTTTGGCCTCGACACATGCGCCGCGGCTGCGGGCGCGAATACGGCCGTTACCCAAGCGTTCAAGACCGCTGATGTCGGTGTTTTCAAAAACCGTCACCTTCTGCGGCAAGGCATCGAGCAAACCCTTCACATACTTCGCCGGTTGCAGCAACGCATTGCCGTTGCCGCACCAGATCGCGGCCTTGTAGTGCTGTGTGCCGAGTTTTTCACTCAACTGTTCGCCTTGTAGAAACTGCGCAGAAGCACCCACCGCACGCAGGGTTTTCAGCTTGCTCTCGACGTCGGTCAACTTGCGCGGATCGCTGACGGCGAAGAAATAACCTGACTCCTGGAAGTCGCATTCGATGCCATGTCGGGCAATCTGCTTGCGGACTTCGTCGGCGGCGGCTCGCCCGATCGATGTGTCCAGTTCATAGCCGGCGAACCCGTCGCTGCCCAGCAACTCACTCGCGGCGGGATGTTCATGAGCCACGACAAATCCGGAGTTGCGCGCCGATGCGCCTTGGGCGGCACGCTGCCGGTCGACCACGACGATGCTGGCCTGCGGGTGCATCTGGGTAAGGGCGTGCGCAGCGCTCAGCCCCGTGATCCCGCCGCCGATGATCAGCCAATCGGCCAGTTGCGTTCCCTTGAGCGAATCTCGCTGGGGCGAACACCCGGCTTGCGCGATCCAGCCACAACTATTTTCCATGCATCACCTCTTGTTCTTGTCCGGCCTGCCGAACCAACCCGACCTCATGCACGTTTCGCATGAATGATTGGCGATGGCGGTTTCGATGACTAGAATCTAAAGGCTCTGAACACCCACGACCAACGCTATTAAATCATCGAGGTATTCTTAAAACGCATGGATAAAATTCGCCACGTGCCATCGATGCAGGGCTTGCAGGCTTTGGTCGAAGTCGCCGAATGCGGCACCTTCACCCTGGCGGCGCGCAAGCTCTGTCTGACCCAAAGTGCGGTGAGCCGGCAGATCCAGCAGTTGGAAAGCCACTTCGGCGTGGCGTTATTCGTCAGGAGCAGTCGCAGCATTCAACTGACGGCCGAAGGTGAGCAGGTGCTGGCCAGCGCTCGCGCCATCCTCGAGCAATTAAGAGCGCTCGAAGATCGCCTCGCACCGCAAAAGCGTCCGTTCCGCATCCGCATGCACGTGTCGCTGGCGGTGCGTTGGTTGCTGCCCAAACTGAGTGACTTTTACCGCCATCATCCCGACGTTTCACTGGCGATTGAAACCGTGGCCACGGAGATCGTAGAGCCGGCCAGCGACAGCGATGCGTACATCCTGTATCTGCCCGAACCAACGGCTGCGGCGCAATGCCTGACCCTGTTCGAGGAAGCGCTGGTGCCGGTCTGCGCGCCCGGTCTGGGCAGCCCGACACAGCCATTGACGTCGCTGGAAGATCTCTCGGGTTTCGCCCTGCTGCACCGTTCCGCCGACCAGCATGACTGGCAGGACTGGTTGTCGGCCAACGGCGGCAAGTCGCTGAAGGACTACCGGCACATCCCGTTCAACCTCGACGAACTGGCCCTCGATGCCGCCGCACGAGGCCTGGGTGTGGCGATGACCGACATGACCCTGGCCGGCGAATCGATTGAGCGCGGTGTGCTGGTCGTGCCCTTTGGTGAACCGTTGAAGACCCGAGGCATTTACTCGCTGTGTCTGCAACCTTCGGCTGCGGCCCATCCGGCGTGCGCATCGGTGATGCAGTGGTTTACCGCACAAACCTGTGGGAGCGAGCCTGTTCGCGAAGACGATGTGACATCAAACAGCTGAGTGGACTGACCCAACGCTATCGTCGGAACGCCGCCCGGATCAATCATCCTCATGCAACTTGATCCCCCGCGCATGCAGCACAGGCGGCACCACCAGCACCAGCAGAGTCAGCGCCAGGAAAAACGCCGAGATCGGTTGCGTCAGAAAAATCGTCCAGTCGCCCTCGCTGATCGACAACGCGTTGCGCAGTTGCTTCTCGGCCATCGGCCCAAGCAGCATGCCGACGATCACCGGCGCCACCGGGAAGTCGAAACGGCGCATCAGCACCCCGCCCCAACCAATCGCCAGCATCAGCACCAAATCGAAGGAAGAGTGGCGCATGCCGTACACGCCAATGGTCGCGAACACCAGAATGCCCGCGTTCAAATACGGCCGGGGGATCTGCAGCAACTTGACCCACAGCCCCACCAGGGGCAGGTTCAACACCAGCAGAATAACGTTGCCGATGTACAGCGACGCCACCAGGGTCCAGACCAGTTCGGCAGACGTTTCAAACAGCATCGGCCCCGGTTGCAGGTTGTAGTTCTGGAACGCGGCCAACAGGATCGCCGCCGTGGCGGAGGTCGGAATCCCGAGGGTCAACAACGGCACCAACGATCCCGTCGCGCTTGCGTTATTGGCCGCTTCCGGGCCGGCGACGCCTTCGATGGCGCCCTCGCCCTTGTTGGCGGAAAACTCCTTGGGATACTTGCTGAGTTTGCGTTCGGTGGAATAGGACAGAAAGGTCGGAATCTCCGCACCACCGGCCGGTATCGAGCCAAACGGAAAACCGATCAGCGTGCCTCGCAGCCAGGCTGGCACCGAGCGCTTCCAGTCGGCACGGGTCATCCATAACGACGTCAGGCGGTGCCGCCCTTCACGCTGTTCTGTTTGATACAGCAAGCTGTACAACGCCTCGCCAACGGCAAACAACCCCACTGCCACCAGCACCACTTCGATGCCGTCGACCAGTTCGGGAACGCCAAGGGTGTAGCGGGCGATCCCCGAAGTCGCGTCCAACCCGATCAGGCCGATGGTCAAACCGATACCCAACGAGGCAAAGCCACGCAGCATGGAGGCGCCGAGCACCGCCGACACCGTGGTGAACGACAACACCAGAATCGCGAAATACTCGGTCGGGCCAAAGTTCAGCGCCAGCCTGGCCACCACCGGCGCGAACAGGGTCAGTAAAACCGTCGCGATGGTGCCGGCCACAAAAGAACCAATCGCCGCCGTGGCCAACGCGGGGCCGGCGCGCCCGTTGCGGGCCATCAGGTTGCCTTCCAGTGCCGTGACCATGGATGAAGACTCACCAGGTGTGTTGAGCAAAATAGAGGTGGTTGAGCCGCCGAACTGTGCGCCGTAATAAATCCCCGCGAACATGATCAACGCACCGGTTGGATCGACCTTGGCGGTAATCGGCAGTAGCAAGGCCACCGTCAAGGCCGGTCCGATGCCGGGTAATACACCAATGGCAGTACCAAGCAAACAGCCGATAAAACCCCATAACAAATTGATCGGCGTCAGTGCCGAGGCAAAACCCATCGCCAGGCTAGCGAGAATGTCCACCGTGTTACCTCCTTTGGCCCGAGTCAGATCCAGTCATCGAATGCACCAATGGAGATGGAACGGCTCGATCGACGCAATGAAGTGAACATGAGCGTCTCGCGAAACTGTTTTTTGGGTGCCGATTGCACTTAGATTAGGACACTCATCCTGTTTTCGTTTTCGCCAAAGCGACAAACGCTGTTCTGTCGGTCACCGCTTGCGTTGTTTTCAGGCGCCTACGAATCCGTTGGCGGTCTGCTTTGAGAAGGAAATTTCGCCAGCCGTCGCAGGTTCTGCTCTGCGGCGGCTAGCGTGTACGCATCGGTCGCGTCACGTGTGCCACGTCGACGCAAACGAGCCCGTTTCAGGACGCGCTTGATGCGAGAGCCCTGACATGGCTGATGGCTAGCGATTGAACCTAAACAAGAAAATCCTCCACCAGCTTGACCCAGCAATCAGAGCCCAGACGGATCAACTCGTCGTTGAAGTCGTAATGCGGGTTATGCACGGAACACCCATGGAACTCGCCCTCGCCGTTGCCCAGCATGAAGTAACAGCCCGGCACTTCACCGAGCATCCAGGCAAAGTCCTCAGTGCCCATGACCTTGGGTCCGCGGCTGTGCAGGCAGCCAGGTTCGAACAGCGGCTCCAGACTCTGGCGCACCCGTTGCGTCTCGGCCACATCGTTGATCAGCGCAGGCGCCAGTTGGGTGATCTTCAAGTCGATGCTGACGCCGAATGATTGCTCGTGGCCGCAGACAATCTGCTCCAGGCGTTGGTTGATTTTCTGCTGGGTCTGCGGGGTGTCGGTGCGCACGCTGATCAGCATGCTGGCCTCGTCAGGAATGATGTTGTAGACACTCCCGGCCTGTAGCATGCCGATGCTGATCACCGCATATTCCTCAGGGCCCAGGTTGCGCGACTTGATGGTCTGGATCGCGTTGATCAAGCTGGCTACCACGGGCACCGGATCCACCGCCAGTTCGGGCATGGCGCCGTGTCCCCCCTTACCGGTGACGCTCAGTTGCACCCGCTCGGAAGACGCCATGGTCGGTCCGGCCTGAACCACGACCGTACCCACGGGTGCGCCGGGCATGTTGTGCAGGGCAAAAATCGCATCGCATGGAAAACGCTGGAACAGGCCGTCGTCGATCATTGCCTTGGCGCCGCACAACCCCTCCTCGTCGGGCTGGAAAATCAGATTCAGGGTGCCATTGAACTCGGCGCTGGTCGCCAGACGATAAGCGGCCGCAAGCAAGATCGCGGTGTGCCCGTCGTGACCGCAGGCATGCATGCGGCCGGCGATCTGACTGGCGTGGGCAAAGGCGTTTTTCTCCTGCATCGGCAGCGCGTCCATGTCGGCGCGCAGGCCGATGCGGCGGTTGCCCTGGCCCTTTTTCAGGACGCCGACCAAGCCATGCCCGCCGATGCCGCAATGGACCTGATAGCCCCACTGCGCCAGCTTGGCGGCGACCAGTTCGGCGGTATTTGGGGTTTCACCCCCAAGCTCGGGAGCAGCGTGAATTTGTCGGCGCAGCGCCACGAACGTTTGCAGGTCGGCGTTGCTCAAAACAGGGCTGATTTGTTGAGTGCTCATGGTTCAGGCTCTTCCAATGTTTTCCGGGAATAGTTTCAGGCAGGTCAGGCTGATCACCCCACCGCCCACCAAGTAAAAGGCAGGGGCCAACGGGTCGTTGAGAGTCGACGTCAGCCAGGTGGCGATCAGCGGCGAGAACCCCCCGAACAGGGTCACGCCAAAGCTGTAGCTGACCGAGGTGCCGAGTGCCCGCTGCGGTTTGGCGAAGGCTTCCATGATCATCGCGAAAAACGCCCCTGAACCGACGCAACCGGGAAGTACCAGCAGCGCCACGATCAGCATCGCCAGATACAGGTCGGTGGTGTGCGACAACAACCACAGCGCCGGCCATGCCGCGATGACGGGCAACGTGACGGTCCACACCAAAAGCTTTTTGCGCAGGCCATGACGGTCGGCGTAACGCCCGGCAATCGGCGTGATGATCGCCAGGCACGCGGCGGCAACACAGGCAATCGCCAAGGCGCTGCGCTGCGGATAGTGCAGCGCGGTGACCAGGTACGACGGCATGTAGAAAATGAACAGGTACATGCCGATGGTCGCGCTCGCCATCAGGCCCGTGGCCAGGACGGTGTTGCGCAGGTCGATCACCTCGCGCCAGCGAGGCTTGCGGCCGGTGGATGGCGGTTGCTCAATGACTGCGTGCTCAAGCGTTTCCGGCAGACAACGGCGGATGTACCAACCGACCGGGCCGATCAGCAGACCGACGATGAACGGAATGCGCCAGCCCCAGTTTTCCAGGTCAGGCGTGTTCATGACACTGGTCAGCAGCAACCCGATGCCTGCCCCGACCAAGGCCGCATATCCCTGGCTGGCGGCCTGCCAACTGACGTTGGCACAACGATTGGCCGTTCCGGTCGACTCCATCATGAGCACCGAGGCGGTGCCGATTTCACCACCGGCGGAAAACCCTTGGGTGAGGCGTCCGATGACCAGGAGCACGGTGCCGAAGACCCCGGCTTGCTGGTAAGTGGGGGCGAATGCGATCAAGGCGGTGCCCAGTGTCATCAGGAAAATAGTCAGCGTCAGGGCCGCCTTGCGACCCTTGCGGTCGGCGAAACGACCGATCACCATCGCCCCGATTGGCCGCATCAGAAAGCCCACACCGAAGGCGGTCAACGACATCAGCAATGACGCTACCGGCGACTGCGCCGGAAAGAAATTCCTGGCGATCACCACGGCGAAAAAACTGTAGATGGTGAAATCGTACATCTCCAGGGCATTGCCCAGAGCGCATGCAACGGTGGCTTTTCTAGACCCGACGGCGGCACTGTCGCGCCGTATCGTGCCATTGGCCAAGGGAGTATCCGATTGCAGGGTGGTCATGGGAGATCTCCGAGTTATTGGCGTTGTCGGCACCAACTATCGGGTAACTCTGACGATGAATCACTTGCGCTTTTTGCACACGATTAACCAACAGTTTATTTCGTCGGGCTTCGCCCCGAAATATCGCTCCACGACGGTGCGATCCTTGGTCATTGAGCCCTTCAACGCACCGGTTTTTTCCAGTAACAGCGCCTGTCGAAACCAGTGGACGCGGTGAATCCGACGACTACAAGAGAATTGCCCCACCCTCCACCCCCCTGAAACCCAGTTTTCAGCTACCAAATTAGCAATCAGGCATACCCATACAAAATTGACAATTTCCGACTCATTTTATTTTCGTGGAGGCTGCGAACCTTCAGTCATCAGCTACACGGAGAGTCTGTAATGGGTACGTCCGCCGCGCGCAATTCGTCATTGGCCGCCATGCTGCTGGGGGTGAGCCTGCCTGCAGTCAGCCAGGCTGAAGGGTTCCCGTCCATCGCCCGAGTGGCGCCAGGGTTTGGCTACTACAACGTCGACAAGGGCTTTGATGACAAGCTCAAGTTCTATGGCACCGTCGATGCCTTCGTGAACTACCAGGACTCGGGTCATTACTCAGGGGTCAAGGTCGCCGGCGGCGCGGCCTGGACCAACAAACTGGGGCTATACATGCGCAAGGCTGTCGATGCGGACACGGTACTGGAAGCGGATGTCGAAGAAGGCTTCAACCTCAACGGCAAGGCGCTCGACGAGCATTGGAAGCAGGTCGGCGCATTGCGCCTGGCCGTCGTGGCGCTACGCTCGCGTAACTACGGGAAACTGGAGTTTGGCAAAACCTACGGCATGGGCACGCCGACCTACGCCGACCCGTTTCTGGCTACCTATGGCTCACCCTATACTTACCTGACCTCTCCGCCCGCCGGGCGCGGCGCCTATTATCTGGACCTGCGGCCCAAACACACCCTGGCCTATACCACCGCGAAATTCGCCGGTTTCAGCCTCGGCAGCGCATTGAGCTTTGGCTTGAACGATACGGCCAGTTCGGGAAAGACCCTGCGCGGCAAGGGTGTGAGTTTGCAATACAGCAATGCGCACTGGATCTTGATTGGCTCGTTCAACGATTATCTGAGCGATCCCTGGGATGACGGTGATCGTGAGCGCCAGACCCACAACTACTTCAAAAGCGCTTCAGCGTTTTACGACTTCGGACCGCTCGCGGCCAGCCTCACCTGGCAGCGCCAGGACGTCGACTACCAAGCGACACCGAGCATGACCGCCTGGACAGTGGGCATTGCCGCGCCTGTGGGCAAAACCGATGTGGCACGCCTGTCACTGGTCCAGCGCAATATCGAATTCGGCAACAAGGACGCATTCGGGATGATGCTCGGCTATGACCATTTTCTGAGGCCTAATTGGGCCATCTACGGCCGCGTCGCGCTGATCGATAATCACCCCAACTCATCCATCAGCTACGCCGGCATCCCGATCGAGCAGGCCGGTGACGACCCGCAGAACCTGGCAATCGGCATGTACTACCACTTCTAACGAGCGAGTTCGGCCAACGACTCCGCAGTCAGCCTTGATTTGAGGCTGTAGAACAGTTCCTTGGCCGGCGACGTCAGCGAATGACGGTCGATGCATACCAGGTAAATCGGGTATTCGGGAATGATCTCCTCGACCTCAACGCAGACCAACTCTGGCGCCCGCCCAGCTGGCAATGTGTTGCCTACCGCCAGGTTACTCAGGGTCATGAACGCGTCGGCGCTCTCTACCAGGCGCAGAGCCAACAGCAACGACGCGCATTCAATGACCTTCTGCGGCGGGTGAATATCGTTGACCTCGAACATCTGATAGAACTGCGACGAACGATCGTCGATCTCATCCAGGCTGATCCAGTTGGCGTACTGCAACTGGCGCAATGAGCGCGAATGGCGCAGCGGGTTGTCGGTGCCACAGAACACGGCCCCCTGAATGCGATGCAAGGCCTCCCAATCCAGATTCAGACGCTGTGTGTTTTGCTGCGAAGTCAGGGCAAAATCCAGGCTCCCGTCGCGCAAACGCTGCACGATATGGCTCGGCCGCTGCTCGGTTAGCTTGATCCGCACCCGTGGGTTCTTCGCCTGAAAATCACTGATGCACTGCTCGAATCCGGGCAGCATCGCTGTCAGTGAGGTGATCCCGATGGCCACATCACCAACCGCCATGTCATGAATATTATCGGCTTCGATCTGCAGCCGTCGCATACTCTCGACCGCCATGTGCGCGTGGCGAATGATCCGCCGCCCCTCCTCGGTCAGCGACATGCCCTTGTAAGACCGCTGCAGCAAGGTCAACCCAAGCTCTCGCTCCAGATCCTTGATTGAACGACTCAATGCAGGCTGGGTAACGTGCAGTATCTGCGAGGCCTCATTGATACTGCCGCACTGGTTGATCGCTACCAAAGCTCTGATTTGATGAAACTTCACAGTGTTCGACTCACTTTTATTGTTCGCCAAGGATATAGCAATATCCCGGCCAGGAGCCGCCCATCGATGCCCAATGGTGTAGGAAGGTTCACCCTGTCAGCACTAGTTGTTGCCGCCTCGGTTTATCTCGCGCTCGACATGCAGGTCCCGTTTCCCGGCCCCATCCAAAATTCCGATGCACCGCTACTCAGGGCTCTTGCGCAGATGCAGACGTATTGGACTTCTGTAGATTGCCCGTTCTGCACTCAATCAGACTCGTTCCATACCGCCTCACGCACATCGACTTTCCTGGGCAAAAGCTTGTTTTGATAAAACAGGTCGGCCGTCATTTGCTGCGCGCTGATGATGCTTTCATCAATCGGCAATATTGGCGAAGGCGGCCGATTATCCAGGTAACTGGCAATCACATCGTCGGGCAGTCCCATGTATTTTTTTACCACCTTCAGGCTTTCTTCCCGCTGGCTGCGGGTCAGCCCTTCGGCGCCAGTCAACTCATTGAGCAGCGCGTGGACAAAAGAACCATTGGCTTTCGCGTAGGCGCGTCGTGCGGTGTACACCGGACCTGACAGGTTCAAACCTTCGCCGTTGGCCAGCACGCGAACATTGCCCTGACTCAAGGCAAGCGAAGAGTAAGGCTCCCAAATTGCCCAGGCATCGACGCTGCCTTGTTCGAAGGCTGCACGCGCATTGGCGGGTGGCAGGTTCATTGGCTGGATGTCCTGGTAGCTCAATCCGGCCTTGTTCAACGCCCTCAGTATCAGGTTGTGTGAACTGGACCCTCGCTGAAAAGCCACCTTTTTGCCTTTCAGGTCGGCAATGTTTTTTAGCGAGCTGTCTGCGCGCACCAGTATGGTTTCCGCTTGTGGTTTTGGCGGCTCGGTGCCGATGTAGACCAGATCGGCTCCCGCCGCCTGCGCGAACAGCGGCGGGATGTCCCCGGTGGAGCCGATGTCCAGCGCATTGACGTTGATCGCTTCCAGCATCTGCGGCCCGGCAGGAAATTCAATCCACTGCACTGCCGTTTGAGGAAAACGCTTCTCCAAAAGCCCGTGCTCTTTAGCGAGTAATAAGGCAATCGAGCCTTTCTGGTAGCCGATTCTCAGGGTTGCAGGGTCTGCTGCCATTACCGAGTTTGTCAGACTGAACAGTGCTAACCCCGTAAAAAAAACTTTTAGAAATGTCATCTTTGTCTCGTTGTTTGAAATCCGGGAGAACGCCTGAGTTGGGCTTATTTATTCAGCAGTCGACGGCCTTTCCCAAAGATTGATCCCGCCCTCTCGGGCAAATCGGTCAATCTCCGCCAGTTCCTGCGCGCTGAAACTGAGGTTCTTCAACGCCCCGACGTTCTCGATGATCTGCTCCGGCCGACTCGCACCAATCAATGCCGAAGTGACCCGAGGATCACGCAGGGTCCAGGCCAGCGCCAACTGCGCCAGACTCTGGCCACGACGCCTGGCGATTTCGTTGAGTGCCCGCACGTGGGAAATGTTGGCCTCGGACAAGTGCGACGCCTGCAACGAACCACCGCCCGGACGGTTGACCCGCGCATCCGCCGGCACGCCGTTCAGGTATTTGTCGGTCAGCAAGCCCTGGGCCAGCGGGGTGAAGGCAATCACACCGGTGCCGAGTTCGTCGGTGGTATCCAGCAGGTCTTTTTCCACCCAGCGATTGAGCAGGTTGTAGGCCGGCTGGTGAATCAGCAGCGGCACTTTCCACGCTTCGAGCAACGCCGCCATTTCACGGGTTTTCACCCCGGAATAGGACGAAATCCCGATGTACAGTGCCTTGCCCTGCTGCACCGCAGTCGCCAGCGCGCTGGCGGTTTCCTCCAGCGGCGTATCGGGGTCGAATCGGTGAGAGTAGAAAATGTCCACATACTCCAGGCCCAGGCGTTGCAGACTCTGATCGAGGCTGGCCAACACGTACTTGCGCGAGCCGCCGCCCTGACCGTAAGGGCCGGGCCACATGTCCCAACCGGCCTTGCTGGAGATGATCAATTCGTCGCGGTACTGCTTGAAATCTTCACGCAGCAGACGGCCAAAGTTGATCTCGGCGCTGCCATACGGCGGGCCGTAGTTGTTGGCCAGGTCGAAATGATTAATGCCCAGATCGAACGCCGTGCGCAGCAACGCACGCTGGGTGTCGAGCGGTGTGCTGTCGCCGAAGTTGTGCCACAGCCCCAGGGACAGCGCCGGCAGTACCAGGCCGCTGCGACCCACGCGGCGGTAAGGGATGGAGTCGTAGCGGTTTTGGGCAGCGATGTAAGTCATAGCGTTTTTTCCTGGTTGTCCGCAAATGGGTGTTGAGGCGGCCGTATGAATTTGTTTGATGGTCTGTCCAGCCCCAGGTTCTGGCGCAAAGTACGGCCTTCGTACTCGGTTCTGAAAAGCCCTCGACGTTGCAGCTCCGGCACTACTTCGTTGGCGAAATCCTCCAGACCACCAGGAAGGTGCGGCACCAGTACGTTGAAGCCATCGGCCGCACCTTGTTCGAACCATTGCTGCAGTCGGTCGGCGATCTGCACCGGTGTGCCCACCAGACTGTAATGACCGCGACCACCAGCAATTTTTCTACCCAGTTCGGCGAGACTGAGGTTTTCCCGTCCAGCCAACTCGGTCAGCAGTTTCTGCCGGCTCTGCTGGCCGCTTTCTGTGAGCGGCAAGTCCGGGAGCGGCCCGTCCAGTGGATACTTCGACAGGTCGAAATTGCCCAGCATACGCCCAAGCAGAGCAACGCCAACTTCAGGTTCGACCAATCGCTGAAAGGTTTGAAACTTTTCCTGCGCTTGCTCTTCAGTTGACCCGACCACGACAAAAACGCCGGGCATGATTTTCATCGAATCGTGGCTACGGCCGTACTGGCCCAAACGGCCCTTGAGATCGGCGTAAAACGCCTGGGCATTGGCCAACGACGTTTGCGCCGTGAATACCACCTCCGCCGTTTGCGCCGCCAGATCGCGTCCGGCCTCGGAAGATCCGGCCTGCACAATCACCGGATGCCCTTGCGGGGAGCGCGCAACATTCAGCGGGCCCTTCACCCGGAAGTGCTCACCGACATGATCCAGCACATGCAGCTTGGCCGGATCGTAATAGGCGCCGCTGGTCTTGTCGCGGATAAACGCGTCGTCGTCCCAGCTGTCCCACAGCCCCGTGACCACCTGATGGAACTCGCGAGCGCGGCTGTAGCGATCCGCGTGCCCAATGTGTTCGTCCCGGCCGAAATTTTGCGCTTCGGCAGCGTTATCCGAGGTCACCAGATTCCACCCCGCTCGCCCGCCGGACAGGTGATCCAAGGAAGCGAATTTACGCGCTACGTGGTACGGCTCGTTGTAGCTGGTGGTGGTCGTGGCGATCAGACCGATGTGTTCGGTGACCACACTCAAGGCTGACAGCAACGTCAGTGGCTCAAAGGAATCCGAGCGCGCCATACGGCTGGCAATCTCATCTCTGGGCGCGGCGACGTTATCGGCGAGGAACAAGGCGTCAAACTTCGCCGCTTCAGCAATCTGCGCCAGATGTCTGTAATGGGCGAAATCCAGTCCGGCGTCGGCCGACACTTCGGGGTGTCGCCAGGCGGCGATGTGGTGCCCGCCGGCCATTAGAAAGGCTCCCAGTTTGAGCTGTCGAGTCATGTTCAGAAGTCCTTGCGCAGTTGCACACCAAAGTAGCGTTCGTCGTCCCGTGGCACCGCGCGGTAGATGTAGCTGCCGCCAGTGGCCAGCATCGGTGAATAGGACTTGTCGGCGAGGTTTTTGCCCAGTAGCGCCACGCGCCAGCCGTTGTTGTAATCAGCCAGCGCGATGCTGGCATTCCAGATCCCGAATGCGCCCTGTTTGGTGTCGGGGTTCTGGCTGATGTCGTACTGCACTTCACTCTGCCAGCTGTAGTCGGTACCCAGTTCGACATCCAGACCGTTATCCAACGGGATGCTGTAGTCGGCGCGCACGTAGCTCTTCCAGTCCGGACTGTACGGAAGCGGCTTGCCATTGACGTTGCACGACGCGGCGGCACCCGACGGACAGGCAAACTCGTCGATGCGTGCATGGGTGTACGCCAGCGCGCCGGAAAACTTCAGTTGCCGGGTGGCCTGCAACGCGTAATCGAGTTCGACGCCTTCGGTACTGACACTGCCGGCGTTGATCAGACGGGTCACCACTTGCCCTGCCACGGTATCGAAGAAGTTCGCCTGGTAATTGTCGTACTCGCTGTGGAACACCGCGACGTTGGTGACCAGGCGGTTATTCCAGGACGTCGCTTTGACTCCCAGCTCCCAGTTGTTGGATGTTTCCGGCTTCAGCGCGTCGGTATCACGCGGCTGCATGTTGAAGAACACGTTGTAGGCCGGTCCTTTGTAACCACGTGAATAGGTCAGATAGCTGGTGACCGTGTCGCTCAGGTCGTACTGCAGGCCAAGTCGACCCGACCAGCCGTCTTCGTCCACTGATCCGGAACTGCTGGTGCCCGGCTGGATGCCGGTGACGGCGGTCGCTGAAGTGGAGACCCGACGGTGATCGTACTCCAGATCGTCATGCGTCCAGCGCAGGCCGGCGATACCGCGAAAGGTCGATGTGAAGTTCAACGTGCTTTCACCAAACACCGCATAGCTATCGTTGGTGGTGCCGTAATCGGCGACACCACGGTTGACGCTCGTGGGAGTGGTCAACGTGCGCTGATACGTTTCATCGTCCTTGCCGTGCATGTAAAACAGGCCACCCACGTACTCCAGGAACTCCCCCTTCGGTGATGCCAGGCGAAGCTCCTGCGAGTACTGATCGAAGGCCAGATCGCCTCTGTCGGCGGTGCCTGGAAATGCGGCGGTGACGGTACTCAGGCGATCGCCATCCTGATATTGGGTGTTATCCCAGCCACGCCACGCCGTGATCGAAGTCAGTGTGTAATTACCCAGGCTCCAGTCAAGTTGGCCAGAGAGGCCTTTGTTGATGTCTTCGACGTGGGTGCGCGTGTCAGTGTTGATCTTGCGGTTATCGCTGGACGCTCGCACCGGGTTCAACGCATTGGCAAAGGCCGGCGTCAGCGACTCGCTGACTACACCATTGGGTGCATCGTCATGGGACTGCATGTAGTCCGCGATGAAGGTGAACTTGAGGTCAGCGTCAGGCGTGAACTCCAGTTTGCCGCGTGCGCCTTTGTGGTTGTAGCCATTGACCTCCTGACCGTTGTGCTCGTTATCGACGTTGCCGTCATAGCTGCCGAACAAGGTGGTGATCGAGCCCTTCAAGGTGTCTGGAATCAGACTGCCGCCAAGACCGAAACGGGTACGGCTTTCGTTGCCACTGTAGTTGGACTGGTCTATGTAACCGCGGGTTTCGGCGGTCGGTGCCCGGCTGATGATGTTCAGTACGCCGGCCGAAGCGTTCTTGCCGAACAGCGTACCTTGCGGGCCACGCAGGACTTCGATCCGTTCCAGATCCAGCAGGTCGAGGGTCGTTTGACCAGGGCGAGCGTAGACCACGCCATCGATCACGGTAGCCACGGTCGGTTCAACGCCAGGGGAAGTGGAGATCGTCCCCACTCCACGCACGAACAACGAGGTGTCCTTGTTCGAAGCACCGGTACGAAAATTCAGCGACGGTACTTGCTGGACGATGCTCGATACGCTGTTACGGTTGTCTCGCTCCAGCTGCTCGCCATCGACGACTGACACCGCCACCGGGATTTTTTGCAGCGATTCTTCGCGACGAGTCGCGGTGACTGTGACGGATGTAAGCGTCGGCTCACTGTTGTCGGCGGCGAACGCATTACCAGACGGCAACACGGCCAAGCCGGTAAATAACCACCCCGCAGCGCGAATCGAATGCGCCAATGTGTTTCTTGCCCCAGGAAAATTGCCCATGGTCTACCCGCTCGAAAGTGTGCCCTGAACCGCTGCCGTTCTGCGACGACAGCGTCTGAAATATGTCTTGGGCATTCGCTCGAGCGAGTAGCAGACAAAACGCCTTGGTAGCGCTAACATCGACAGTATCAACAACCGCTACATAGATCGTCAAATACTAATAAATTAGTTTTATATATCTTTTAGTTTTTAAAAGGATTGCGAGTTGAGCGAAAATTTACCTCGTAAACGCCGAGGCGCCGGCCGCGTTACCCTCAACACCGTGGCGCGACAGGCCGGTGTCTCGGCCATCACCGTTTCGCGTTTTTTCAACCAGCCGGAACAGGTATCGCCTGAGCGACGCGAGCGCATCGCTGCCGTGGTCGCGCAATTGGGCTACGTGCCAAACCTGGTGGCCGGAGGATTAGCCTCGGCACGCGGCAAAATCGTCGGGATGGTGATCCCGAACATTTCCGGGCCGATCTTCGCCGACACTATTCAGGGTTTCAGCGACACGCTCAGTCGCAACGGTTATCAGCTGCTTTTGGCGTCGAGTTATTTCAGTGTCGAACAGGAAGAAAGTGCGGTGCGGGCGTTCCTTGGCTGGTCGCCGGCGGCGTTGGTATTGACCAGTCACTTTCACAGCGTTGGCACCGAAAAAATGATCGCTGAAGCGGACATCCCGGTGATTGAAACCTGGGACTACCAACCGGAGCGCGGGCCGATGCAGATCGGCTTTTCGCACTTTGACGTGGGCGTGACAGCCGCGCGCTACCTGCATGACAAGGGTTATCGGCGAATGGCCTTTGTGCAGAACAGTGCCGCCGGTGATTTCAGTGCGCTGGAGCGCCGCGATGGCTACATCAACTGTGTTCGCCAACTGGGCCTGGAGCCGTGGGTGTTTGCGCCGCCGGTGGGTCTGGCGCCGTTTGAAGCCGGAAAACAGGCGATGGAAGCGCTCATGCAGGCCCCTGCTCCACCGGATGCCATCATCTTTGCCAACGACAATCTCGCAGCCGGCGGATTGCTGGCGGGGCAACGCACAGGGCTGAGTATTCCCGGAGACTGTGCGGTGCTTGGGTTTGGCGATTACCCGTTTGCTGAAATGCTGCTACCGAGTTTGAGTACCATCAAACCACCTGCCCTGCAGATTGGTGTCATGGCAGCGACGCGAGTGCTGCAAAGCCTGGGAGTGCTGCCGGTGGAGGACGAGGTGCAGCGGATAAATCTGCTGGAGTGTCTGGTGATCGAACGGGAAAGTGCTTGAAAGCTCAATTGCATAAACGACCTGAAGACGCTTGATTATCTACCGCCGCGGGATACGGTGCGCCGCACCATCCCAGGCATGCAGGAATGTTTACGGTGTCGCTCTGCGTTCAAATCCAGGCATTGATCAGCGGCGGCAGAGACACGCCGAGTCCGGCGTTGAACAGCCAGTAGATCGGCAGGGTCAAGGCAATGCCGATGGCCAGGTCCCGAATCGGATGGCGGCTGCCAAAACCTCGTGCCGCACAGACAAACAACAACCCGGCGGCCAATACGAAGCCGATGACGTTGATCAGCAGCGCTACACCGAGAAGGCCGGCCGTGACCCACACCGCGCCGGCTTTGCCACCCGGCACGGTGACGGTTTGGGCGTTGTCCAGTTCGCGAAAGCCACCGGTGATCGCCTGATACCCCAGCAACACGCCCACTACGCCGAGAAACGCCGCAACCGCATAGGGATAAACGTAGGCCGGGAGGATGACGAAGCCCATTTCCGGCGGAAAGTGAAACGCGCCCAGCGCGAGCACGCTGCTGATGGCGATCAGGCCCAGGCTGATCGCCATCTGCGCCGGTACGACACTACGCACACCGGTCATTTCAAAGCAGCCCGACCTTGACCAGCATGGCGCGCAACCGTACGTGCTCCTCATCGACGAACTTGCCGAAGTCATCGCCGGTCAGCACGCTCGGTGTCCACGCATTGGTCTGGATGTTGTCCTGCCAGATTTTGCTGTTGCTGGCGGCGACCACCGCGTCGGTCACTTCTTTACGCTGCTCGGGCGTGAGGCCCGCCGCCCCGTATACACCGCGCCAGTTGCCGATGATCACGTCGTAGCCGCTTTCCTTGAGCGTCGGTGCATCAATCCCGGGGACCCGTTCCGGCGCGCCGATGGCCAGAACACGGAATTGTCCGGCCTTGATGTATTGACCCAACTCGGCGTAACCGCCTGTGATCACCTTGAGTTGGCCACCCAGCGCCTGGGCAACCACTTCACCGCCTCCGCCAAAGGCCACGTAGTTCACCTTGTTGACCGGGACATCCAGTTTGCCCGCCAGCTCGGCGATGCCGATGTGGTCAATCGAACCCTTGGAGCCACCGCCCCAGGTGATGCGGGTCGGTTTGTCCTTGAAAGCTTTGATCAGGTCGTCGAGGGTCTTGAATTCGGACTCCTTGCGCACGGCCAGCACGTTGTACTCGGTGAACAACCGGGCAATCGGTGTCACATCCTTCAAGGTGATTTGCGGTTTGTTCTGCTCGATGCCCGCAACCATGATCGCACCCACCACCAGCAACGCATTCGGATCGCCCTTGGTGCTGTTGGCAAACTGCGCCAGGCCGAGTGTTCCTCCAGCGCCGCCTTTGTTTTCGAAGGTCACGGATTTCGCGGCACTGGCTTCGATCAACGCTTTGCCCAGTACCCGTGCGGTCTGGTCATAACCACCACCGACCGAGCCCGGGGCCATGAATTTGACGGTATCCAACGCAAAGGCAGGCGTGACGAGAGCCGCCGCGGTGACGCCAGCCGCCACAAACTGACTGAATCGACGGAGCAAAACGGACATGAGTGACTCTCCCGAATGAACTGTTTTTATAGGTGCCGCTTGTCCATCGATGCGCAAGTCTCTGCGGCTCATTTGAACATTGGCCTGCGGACAAGCGTAGGCCATGGCGCCGAGGACCGCCTGCCCTCGGCCGGCACCTCCTGCCCGGGTCGGTCGCCGCCCTGCTGTTGATCGTCCCGGGCGGCTTGATGATGTTTTGCGCCCCCTCATGACTTCGTCACCAACGACATCTTCCACCTGAAACTGTGCCTGTTCGATCGAAAACGCTCAAGAATGCGTGTCATGACCTAACCTCTTAGGTTCAGTGACCCAACATCCATCGAGCACGCCTATGTGCAATGCATTGAAATCAGTGATGTTCGTCGTCATCGCGCTATTGGGACTGCACGGTCCGATGGTGTCAGCCGCGACCTCACTGGACGCGCCAGCCGACCGCGTAGCCCCGGCCTCCGTCAGCATTTCCGACAGCGATTTACAGACGCTGCAAAACCAGCTCGACAATCTCAAGCAGCAGGTTTCCCTGGCCGCCAACTACACCCAGCTGGAAGGTTCGCAAAATGTGGTGCAGGCGCTGATCCAGGAAGTGGATCGCCTGACGACAGCGCTGTTGCCCGAACAGGCTCAATTGCAGGCCCAACTCAATGTGCTGGGCCCGGTATCGAGCGATGAAGGCGGGTTGATCACATCAGCCATGGCATCACAAAGAGCCACGCTGAGCGAGCAGAAGCACAGGATCGACAACCAGCTCAAAACCCTGGCGACGCTGAAACAAAATGCTGCCGATCTCATCACCCAGATCGCCGGCATCCGGCGCAACTTGCTGGAAATCGAGGTCACCCAGAAGACCAGCAGCATCCTCAATCCACGTTTCTGGTCACCCTTGTTCGATCTGCCGCAGGACGACCGTCAACGGTTCAGTGCCCTTATCGAACAGCTCAAAGCTACGCATCAGGCCGCCTGGCAACCTGGTCAGCGCTTGATCACGACGGGCCTGCTATTGCTGGCCCTGATCATATGGACCGTGGGGCGAAGACTCGCCGACCGGGCGTTGACCTGGGTGTGCATTCACAGAATGCCGGAGGGACGATTGCGCCGTAGTTCCCTCGCCCTGGCCTCGGTCATGGCCACCGTATTGACCGCGGGCGCTGCCCTGGAACTCCTGCATTTTGCCGGCACTCGCCAGTTGCCTTATACACCGCTGGTTGCCGATCTGGCCGAATACCTGGAAAAACTGGCGTATACCTGTGTACTGATCACCGGATTGAGCCGTGCCCTGCTCTCGACTCAACACCCTACGTGGCGCCTGCCCGCCATTGCCGACCCCGTGGCGCTGGAGATCGAGCCCTACCCGAAAATACTGGCCGGCCTGTTGCTGTTGCTGGTCACGCTGGTGCAGATGGGCAATGTCACCGGTATGAGTTCCGAGATCGTACTGTTTGGTCGGGGCATCGTCGCCCTGGTGGTCACACTGGTGATCGGCTCTCTGCTGTTGCACGTCAGCAAGATCCGCCGCACGCTCGCGGCGGCGGGTGAAGCCCCCGAGGGCGTAACGACATTCGCAGGGCTGATTTATGCGTTTGCCGGCGTTTCCGTAGTGGTTTCCCTGTTCGCCCTGTTCATCGGCTACGTGACGCTGGCCAGGTTCATCACCTACGAACTGGTATGGATCTACATCATTTCCGCGGGTTTCTACATGCTCACCCAGGTGTATACCGACACCTGCGAGTATGTATTTTCACCCAGACAACCCACCGGCAAGTCCATCAAACAACTGCTGGGTATCGGCAACCCACGCCTGGAACAGATCTGCACTGTGCTGTCCGGCGCCGGTCGCGCCGCGCTGATGCTGATTGCAATCATCGCCCTGTTTGTCGGGGGGATCGGCACAACCCTCGGTCAATTGGTCACCAACACCCTGTCCATCCTTGGCGGCGAAGGGCTGCGCAAGCTCAACATCGTCCCGGACAACCTGCTGCACGCCTTTCTCGCCCTGGTGATCGGCATCTACCTGATTCGCTCGTTACGCCGTTGGCTGGACAACGAGTTCCTGCCGAAAACCGAAATGGACCCGGGCATGTGCGCCTCGCTGAGCACACTGTTCGCCAATATCGGTTATGCCTCGGTGGTGCTGCTGACACTGTCGTCGCTGGGGATCAAGTGGACCAACCTGGCGTGGATCGTCAGCGCCTTGTCGGTGGGTATCGGCTTCGGCCTGCAAGAGATCGTCAAGAACTTCATCTCCGGTCTGATCCTGTTGACCGAGCGCCCGGTGAAAGTTGGCGACCTGATCAGCATCAGCGGGGTCGAGGGGGACATTCGGCGGATCAACGTACGCGCCACGGAAATCCAGCTCGCCGACCGCTCGATCGTGATTGTGCCCAACTCGCAGCTGATTTCGCAGAACTTGCGTAACGTCACGCTCGGCGGCAGCGCCCAAGGGGTGGCGACACTGGAGTTGATGTTCCCGCTGGATATCGACCCGGAGCAAGTGCGCAACCTGCTGCTCGACACTTACACCGAACACGAGTCCATCCTGGAAAAACCGGCGTCGTTCGTGCGTTTCAGCCAACTCAAGCCCGAAGGCATCACGTTGACCATCACCGGTTACGTCGGTAGCCCGCGCATGGTCGGGGCGATCAAGAGCGAACTGTTGTTTGAAATTCTCAAGCGGCTGGGCGCCGCCGGGATCGAACTGGCGAAACCGCCAGCGGCGTAACGCACATCCCCGTAGGAGCTGCCGAAGGCTGCGATCTCTTGATCTTGTTTTTTACATCAAGATCAAGAGATCGCAGCCTCGTTACACTCGACAGCACCTACAGGCTCATCAATGCGCGATGCACACCGATTTAAGCTCGGTATAAGCCTCGATCACCGCACGACCGAACTCGCGGCCCATGCCCGATTGCTTGACGCCGCCGAATGGCATGGCCGGGTCGAGCAGTACGTGGGCGTTGACCCACACCGTACCGGCTTCAATGCGCGGCACCAGGTTCATGGCTTTGCCCAGGTCGTTGGTCCACAGGCTGGCGGCCAGGCCGTAGCGGTTGTCGTTGGCCAGTTCGATGACGGCGTCTTCATCGTCAAATGGCATCACACCCAACACCGGACCGAACACTTCTTCACGGGCCATGGCCATGCTGTGGTCGATGTCAGCCAGAATGGTCGGCTGCACAAAGAAGCCATCGCCTTCCAGCAACTCGCCACCGGTCACGACGCGCGCACCTTCCTGACGGGCCAGTTCGATGTGCTTGAGCACGCTTTGTTGTTGCTTGCGCGACACCAGCGGGTTGATCGCGGCTTCGCAGTTCATGCCGTCGCCGATCGGCATCGACGAAACAGCCGCCGCCAGGGCTTCAACGAATTGGTCGTGGATCGAGCGGTGCACGTAGAAACGCGAGGCTGCCGCGCACACCTGGCCGTTGTTCAGCAGACCGCCAAGGATCGCGCCTTGTACGGCTTTTTCGATGTCGGCATCGGCGAGCACGATCATCGGGTTCTTGCCGCCCAGTTCCAGGGAGAAACGTGTCATGTTCGCCATGCACGCCACGCCGACGCTTTTGCCTACAGCCGTGGAGCCGGTGAAGGAGACTTTGCTCACCAGCGGGTGCGCTGTCAGCACGCCACCGACCGAAGCACCGCCACCGGTGACGACGTTGAACACGCCAGCCGGAATGCCGGCTTCCAGAGCCAGTTCGGCCAGGCGCATGGCGGTCAGCGGGGTTTCCATTGCGGGTTTG
Source organism: Pseudomonas sp. P1.8 (assembly GCF_001269805.1). NCBI lineage: Bacteria > Pseudomonadati > Pseudomonadota > Gammaproteobacteria > Pseudomonadales > Pseudomonadaceae > Pseudomonas > Pseudomonas sp. P1.8. The sequence continues at coordinate 31,799 of NZ_LHVM01000025.1, forward strand.
ATGATCACGGTGCAACCGGTGGCCAGCGCCGGCATGAGTTTCCACGCGGCGATCAGCAGCGGGAAGTTCCACGGCACGATGCCGACCACCACACCCACTGGCTCACGCTTGGTGAACGCGGTGAACTTGGCACCCGGTGGCAGCGGGATCGACACGTCGAAGGTCTGGCCTTCGATCTTGGTCGCCCAACCGGACATGTAGCGCATGAATTCCACGGTGGCGTTCAGGTCCAGCGCACGGGCCATGTTGATTGACTTGCCCTGGCTCAGGGTTTCCAGCTGGGCCAGTTCTTCGGCGTGCTCTTCGACCAGACGGGTGAAGTTCAGCAGGATGCGCTCACGGTCGGCCGGGCGCAGGCTCGACCACACACCGGATTTGAAAGCCTTGTGCGACGACTGCACGGCGCGCTCGACGATGTCCAGCGGCGCATCGAGGGTTTCGCACAGGGTTTTCCCGGTGGCCGGGTTGACCACGGCGATACGGTCGCCTTCGGCAAGTACCCATTGCCCGTCGATGAAGCAGCCATGCTCGCGTTCGAGGAATGCAACAACCTGCGGCAGAATTTCAACGTTGCTCATGAATCACCTTTCGTTCAATTGTAGGAGCCGGCTTGCCGGCGAAAGCGTTTTGGCTGACGGTGCAAGACTCAAGGCCGCCTTCGCTACGATGCGGCGACCCGACAAGCCAGCTCCTACAGGGGGTGGTTGGTTGTCAGTCGGTAATCCGCCTGATCAGTGTTGTTCTTTGAGGAAGCACACGACCGCCTGGCGATCGTCGGCGGATGCCAGGCCCATGTACGGCATATAGGTGCCGGGCACGAAGGCCTGGGGTTGGGTGATCAGTTGCGCAATGTTCTCGGCCTGCCAGCTGATGTCTTTGTCACGCATGGCCTGGGAGTAGCTGAAGCCTTCCAGCGAGCCCGACTTGCGCCCGTAAACACCCGACAGGTTCGGCCCCATCATGCCCATCGTGCCCTTGCTCACCGCGTGGCAGACGCCGCATTCATTAGCGAACACTTCAGCGCCACGGCGCGTGTCCGGCACACACTCGGCAGCAACGACCGCTTGAGCCAGGGTGAAGGACAGCAAACCAACCAAAGACAAACGCAACGAGGTGAACATAGGAAACGACCTTGAAAATCCACGCACCCGTCAGCAGACGAGCGCCAACACTAAAAATGCCGAGGCAACGGTGCTTCGACAGGTTGGTAGGGATTGTCGGTGGTCGCCGACACGCAGGTTTTGCCCTGCGTGCCAGTTGTGTTGGCGGTTGTGCCAGATTGCGGCCGCCCTGCCGGACGGTGACCTTTAATGGACCTAGCGCAAGGCCGCGGTTGTCCTCAGTATGTTAGTTCCAGAATGTCGTAGTCCGCTTCTGGCTTTAAGCCATGTTCTGACAACACCTCATCAAGTTCATCCGCCGGCATATTTTTATAGCGATTCAACTTGGCCAGTGCTCCCAGCAATGGAGGCGACCGATTTATCGACCTGCCACCCTTAGAAGTTTCTGAAGTACCAGAATCAAAATCAAGTATTTCGTAGCCAGGCATATTTAACATTAGGAAGTCCCTTTGCAGGGTCGGGTAGAGCATCCAGGCCGCCCCCTCCCCGATCTGCAATTCCGCTTTGCGCTTTTGAGAGTGCGGCTATGCTCAGTAATGAGCCATGTTCAAACTCATCGTCAAAACAAGGAACACTTCGAAAATATTCGCATTTCATTATTGAGTACTCGCCGATTAGAGGAAGCACCACTCGAATCAAGTGACACGCCTACATCTAATGACTTCAGAAGAAGTGTGCAAGAGAAGATTTTTTTGCGCGTAGGCACTTTCACTCAACAATAAAAGACACCTCCCACAAGATTTCAGGAAAGACACTTTGTCCAACAACACAAACTTAAAACAGCATCAGCGATGTTTTTTTCAAGACATTGAAAACAGGCGTCAAAGTTGACTACCCACTGAAACACAGCGAACGGTGCTGACCGTCATCCATCTGTAGGACGAAGCAGGAAACGTCCGATTTTTCAGAGAATTTATTTTTTGTGCTCTTTCATCTTTTTTTGCCATTGCTTTGAAAAAGCCTGACCGGATAAGTCAGCTCGCATACCGCTTGCGATACTCACCCGGCGAAACGCCAAACCGCGCCTTGAATGCCGTGGAGAAATAGCTCGAATCGTTGAAGCCCCATTCATAGCCCAGCGCACACAGCTTGCCCTCGCCCCAGGCATGGCGCAGTTGTTCGGCACAGAGGTCGAGGCGCCGGTTTTTCACGTATTGCGCGACCACCAGGCCGTGTCGGGAAAACAACCGGTACAAGCCGCGCACCGAGACGCCAATCCGGGTCGCCAGCCATTCCGGGCACAGTGCTTCGTCAGCGATATGCTCATCAATAAAGCGCAAGGCCTTGCGGAAAGTGCGTGCCTGCGGGGAGTCATCCGCGTCGCTCGCACCCATCGCCGGGCGCAGCAGGCTGATCACGGCGTCCAGCGTCGCTTCGCTTTCGGCGTGGCTGAGGCCCTGTTCCGTGGAACCGAGAATCAGGCGCTTGGCCAGCCCCGCCATAGGCGTCGAGGCCGGTATGCGCTGCGCCGGTTTGACCGTGGTGAAGCGCAGCTGCTGCTCCACTCGCTCGCGGGGCAGGATCAAGGACAACTGACGGGCGTTGTTGCGGTACACAAAGTTGCTCGGGCGCGTGGAATCGATCAGCGTGATATCCCCCGGCATCAGGGTGATGCAACTGCCCTGCTGCTCCATCACGGCCTCTCCGGCCAGCTGAAACGCCGCGTAATAATGCGCGCCCTCGCCCTGATCGATCTCATGCTGCGTGCGGAACAGACAGGCCTGGGACACGTCGACGAAACTCATCTTCAGTTCACCGCTGCGGTACTCATCGATGGAGCCGGCGAACTGCCCGCCCAACAGATTCGCACCGAAACGCCCGCAGACCTGATTGACCTTGTCGAGCCACTGATCAAAGCGCTCGTCCTGTTGTGCATTGCTCATCACAGCCTCATCCATCGCATTATTCGCTGCGAGGCGCCCTGCACTTTTCGTTCCCGCCCTGCGCCGCCAACAAACTTCACGACCGCCAGGCAAAAGCGTGCGCGATAACGGCGCAATGCTCCAACCAGCGCACCAAAACCTGACGGCATGGCAACACGCCATGCAATCTGGCATGCACAACCAACTAATTGGCAAACAGGGAAAAGGACAAATAAAAGTCGCGCCGTAGTATCCGGACAGACCGCAAACCTGCGCTCAAGAACAAGAACGGATGTCACACCATGCTCAAGTCCCCCTTGCTTCGTCTCTCGACGCTCGCGCTGATGATCAGTGCCGGTAATGCCGGTGCCTATGAACTCTACGCCGATGACGCCAGCCACCTGAACGCTACCCTGGAAGCCGTGTTCGGCATTTTCCACAGCCAGGAAAACTACGCCCTGTCCGGTCGCCTGGAAGAAGGCAACTCGTCGTGGCGCGAGGGCTACATCAAATACGGCTTGAGCTTCGATCAAGGCCTGGGCGGGATGGGTACCGCATACGGCGCGGGGAACATGCTCAGTTCCGGCACCTGGGGCGACGGCGACGCCGCAGGATTCAGCGATGGTTCGGAACGCACCACCAAGTTCGAAGACGCCTACCTCGGCTGGCGCTCGGCCGATCTGATCGGCGCGCTGGGCAGTGATGGCATCGACGTGTCTTTCGGTCGTCAGAACATCGTGGTCGGCGACGGTTTCCTGATCGACGGCGACGCACTGAACCTGGGTAAAGGCCTGGCCGACGGCGAATTCAACCGTGGCGGCGCCTACTACCTGGCGGCACGCAAGGCATTCGACGAGACGGCCGTGCTGCGTATCGGCGGCAAGGAAGGCTGGCGCAGTGACCTGATGTGGCTCAAGTCCAACAACCGCGGCCAGGCGATGACCGAAATGTACGTCGGCACCCTGGAGCACGTGGCCGAAGCCGGTACGGTTGGCCTGACCTACGTCGACACCACCGATGTCGACGAACAATACGCCTCGCCGATCCAGCTCGAACGCGACGGCATGAAAACCTACAGCCTGCGGGCGGCGGGCAACGCCGGAGTCAAAGACCTGTTCCTGTCCGGTGAATACGCCAAGCAGGACAAACCTCACACGTCCAGCGAAGACGCCTGGTACCTGGAAGCGGGTTGGACCTTCTCCGATGCGGTCTGGACACCTAGCGCCAGCTACCGCTACAGCCGTTTCTCGGAAGGCTACGACACCCTGTTCTACGGTTTCAGCCGTGGCTACGGCACCTGGTTCCAGGGCGAAGTGGCGGGCAACTACGCCGGGCCGTTCAACAGCAACTCGCGCATCCAGAACGTCACGCTGAAAGTCGCGCCGCTGGAAAACCTGAGCGTTGGCGCGATGTACTTCAACTTCGACACCATCGACCGCAACCTCGGCAACACCGATGGCCACGAAGTCGACCTGTACGCCGAATGGCATGTCAACGACCACCTGACCGTAATGCCGCTGGTGGGTATCTACCAAGCAGACAAGAGCGCTGAAAACGGTGGTACCCAACTGGGTAACAACGACCAGAACGTCTACGCCCAAGTGGTGTTCGCCACCGGTTTCTAATCTCGGCCGTGGGCAGTGGACCTGCCATTGCCCACGTGGAAAAAGGTATTTCCAATGCACAAAACATTCCTGACGATCCAGAGCAAGATCGCCCTGCTCGCCGGTCTCTGCCTGCTGTTGGTCGTGGGCTTGTTGATGGGATTGTCGCTTTATCAAACCCACCAGAGCAGCCAGCAAGTGGCCGAGGCCAGCAGCGACATGCTCGCCAGCGCCGCCAAGGAACACATGCAAGCCCTCGGTACGGTCCAGGCCATGCAAGTGCAGCGCACTTTCATGCAGACCCACGAATACGGCCAGGGTTTATCGCGTTATTTGCTCTACCTGCGACAACTGCAACACCAGGGCAATCTGACCCGCCAACAACTGCGCCAGGAGCTGAGCACCCAGCTTCATCAGGCACTCATCGACAAGCCCGACCTGCTCGGGCTTTATGTCATTTTCGAACCCGATGGACTGGATGGCGCCGACGCCGGTTTCGTCGGTCAGGCCGCGTTTGGCAGCAACGAAACCGGGCGCTTCGCCCTGTATTGGGTGCAAAGCAAGCCCGGTGAACTGCAAGCGGTCATCGGCGATGAAGGCCTGCTCGCCAACACCGAACCGGGGCCGAGCGGCGCGCCGTACAACGCTTTCTACACCTGTGCCCGCGACACCCGTCAGGCCTGTGTGCTGGAGCCGTATTTCGACGAGGCATCGGGCAGTCGCAAACTGGTGACCAGCGTTGCCTTCCCGCTGCTGGAAAACGGCAAAGTCATCGCCGTCGTCGGTCTCGACATCAACCTCGCTGCCTTGCAACAAAACAGTGAAGCCAGCGCCCACGAACTGTTTGATGGCAATGGCCAGATCAGCATCGTCAGCCCGCGCGGTGTGATTTCTGCCAATAGCCAGGACGTTAGTCGCCTCGGTCAGCCGATGGACAATGCCGAGGTGTTGGACAGCTTGCGACAAGGGCAACCGAAGGTGTTTGTCGACGCGCAGCAGATCAAGGTCCTTGAACCACTGGCGCCGATTGCCGGGGCTGCGCCGTGGGGCGTTTTGGTGGGTGTACCGCAGAGCGTGTTGCTGGCACCGGTCACCACGCTGCAAAAAGAACTCGACGCTCAAGGCGTGCAAAGCACCGCACTGGAACTGCTGCTCGGTGGCGGCTCTGCCCTGCTCGGCCTGCTGTTGATCTGGTACACAGCGCTGCGCATCACCCGGCCGCTGCAAGTGCTGACCCGGGTCATGGAAGACATTTCCCTTGGTGAAGGCGACCTGACTCGTCGCCTGCAAGTGCAATCGCGGGATGAAATCGGCCAACTGGCGACTGCCTTCAACCGCTTTGTCGAGCGCATTCACCACTCGATGCGCGAAGTGGCCTGCGCGGCAGTGGGCGTCAATGAAGGCGCCCGGCGCGTGCTGGTGGCGTCGAACTCGTCCCTGAGCAATTTCGACGATCAATCCACCCGCACCAACAGCGTGGCGGCGGCCATCAACCAACTGGGTGCAGCCGCCCAGGAGATCGCCCATAACGCCTCCGATGCTTCGCAACAGGCATCCTCCGCGCGCCAACAAGCCGAAGATGGACGCCAGGTGGTCGAGCGCACGATCGAAGTAATGAATGAGCTGTCCGGCAAAATCCGTGCGTCGTGCGCCAACATCGAAGTGCTCAACGACAAGACCGTGAACATCGGGCAGATCCTCGAAGTGATCAAGGGCATTTCCCAGCAAACCAACCTGCTGGCGCTCAACGCCGCGATTGAAGCGGCGCGGGCCGGTGAAGCGGGCCGTGGTTTTGCGGTGGTGGCGGACGAAGTGCGCAGTCTGGCCGGACGCACCCAGACCTCGGCGCTGGAAATCCAGCAGATGATCGAAGAGCTGCAAGTGGGCGCACGGGATTCGGTCGCCACCATGACCGAAAGCCAACAGCACAGCGAAGAAAGCGTGACCATCGCCAACCTCGCCGGCACCTGCCTGGGCAGCGTGACCCAACGCATCGGCGAGATCGACAACGTCAACCAGTCGGTCGCGGCGGCTACCGAGGAACAGACAGCAGTGGTCGAGGCGTTGAATGTCGACATCACCCGGATCAACACCCTGAACCTGCAAGGGGTGGAGAATCTGCAATCGACATTACGCGCTTGCACCGAGCTGGAGCAGCAGGCCGGGCGGTTGAATCAGTTGGTGGGGAGTTTTCGGATCTGAGATCCGGGTGGCCTGACCGGCGCCGTTATCGCGCGCAGGCTCGCTCCTGCAGTGGATTTTTAGCGCACACATTACGCGTGTTCATTGAAAATCCCTGTGGGAGTGCCGGTCTGCAAGCTGACAGTCGCAAGCGCCACTGCGTCATCACGAGCGAACGCCCTCCCTCCGATTTTACGCGCTGACTGCAGGCCGAAGGCTGGTCAACCCCGCAAGAGTCCCTATAATCGCGGCGTTTTCGTCTAACCTCACGGAGCGTCGTGTCGCAATCAGCTTGTGCGGGGCGCATCGACATTTTTCCGCTATTGAACCGGAGAACTTCATGCTCAAACGTACCCTGGCATTGGCCGTCGGCCTGACCTTGTCCCTTTCCTCCTTGTTGGCGCAGGCTGCCGACACCCTGAAAGTCAGCGCCATTCCTGACGAAGCCCCCACCGAACTGCAGCGCAAATTCAAGCCGCTGGGCGAATACCTGGAGAAGCAGCTGGACATGAAGGTCGAGTTCGTCCCGGTATCCGACTACCCCGCCGTGGTCGAAGCGTTGGCCACCGACCGCATCGACATGGCCTGGCTGGGCGGCTTCACCTTCGTGCAGGCGCGACTGAAAACCGGCAACGCCATTCCCCTGGTTCAGCGTGAACAAGATGCCCAGTTCACCAGCAAATTCATCACCGCCGACCCGAACGTCAAATCCCTGGCCGACTTGAAGGGCAAGTCCTTCGCCTTCGGTTCGGTATCCTCCACCTCGGGCAGCCTGATGCCGCGTTACTTCATGCTCAAGGATGGCATCAAGCCGGAAACCTGGTTCAGCCGCGTGGGTTACTCGGGCGCCCATGACGCCACGGTCGCCTGGGTCCAGGCCGGCAAAGTGGACGCCGGCGTACTCAATGCCAGCGTCTGGGAAAAACTGGTCAAGGCCGGCAAGGTCGACACCGACAAGGTCAAGGTCTTCGCCACCACGCCGGCCTACTTCGACTACAACTGGACGGTACGCGGTACGCTCGACCCGGCCCTTGCCGACAAGATCAAAAAGGCTTTCCTGGCGCTGGACCCGGCCAATCCGGAGCAAAAAGCGATTCTGGATTTGCAGGCCGCCAGCCGTTTCATCGAGACCAGCCCTGAGAACTACAAGGGCATCGAGGAAGCCGCACGCGCCGCCGACCTGCTGAAATGACCTTGCATCTGACTCAGGTCAGCCTCACGCACGCCAATGGCGTGCGTGCGCTGGACACTATCGATTTGCACATCGGTGCCGGTGAGCAAGTGGCGATTATCGGCCCGTCCGGTGCGGGCAAGTCGAGCCTGCTCAACCTGTTGGCCACCGCCCTGCGCCCGAGCAGTGGCGCGATCGAGGTGCTCGACGCGCAAGCCTGGCAGCTCAGCGCCCACCAGCGTCAGCGCTTGCGCGCGAGGATCGGCCTGGTGCATCAATCGCCACCCCTGCCTCCGCGCCAACGCGTGATCACCGCCGTGCTGGCCGGCAAACTGGGTCAGTGGGGTTTTGCCAAAAGCCTGCTGAATCTGGTGCATCCGCTGGACATTCCCGGTGCGCGGGCGGCGCTCGCCCGGCTGGACCTGGGTGACAAACTGTTCGCCCAGTGCCAGCAACTGTCCGGCGGCCAACTGCAACGTGTGGGCATTGCCCGGGTGCTGTATCAGGCGCCCGAAGTGCTACTGGCCGATGAACCGGTCTCGGCAATGGACCCTGTTTTGGCCGCACACACGCTGTCGACGCTCTGTCGCCATGCAAAAGAGCACCGTGTGACGCTGGTCGCCAGCCTGCATGCGGTGGATCTGGCCCTGTCGCACTTCTCACGGATCATCGGCTTGCGCGACGGTCAGGTCTTTTTCGATCTGCCCGCCAGCGACGTCGATCACGATCTGCTCGACGGGCTCTACGCCAACGAACAACTGCAATCCCCGCCCGTTCCCGTGGCGCCTTTGAGTGTGCAGATTCCCCGATGCTGAAGCGTGATACGCGGGACCCGTCCGCCCTGCCTCGGTTGCTGCTCAGCCTGTTGGCGATTGCGCTGCTGTGGCCGGGCATCCGTTTCAGTGAGCTGGACCCGGGCGTACTGTTCATGGCTGACAGCCAGAGTGAGATGGGCCGTTTTGTTGCAGCCTTCTGGCCCCCCGCCCATGGTGAAGAGTTCCTCCAATTGCTGTGGCAAGCCACCTTGCAGACACTGGCCATTGCCACCGCCGGCATGGCCCTGGCCTTGCTGTTGGCCGTACCTGCGAGCCTGCTGGCGAGTCGGGCGCTGTCGCTGTCGGCGGCTTCGCGCAGCGGACGCCCGAGCCTGCTCGGTCGATTGCTGCGCTGGCCGGTACGCGGGCTGTTGATCTTCCTGCGCAGCGTGCCGGAAATCGTCTGGGCGCTGCTGTTCGTCCGTGCTGTGGGCCTTGGACCCACGGCCGGGGTGCTGGCCATCGCCATCACTTACAGCGGCATGCTCGGCAAGGTCTACGCGGAAATTTTCGAGTCGGTCGACCAGCGCCCCGCCCATGCCTTGCTGCAAGCAGGCAGCAGTCGCTTGGCCGCCTTCTGCTACGGCATCCTGCCCAATGTGGCGGCGGAGCTGCTGTCCTACACGGTGTACCGCTGGGAATGCGCGATCCGCGCCTCGGTGGTGATGGGATTCGTCGGCGCAGGCGGCCTGGGCCAGCAAATCGATCTGTCGTTGCGCATGTTCGCCGGTGGTGAAGTGGCGAGCATGCTGCTGACGTTCTTTGTCCTGGTGTTGTTCGCCGATCAGATCAGCCGCCTGCTGCGTTGGAGGTTCGCATGAATCGCCTGATCAACCTGATGCTGATCGCGCTGATCGTCGCCGCGGCCATCGCCTCGTTCAGCTACCTGGGTCTGGATCTGGGAGAACTGGCGGGCAGCGGCAACCTCAACCACATGGGCGCTTACGTGCTGCGCTTTCTCAGCCCGGACCTGAGCGCCGGTCACTTGCAAGCCATCGTTCGTGGTGCTGTGGAAACCCTTGCCATGTCCGCCTTGGGCACCTTGCTGGCGGCGGTGTTCGGGCTGGTATTGGCCCTGCCCGCGGCCGGGCGTTTCGGCTGGCCGTTGCAGAGCGCGTCGCGCCTTGTGCTCAATGCCCTGCGCGCCATTCCTGAACTGGTGTGGGCCGCGTTGATGGTGTTGGCGGCCGGTCTCGGCCCGAACGCCGGCACGTTGGCATTGGCCATGCACACCACCGGCGTACTCGGTCGCCTGTTCGCCGAAGCGCTGGAAAACACCCCGCCGGAACCGGCCGAAGCGATTCGTTTGCAGGGCGGTAACATCGTCTCGGCGTTCTGCTACGGCACCCTGCCCAACCTGTTCCCCCAGTTGCTGGCGTACATTCTGTACCGTTGGGAAAACAACATCCGCATGGCCAGCGTGCTTGGCTTCGTTGGTGCCGGCGGCTTGGGGCAGATGCTCTATGTCAGCCTCAGCCTGTTCCAGGAAGCCCAGGCCAGCACGGTGATTCTGGCCATGTTGCTGTTGGTGTTTGCGGTCGACGGCCTGAGCAGCTGGAGTCGCCAGCGCTGGGTCAAGGCGTGATGGGGAATTGCACAGGCTTGTTCGACTGATCAGTCAGCAAGGCACGTTTTCATCCCCTGGTTTTAAAAGGTGAAGCTTCACTCGATAACAGGCGAAGTCTCGACCGAACCCTCCAACGGAGTGTTCCAATTAGTCATTTTCTGCCTCGGGCGCTCGGAAGGCCTTGCTGTAGTAGCCGGACTGGTCGAAACAGCAAACGTGCTTCTTGCCGGATGCAAGCATGTCGCAGGCATCACCAATTCGTTTTGCGCGTGTCTTGAGTTGTTTGGCTGAAGTAATCCAGTGTATCCAGTCTACTCGTGCGATGGTCGTTGTATTGTTCCAAACCTTGCGAGCCTCAGGAGTGGCTGCCAGTGCTTCCTGAAAATCTTGTGGGATATCCGGTTCCGGTTCCTTCTTCACAGGGGTCAGCTCCAGCGTAACGATATCCCCAACGGCCGCGCCTGCAGCCTCGAGTAACTCTCTACTGACGTGCAGCCAATGGCTCAGTTGACCATCCGGCTCAAGGGTTGCCTGGAAAGGGTGCCCATTGATTGTGCCTTCAACTGTCGTCCTTCCTCGCCTCGGTAGCGGTTCACTCGCGTCTCTTGGCAATACTGCGAACGCCCACGACGTATCATCGCCAGGCTTTGCCGGACGAAGAAGCTTTGTTTCGAATCGGGATTTCGCATCAATTGTTGACATGGCTACTCCTCCAACTAATACGCCTGATTACTCTCTGGCGACAGCGAAGGCAACACCGCTTGAGGAAACCAGGGCGTAATGCCCTGGCAGATAGCTGACGTCACTTTTTCTTTTTCGCGGGCTTTTCAGCCTTGTCTGATTTCTTGGCCTTTTCTGGCTTGCTATCAGCTTTTTTTGCAGCTTTCTTTGGTTCGGCAACTTTTTTCTTGTCTTTCTTATCGGAAGATTTCGAAAGAGCCGACGCCGCCGATTTCTTTGCCGGTGATGACTTTTTGTCTTTCAATTCCTTGCTGGCTTTTGAAGACTCCCCTTTGCTTTTCTTCTCGTCTTTAGCCACGTTGACCACCTCTCGGAGTGTGCCGGGATAGGCACATTGCCTGTGGGATTACCCACACGCTAATCATTAGGCGAGCGCGGCTGACGGCGGTTCAAATTCTTTTGATGCGTCGAGACACGCCAAAAACCCTTCCTGCGTGTCGGCACAGGAAGGGCCCTTTCGTTTTGGCGGATCAGTCTTTTGCCTTGCTCAGTTCGGTATACAGCTCGGTCGGCACTTTCTTGCCGTTGGCGGTGAACTGGTTGGTGCGGAACGTGTACACCTCACCCTCGGACAGGAAGCCATCGCTATTGGCATCGATCGCCTTGAATTCCTCGGTGCCCTTCGGTGCCACCGCCAGCAGTTCCTTCAACGAAACCCGACCATCATGATCCGCGTCCGTCCGTGCAAAGGAAGCATCGCCACACTTGCCTTCACCGCACTTGCCCTCGGCCTGGGTCTTCTGGGCGCTGGCATCGCTGGCACCGCACTTGCCTTCGCCACACTTGCCTTCGCTGGTCTTCTCTGCCGAAGCCAGTTGATAGCCCTGAGGCAGGGCTTCGGCGGAAAACGCGGACGACGCAAAGTTGATACCGCCGACCAGTGCAACAGCGATCAGGCCAATACGGGTTTTATTCGGGGACTGGATACGAGACATGTTGATACTCCGGATCTTTTGCGTGGCTGGACCGTCATGGGTCGTGCCACAAGGGTTGATAACCTGGTGGCGAGGTGCGAAGTGCATCTCGCTTTGGCAGGTCTATTTGGCCCCAGCGGTGTATCCGGGCTGTATCCGTGCAGGACTGGTTTTGTAAGGTTGTTTAAAGATTTCAGGCCTTGATACACAGTGATACGCGGAAGACGGTATTCCCGCAGGCGTTTGCTCAAACGTTTGTAGGGCATTTCCTGAAGGCTTCGACACCTTGCGTCGTTGCCTACAGTTACGCCAGAATCCGCCGGCTTGTGCGCCTGGGGGCCCGTCGGTAACTTGATTCGCGTCACTGCCCATCAGTGATCGGGTTTCGCAGCCGGGGTAATCTCTAGACTCACAACGTCTTCCGTCCGAGGACAGATCCTTCATCAGGTCTGTATCTCATGTCATGGCGGCTGTGCGTGGGAGACCTTCGGGTCTGCCGGGTTCCTGGAGTCCTGGTCTGCGAACCCGCGTACAGCTGCCACCTTATTTTCGTTTCGCAGCGAAGGGTGGTAGCTCCATGCTCCAGGAGTTTTCACCGTGTTCAAGGTCACCCCCAACCCACCGGACGCCGATCCGATCTCCCCATACGAACCCGATTCAACCCGGCTCAACGACGCCGCCGAACGTGCCCTCGACTTTCACTTCCCCTCGACGGCCGATATCAAGGCCACACCGCGTACGCCCAGCACTCTGTTTGCCGTGGCACCCGAGATCGATACTGAAACCATGAGGGGTATCTGGTCGAGACCCTGGCTTCGGTCGATGTGATGGTGCATCAGTTGGTGGATCATCTGGACGGCGGATCGCGCAATGCCCTGCTGGGGATTTCCAACAGCGTGATGCTGGCGGAGATCACGGCGAACCGGGTACTGGACCAGATCGATCTCCGCCAATAATGCGCTTGCCTGTGGCGAGGGAGCTGCTCCCTCTCCACAAACGTCATCTTTTGCCAGGCTGAGGCTTTAGTTCGGATCCAGCAGCCCGCCACTCCAGTTGCGCGACACCCGGCTGCCGGTAAATTTCGCCACGCCCATGCCCTGTGAGATTAGCCGGTCGCGATAGCGCGTCACCAGGCGCCCCGCCTGTTCGGCGTGCAGCACCACTTCGGAAGAGGGATCACCCGGCCGCCCGAGAATCCGCGCAAAGCGCTGGCCTTCCTCGACGAAGTCACCCAACTCCGTTTCGAAGATCAGCACGCCCGGTTGAGGCGCGAGGATGGTTTCCATGTGGCCCATGTCTACCGCCTCGACAGGCCAGTCTGCTGATACGCCGTTCTCATCAATGACGCCAAAACCGCACAGCCAGTTGTACACCCCTTCGGCATCCGATTCGGCAAAACGGTCACAGACGTCGCCCTGCCCGCGCAGCTCCAGCGTCGCGGCCATGCGACCGTCAGTGGCGCCTTCGCGCAACCACGGGGCAATGATGGTTTCTTCGAACGAACCATCGCCGCCGTCGTCCCAGATGATCGCCACGTCCATCTTCATCGCCGCTGCCAGGTCACGGCCCCGGGGCCAAAAGCTGCGGTGCACGTACAGGTATGGCAGGGCTTCGTCATCGGTATGCAAGTCGAGCATCACGTCCGCCGTGGCCGCCAGTTGCACCAGACTTTTCTGCCATTGCTGGACGTTGGTTGAAGGGCGCTCCATCGCCGCCGACAAGTCGAATGCGCGGTTGAAGTTTTGCCCGGTGGCGTCATGGTAACGGCCAAGAATCCGCCCTTGGCGAAACTGCCCGATGCCCAGCGGGTTGGCCTGCGGCACAACGGTGATGCACCCCTTGAGCCGGCCCTGAGACTCGGCGACCTGCAGGCGTTGCATCAGCAAATGCAGGACCAGCATCCCGGCAATTTCGTCGGCGTGCACCCCGGCCTGCAAGTGCACCGACGGCCCGCTGCCGTCGCCTTCGTAACGCCAGGCACCGACCCGCACTGCCTCCCCGTTGTTGTTGCGAACATTGAACGAAACATCCTGCGCCATTGGCTTGTCCTCCCGTCATGTCTGTTTGAATCGCTGTATCGCCCTTGCCGAACTGGAGATTGAACGCACGTTCAACTAAGCTCGCCAACGTGGAATCGAATCCAGGAAAAACCGTGTGACTACCCATGCCCCCCCGAACCGCCGCACCGCCCCCGATGACCGCCGCGAAAGGCTGGTGGCCGCAACGCTGCGCTGCCTGGGGCGCGACGGTCACGCCGGCATTTCCGTGCGGCGCATCGCCACCGAGGCCGGGGTGTCGGTCGGTTTGCTCAACCATCATTTCGGCAGTATCGAAGCGCTGATTGCCGATACGTACCAGCGGCTCGCCAGCGAACTGACCAGCGCACTGCTCCAGGAAATCGCCCAGGCCGAAACACCTGCGCAGAAGATCGATGCGTTCCTCGTCGGCTCGTTTTCCCCCCGAGTCATGGACCCGCAACTGCTCGGCGTGTGGGTGGTGTTCTGGAGCCTGATCCGGCACTCCGAACACGTCAGCCAATCCCATGAAAAAACCTACCGCGCCTACATCGATCTGCTCAGTCAATTGCTCGATGAACTGGCCGCCAGCGAAGGCTTCGTGATCCACGACACCCGCCTGGCGGCCATCGGTCTATCGGCGATGCTCGACGGTCTCTGGCTCGAGTGGTGCCTCAACCCCGAGACCTTCAGCGCCGCCAACGGCCTCCACATCTGCCGATGCTGGATAAAGGGGCTGCGACACGGAGCATTCAGCGCCGACGACGTCTTGTGAGGCGTGCCGGCCGAAGATCATCGCCAGCGTGCCGCTGACCGCGATCAACCCGGCGCCGATCATCAGCGACATGTCCATCAGCGTGCCCCAGATCAGGCTCGACAGCGCAAACGCCCAGATCAGCCCGGTGTATTCAAAAGGTGCAAGCAAGGTCGCGGTGGCCCGGCGAAAACTGGCGAACAGCAAGAACTGGCCGATACCGCCCACCAGACCTGCGCTGAGCATGCCCAGCCACGCCGGGGTCGGTGATGGCGTGTAGGTCAACGGCAAGGCGACCACCATGCAAATCACGAACACCACGTTGGTGATGAGCATCTGTTCCAGCACCGAGGTCTGGTCATCCACCTGCCGCAACTGGATATAGGTGAACGCCCAGCACATCGCCGCCAGCAGCGTCAGGACGATGGGCAACGGGTCGATCATGTTGTCGGGACGACAGGCAATGACCACGCCGACAAAACCGATGATCAGGCTGAACCACTGCCAGCCGCTGGCGCGTTCCTTGAGAATCACCGCTGCCAGCACCGTGACCATGATCGGTGCGGAAAAGTACAAGGTGGTCATCTCGGCCAGGGTCAGGTCCCGTGCCGCCGTGTAGTACAGCACCCACGCGACAATCGACAGCAGCCCACGCACCACCAGCAAACGCCGACTCGGCGAGTGCCAGGCCCGCTGGACCAGGCGCAGGCGCCCCACCAGCAGCACCGCCGCGACCACCACCAGACTGCGCCAGAACAGAATGGTCACCACCGAGTAATCGGCCACCAGCCACTTGATCACCGCATCCTGCAATGCCAGGAACGCATAGCCCAGGGTGCACAGGCCAATGCCTTGCAGCGAACGGTCAACCACTGGCGAACTCATCAGGTGGACCTGCGCACGGGCGTCCCGCGCCGTTCGGCAAAGGCAAACAGCGCCTCGATCAGGAATGTCAGGCAAACGTACACGCCGGCCACCAACAGTAGCGGTTCATAGACTTGCAGGGTCTGGGCACGAACCACGTTGGCGGCGCCGAGCAAGTCGATCACCGCGATGGTCGAGGCCAGTGCGGTGGACTTGAGCAGCATCACGGTTTCCCCGGCCAGGGTCGGCAACAACAGGCGCATCGCCCGGGGCAAACGCACCCGCAGCAAGGATTGGCGCGCGGTCATGCCAAAGGCCGAGGCCGCTTCCATTTCACCTTTGGGCACCGCCAGCAGGCCGCCGCGAATCACTTCGCCGACATAGGCACCCACCGACACCACCAGGGCAAACACGATGTACCAGTAACCGTCCCGCAGGTACGGCCACAGAAAGCTGCCGCGAATCAGCGGGAACTGGGCGAACAGACTGCCCAGCCCGTAGTAGAAAATATAGATCTGGATCAGCAACGGCGTGCCGCGCGTCACACTGGTGTAGAACAGGCTGACCTTGGCGATGACTTTGTTTTTCGAGATCCGCGCCAGCGCCACCAGCACCGCCAGGGCAAATCCGAACACACTGGAAATCAACAGAATGGCGATGGTGGTTTGCAACCCTCGGCCCAATAACGCCCCGTATTCAACTATCCACGCTGGAATCATTTCATTCTCTCTGCCGGTTCAGTCAACAAGAGGCATCCAGCGACGAATACGTCGCTCAAGCCGTCCCGACAGATAGTTCGACACCAGCGTCACCGCGTAATACAAAGCCGCGGCCGTGAGGTAGAACAACAGGTAATGACGCGTCGAGCCCGCGGCCTGCTTGGCCGTGTACAACAACTCGTTGGTGCCGACCACGCTGATCAGCGCGCTGTCCTTGATCAGGTTGATCCACAGGTTGGCCATCCCGGCCATCGCATACGGCGCCATGATTGGCAGCGTGACGCGGCGGAACAGGCCGAAACCGCTCAGGCCGAACGCCTTGGCCGCTTCGATCTGGCCGAAGGGAATCGCCTGGATCGCCGCACGAAAAATCTCCGAAGCGTAGGCGCCTTGCACCAGCCCCAGCACCACGATCGCCGCCAACGGACCGCTGACGTTGACCACGCCGTAACCGAGATGAGTCATCAACGAATTGAGGAGCATGGAGCCCACGTAGTACAGCAACAGGATCAGCAACAACTCCGGTACCGCCCGGAACAACGTGGTGTAACCGCGCATCAAGGCCGCAATCGGTTTCGGCGCGCCAAGTTTGAGGCAAGCCACCACCAACCCGATGGCCAGACCGAGCACAAAGGCCCCGGCGGAAATCTGCAGGGTCATCCAGAGCCCCTTCAACAGCGCACCGCCCCACCCTTGCTCGGTGAAATTGATCAGATCGAACATTGCTGGCATTTCAACCCCCAGTAACGACCATAAAGACACTGCCCAACCCTTGTAGGAGCTGGCTTGCCAGCGAAGCTTTTGACGGCCTCAAGGGCCCCTTCGCCGGCAAGACGGCTCCTACAGAATCTGTGTGCTGGTCAGAACGCAGGCTTCACGCTGGTACCGAAGTAGCTCTGCGACAGCTCGTCATAGTCTTTGCTCGCCAGCAGTTCCTGGATCGCCTTGTCGAGCTTGGCCTTGAGCTCGGCATCGTCCTTGCGCATACCGGCGCCGACGCCTTTGCCGAAGATCGGGTCGTAGGGCACCGAGCTGAGGTAAGCCAGGTCCTTGGCGTCCGGGGTTTTGACGAACGCGGCCATGGCCGTGCCATCCGCCATCATCAGGTCGATGCGCCCGGCGATCAGGTCGGCGTTGGCCGAATCCTGGGTATCGTAGTATTTAACGTCGGCGATTTTTTCGTAGTAGGTCTTGAGGTAACTGGCGCTCACGGTAGAGTTCTGCACGCCAATGATCTTGCCCTTGAGGTCATCCGGGTATTTCTTGACTGAAGCGTCCTTCGGCCCGACAACGGCTATCACCGAGTCGTAATACGCCTTGCTGAAGGCGATCTGTTTTTCGCGCTCTTCAGTCACCGACATCGAAGAGAAAATCACGTCGATCTTCTTCGCCAGCAGCGACGGAATGATCCCGTCCCACGCCACTTCCCTGATCTCGCACTCGGCTTTCATTTCGCTGCACAGCTTGTGAATCAGATCGACTTCAAAACCTTTCCATTCGCCATTGGCCTGCTTTTCGGTGTACGGCGGATAGGGTTCCGCGGCCACTGCGAACCTGATCGGCTGCGCCTGTGCCGCGCTCATCCCGGCCAGCATGATGCAGGCCGCACCGCTCAACCAGTTTGCAAAACGTCGATTTCCCATGTTGTTTTCCCGTCTTTTTATGATGAGTTAGCGAGTCTGATGAGCGTTGACGAATTGTCGGCAACGCTCGCTGCGTGGGTGTACGAACACGTCGTCCGGCGAACCGGTTTCCTCGATCAGCCCTTGATGCAGGAAGGCGACTTTGGAAGAGACATCGCGTGCAAAAGCCATTTCATGAGTCACCAGGATCATGGTCCGGCCTTCTTCGGCGAGGGAGCGGATCACCCGCAGCACTTCACCGACCAGTTCCGGGTCGAGTGCCGAGGTGGGTTCATCGAACAGCATGACCTTGGGCCGCATGGCCAAAGCCCGGGCAATGGCCACCCGTTGTTGCTGTCCCCCGGAGAGAAACGCCGGGTACTCGTTGCGCTTGGCCGCAAGACCCACGCGTTCGAGCAGGGCTTCGGCCCGTTCAGTGGCCTCCGCACGGCTTTCACGCAGGACCTGGGTCGGCGCTTCGATGAGGTTTTCCAGCACCGTGCGATGGGGCCAGAGGTTGAAGTTCTGGAACACCATGCCCAGGCTGGAACGGATGCGCACCAGTTGTTTGGCGTCTGATACCAGCGGTGCGCCGGGACGATTCTGGTTCAGGTGAATGCTTTCGCCATCGACCAGGATGCGTCCCTGGTCCGGCACCTCAAGCATGTTGATGCAGCGCAGCAAGGTGCTTTTACCCGAGCCGCTGGCGCCGATCAGGGAGATCACCTCCCCCTCGCAAGCGGTCAGGGAAACGCCTTTGAGCACCTCGATATTGCCGAAGCGTTTGTGCAGGCGATCGACTTCGATCATGGTTTTGGCCGCGGTCGGTTCGACGGTCGTGGTGCACGTTACGGTACGGGTCACCGGCCGTGGCGCTTCTGCGTTCAACACCAGCACAAAGTCGCGAATGCGCTGGCAGGCCTGGGCCAGCCGTTCTTCTCCAAGGGTGAACGACAACCGTACAAAACCTTGGGCCGGTTCGCCGAATGCCGCTGCATCCAGCACCGACACACCGGCTTCGCGCAGCAGACGCCAGGCGAATTCCAGCGACGTCAGTCCAGTGCCGCGCACGTCGACCAGGACGAACATGCCGGCATCGGGATTGAGCACGCCAATGCCCGGGCAATCCGCCAGTCCTGACACCACCAGATCGCGACGGCGGCGGTAGATCTCACGCATGCCATGGGTCACTTCGTCGTGGGACTGCACGGCCTTGAGCGCCGCCTCCATGACAAACCCCGGCAGGCCGTAAAGCATGCTCAACACCAGGGTTTCGACGTGATTGACCAACGCTTCATCGGCCACGATCCAGCCGATCCGCCAACCGGTCATCGCATGGGATTTGGACAGGCTGCCGATCACCACGCAGCGCTCGGCCATGCCGGGCAACGCTGCGAGACTCAAATGAGTGCGCTCATAGGCAAGGCTCTCGTAGACCTCGTCCACCACCACCCACAGGTCATGGGCGATGGCGAGGTCGGCGATGGCTTGCAACTCCTCGCGGTTGAGCACTACGCCCGTAGGGTTGTTCGGGTTGGAGAAGAAAATCGCCCGGGTTCGCGGGGTAATCGCCTTCGCCAGCACCGCGGCATCGAGGCGGAAACCGGCGTCCGCGGCACAGGGCACGCGCACCAGCGTGGCACCGGACGCCTTGAGCGTGGCTTCGTAGGTGACGTACATCGGGTCGAGCGCTATTACCTCGTCGCCCGCGCTGAGCAGGCACATCGAGGCGGCGAACAGCGCATTTTGCGCCCCTGCCGCGACAATCACGTTGGCCGCTTGCAGTTCACGGTCGATCACATCGCTGTAGCGGGCGGCGATGGCCTCACGCAGGGCCTGGCGACCGGCGATTTCGGTGTAGTGGGTGTCACCTTCGCGCAGCGCATGGATCGCGGCATCGGTGATGAAATCGGGGGTGGGGAAATCCGGGTCGCCGACACTGAGGATGATCACATCCTCGCCATTGCGCTGGGCGGCATTGGCCGCGTAGTGGATATCCCAGGCGGCAACGCCTTGGCCACTGATCCGCTCAACAAAGGGTGAAAACCGCATGCCAGTGCCTCGTTCGAATTGAAGAAACGCAAGCCCGCAACCAGCCGGGGAAAGGTGAACCCAACATAGTCCAGACTGAACACTCGTTCAACAGAAAACTGACAAGGCTTCGCGTTCAGCGCAAACAGGTCGTTTTCACGACAGTCGCGCCGTTTTTCAGCACGAGGGGGCGGCGACTCGGGAACGGCGCTGGCTGAGGATGCCAATGATCAGCGCCGCGCCAATCAGCCCGGCGGCGACCATGAATGTGAGGCGCATTCCCGGCACGATGGCTGCGGGCCCGGCCTGCAAGATGTCGCTACTGGCCGAGCCGAAAGCGAATATCGCGCCCATCACCGAAGCGCCTGTGATCAATCCGAGGTTGCGTGACAGGCCGAGCAATCCGGAAACGACACCACGTTGGCGGGCTGTCACGTCCGCCATGACGGCCGTATTGTTGGCCGTCTGGAACAGGGCATAACCGGCGGTCATCACAGCCAGCGGCAGGATGTACCCGAGCACTCCGAACCCGGTCGGCATGGCAGGCAGCAGGCATGCGCCGATCAACATCGCAATCAATCCGAGCGTACTGGAGCGATACGCACCCAATCGATCGACCCAGCGTCCTGCCGCAATCGCGGCCAGTGCCGCAACCAGCGGCCCCGTGGACATCACCAATCCGGCGCTCGCTGCATCCAGCGCCAGCGCCCCCGTCAGATAAAACGGCCCGACGACCAGGGTGGCCATGACCACTGTCGTCACCAGTGCGTTCATGGCGAAACCTGCACTCAAGGGCGGATGGCACAACATCGACAATCGAAGCAGCGGCGACTCGGCTGCCTGCTCGACGTAGACAAACCCGCACAACCCGATCACTGCCGCCAGCAACAAAGCCGCATTCAACGAACCAAAGCTGCCACGCCCGAGGGTCATCGCCAGGGTATAGGACAGCAGCGTCAGCCCCAGCACCACCGTGCCCAGGACATCGACATCCGCCCTCTTCTCATGGCGATCATTGGGTAAAAAATGCTGCGCCAGCCCAATCGCCAAAATACCCAACGGCACATTGATCAGAAAAATTGCCGGCCATCCCAGACTGGCAATCAAAAAACCGCCGAGGGTCGGTCCGAGCGACGTGCCAATCGCCGACATCGTGCCGAGCGCGCCCATCGCGCTGCCCATCCGGGCCTTCGGCACCGCCTCACCCACCAGCGCCATGGTCAACGCCATCATGATCGCTGCGCCTGTGCCTTGCAGGGTTCGGGCTGCGATCAGCAGCCAGAGATCGGGTGCCAGTGCGCACAGGATCGAGGCCAGCGTAAACAACGACATCCCTATCAATAACAGGCGCCGACGGCCAAAGACGTCGCCCAACCGCCCAGCGCCAACGATCAGGGCGGTGATGGCCAGCAGATAGGCGAGCACCACCCACTGCACTTGCTGGAAGGATGCGCCAAACGCTTGGGCCAGTGTCGGCAAACCAACGTTCGCAATGCTGGTGCCGAGGGACGACAGCAACATGGATAACGAAAGGCTGATCAATGCTCCACGTTCAGATCGGGATTTCATGCTCGGGTCACTCGCAATCAGGTTGTCCCAAGCCTAAGCTCGCAACTGACATGGCGGAAGACGCATCGTTTGCACTTGATACATGCATCAGACGCCACATGAACAATGTGAGACCCATTGAATGCCGGATCTGAATCTGCTGATCACCCTGAATGTATTGCTGGAGGAACGCAGCGTGGCTCGCGCCGCAATACGTCTGCACCTCAGCCCATCGGCCATGAGCCGGGCCTTGGCACGCTTGCGCGAAACCCTGGGCGACCCACTGCTGGTCAGGGCTGGTCGCGGCCTGGTGCCCACGCCCAGGGCGCTGGCGTTGCGTGAACGAGTCAGCGCACTGGTGCACGACGCCGAGGCCGTGCTGCGACCGGACGAAGCACTCGACCTCCGGCAACTGGTCCGCACCTTCACCCTGCGCACCAGCGACGGCTTCGTGGAAAACTTCGGGCCGTCACTTATCGCCCGGGTAAACGAAGAAGCCCCCGGTGTCCGCCTGAATTTTGTGCAGAAGCTGAACAAGGACAGCACCCTGTTGCGCGACGGCTCCGTCGATCTGGAGACCGGCGTCATCGGGCAATCCACCAGCCCGGAAGTGCGCACCCGCCTGTTGTTTGGCGACCGCTTCATCGCTGCGGTGCGCAAGGGGCATTCATTGACCAGGGGCAGCATGACCGCCGAGCGCTATGCGGCAGCCAGGCACATTCTGGTTTCACGGCGCGGGCACGACAAAGGCGTCATGGATGAAGCGTTGAACCTGCTCGGACTGGAACGGGAAATCGTCACCATCGTCGGCGGTTTTTCTGCGGCGCTGGCACTGGCGCGGGCTTCGGACCTGGTCGCCACGGTGCCTGAACGCCACGTCGGCCACCTCTGTGAAGGGATGCATTGCTTCGACTTGCCGTTCGCCACACCGACCATCACCGTCTCGATGCTCTGGCATCCGCGCATGGATGCAGACCCCGCCCATCGCTGGTTGCGCGGTTGCGTGCGGGACATTTGCAGTCGGTAGCCGCGACGCGTTACTCCTTGAGAATCAACAGCGGCTCGCCCTTCTGCACCATGTACGTCGCCAGCTCCGACGCTTTGTCCGAACCGACATTCTTCGCCACATGCGCCACACCGGCAGGAATGAACAGCGAGTCGCCGGCCTTCAGCGTGACCGGCGCGCGCCCTTCCAGTTGATACTCGAAAGTACCGCTGATGACATAGGCGACTTCCACCCCCGGATGTGCGTGTTTGGGCGACACCACTCCCGAATCGAAATCCACGCGCACCTGAATGACTTCGGGATTGGATACGTCCAGATCCTGACGAATCAGGTCGGTGCGATGAAGGCCCTGCTGCCAGCTTTTGGCTGGCGTCGCAGCTGCCGGTCTCAGCTCTTGTGCCTGAACGTAGCCGACCACGGAGGCGAGTACCGCCGCGCTGACCAGTAAAAGATTGCGTCGCATCGTCCTGCCCTCTCAAAGTAATGAAGTCTTACTTTGCTTGAGGAAAATAGCGGCGATGTGTCGGGATTGGGGCGTTTGTTATGCGCGTGTGTACACCCCAGGCATTGATACACGGGCATACAAACCGGCAAGGGGAATTGAAAAACCGCGACCGGGTATCAGACCCGGTCGCTCCCTTCCCTATTATTCAAAATCAATAAAAATCAGCTCGCTCTGGAAGCCGCCATCATGGAGCTTTCAAACTGGGTCGCGCTGCGCGGATCGGCTGATGTCGCCAAAAACGTGCGTGGCGCTCTGCAAGCCATCGACAAGAATGAAGAGCTCATCAAGATGACGCTCGCGGTGCTTTTTCTCGGCTGTCTTTTTCTCGCTGAGAAGTTCATCCACTTTGGCCTGGAGGCCGGATACATCTTCTTGCTGTGGCAGACTTCAATACCGAGGAAAAATTTGCCTTCCTTCTCGGTGTAAAGAGCGCGCACGGATTCATCGACACCCTCCAGGTTGTCCAATAGGTATTTCAGCATTGGTTGTCTCCCAGAGAAGATTTGCGACCCAGCCCGCAGATATGAAAAGGCCCCGTCATTGACGAGGCCGGTGTAAATCGTTGGCATAAAAAACCCCGGCAGGCTGCCAGGGCTTTATTCAAAGCATGTAGGCTCGTGCGAATGGGCGGGCCTTTTGGGTGTTAAATTTCTCTGTGTCAGTCGTCTTGATCTATCTGGTCAAGAAAATCAACGTCATCCTCTTCTTCATCAACAATTGCCTGAGCGTCTTCTTCAACCCATGACTCGTCATCATGGAATTCATGATCGAGCAGGTGGTCGTGCTCGGGCTCTGGAATATCTCGTTCTTCGCTCATGACTTACCGAAACAAAAATTGAAAGAACGGACACAACGCGCCCACGGAACAGCTTGGCGTTGTCTCCCCGACGTAGTGCAGACCCTACCTGCGGGCATAGCCCCCCGAAACTGGTCTGTCTTTTTCATTTATTAGCGAAAATAGACCATTCGAATCGTTTCAACAACTTCAGGCCCAAATGGTTCTGTCCAAAAGCTTTAACACCCAAGTCGTCCAGCCCAACCCCAAATTTCCTGGCCGTCTCGAGGAGATCAGGATATTCGGCAACAAATGAGATAATTTCTTTGGACTCAGCATCCAAATATTTTGGCGGCTATTGCTTTCTGAACTCATTTAGTAGGACTTCAGCACCATCTGGCTTGCTTCGTATACGAAGTACGCGCTGGTGATAGATGAAGCGGTTATGGCTAGCCCGAAAGCCACTAAAAGTGCTCTGTTACTCATTCGGCTCTCCTGCCAATCGAAAAAAAGCGCGAACCCTACCTAACCATTCCCCTCAGTGCCACCTCATCAGACAGATGGCATCCGGGAGATTCCCAAGAGCACATTTCAGTGTTTGATATGACCTGCGATGTCGTCATGACCAAGGCCGGGAAAACCGGCAAAACTACACGATCTGATCCGAAGCGAAAGACCAAACCATCGAGCTCACCGTTGATGAGTGGATGCACAAGGTCGGTGTTCGCGCAGACCAGATCATGGCCGGCACAAAGGTGAAGCAACCCAGCCCGCTATTCGACGCCCCACAGTTTGCCGAGCAGTTCATTGAGCTAGCACGCAAGTCGGGAAAATGCCGCGACATGAGGATCAGAACGATAGCCGTCTTGGTTGACGCCAAAGGCAAGCCAATCATCAACCCAAAGACTTAGGCGCCGAAGGTCGGGTTCGCAGAGTGGCCGCCAAAACAAGAAGTTCAAGTCGCCGCGTAACCAATCTCCACCGCCAGGGCATGTCCCGCCATAGGGCCCCATGAAGACCCACCGCATGCGGAGTGTGGATGCTTAAGCCAATGGCTGTCGAAAGCCAACGAGCCTACCTACCTCACCGGTACGGAGTGAATGCCATGGCAGCTCCGCTCTACATGCTCCGGCTCATCTACAAGGGACCACAAATTCCCGCGACCTTTAACATCTCGACCTGTACCCGCCCATCGGCCATGAGCTGCAGATACTCTCGCCAATTCTGAAAAGCTTGCTGCTGCCTGAGGGAAGCTGCCAGCCAAAGTGCGCCACCGAGGTGTTCTACCGGGATGGACATCATCTGCGCGATTGCAAGATCAAGTTCATTTGCGAGATCGCTCCCATTCGGCAAATCGAGGATTAGTGGTCGCATAAGAAACCTGTTTTTTTTGGGCTACTTCATCGACTTTTCGATTTGATGATCGTGCGCAAGCTCCGACGAACGGTTTAACCCAATTTACCTGTTTTCTGCCGCCACGCGCGGCATGGATCACATATAGGGTCAGATACGAGGGTAGCTCTCCTTCTGAACTGGAGAGCCCTGCAAGCATGCCGGATACATCGACCGGCTCATCTGGATGCCGGCGATGAAGAAGTCGGAGTCAGGTGGCGGCGACCCTATCAGAGTCGCCACACCTATGCCTCAACGATGCTGTCTGCTGGTGAGAATCCAATGTGGGTGGCCAAGCAACCTGGCCACCAAGACTGAACCATGATCGCCGAGTTTATGGTCGCTCGATGCCCTCCGCTGATGTAGGAGCCGGAGGGCGAGCCGAGGCACTTTTCGCCGGTAATGCCAGCGTTATGACTACATCTCCTCTAGACGACGTGGTTTAAGTCGAAGCGATCCAGGTTCATCACCTTGGTCCACGCAGCGACGAAGTCCTTGACGAACTTGTCCTTCGCATCGGCACTGGCATACACCTCGGCCAGTGCGCGCAACTGTGCGTTGGAGCCAAACACCAGGTCGACCCGGGTACCCGTCCACTTCACTGCACCGCTGTTGCGATCACGTCCTTCAAACTCCTGTGCGGCGTCCGATACCGGCTTCCACTCCACGCCCATGTCGAGCAGGTTGGTGAAGAAGTCGTTGGTCAGCGCTTCCGGACGCGAGGTGAACACACCGTGTTTGCTCTGGCCGACATTGGTGTTCAACACGCGCAGGCCGCCCAGCAACACCGTCATTTCCGGCGCCGTCAGTGTCAGCAGTTGTGCCTTGTCGATCAACAAGGATTCGGCGGACACGCGGTATTGTTGCTTGAGGTAGTTACGGAAACCGTCGGCAATCGGTTCAAGGAAGCCGAAAGAGTCGACATCCGTCTGCTCCTGAGTGGCGTCCATGCGACCCGGTGTGAATGGCACCGTTACGCTGTGGCCGGCATTCTTCGCCGCTTGCTCCACACCCACGCTGCCGGCGAGTACGATCAGGTCGGCCAGGGAGATTTTCTTGCCGCCATTGTTGAACTCGCCCTGGATGCCTTCGAGTTTCGCCAACACATTCGCCAGTTGCTCCGGCTGGTTGGCCTGCCAGGATTTCTGCGGGGCCAGGCGCAGGCGGCCGCCGTTGGCACCGCCGCGTTTATCCGAACCACGGAACGTCGAGGCGGCTGCCCAGGCCGTCGACACCAGTTGCGAAACCGACAGGCCCGAGGCAGCAATTTTGCCCTTGAGTGCGGCAACATCGCTGTCACCGATCAGTGGGTGATCGACGTCAGGAATCGGGTCTTGCCACAGCAGTTCTTCGGCGGGCATTTCCGGGCCGAGGTAGCGCGAGAGTGGGCCCATGTCGCGGTGGATGAGTTTGTACCAGGCGCGGGCAAACGCGTCGGCGAGCTGATCGGGGTTGGCCAGGAAGCGCCGCGAGATCGGTTCATAGATCGGGTCGAAGCGCAGGGCCAGGTCCGAAGTCAGCATGGTCGGATCGCGACGTTTTGACGAATCGAACGGGTCGGGAATGATGCCTGCGCCAGCGCCGTTTTTCGGTTTCCACTGGTGAGCACCCGCTGGACTTTTGGTCAGTTCCCAGTCGAAGCCGAAGAGGTTTTCCAGGTAGTTGTTGCTCCACTTCGTTGGCGTCGTGGTCCAGGTCACTTCGAGGCCGCTGGTGATGGTGTCCGGCCCCTTACCGGTGCCGAACGTGCTCTTCCAGCCCAGGCCTTGCAGCTCAAGACCGGCCGCTTCGGGCTCAGGCCCCACGTGGTCGGCCGGACCGGCACCGTGGGTCTTGCCAAAAGCGTGGCCACCGGCGATCAGTGCGACGGTTTCTTCGTCGTTCATTGCCATGCGGCCGAAGGTTTCACGAATGTCCTTGGCCGATGCGACCGGGTCAGGCTCACCTTCCGGGCCTTCGGGGTTCACGTAGATCAGGCCCATCTGCACAGCGGCGAGGGGGTTTTCCAGATTACGGCCATCTTCCACCCGACTGTCTTCGTTTCTGCCCGGCTCGGCAACCAGTGGAACATCGCCAGGTGGTTGCACGGGCTTGCTGTCATCCTTGCCGTAACGGCTGTCGCCGCCCAGCCATTTGTTTTCCGAGCCCCAGTAAACGTCTTCGTCCGGCTCCCACACGTCGGGACGGCCGCCGGAAAATCCGAAGGTCTTGAAGCCCATGGATTCCAGCGCCACGTTACCGGTGAGGACGATCAGGTCCGCCCAGGAAATCTTGTTGCCGTACTTCTGCTTGATTGGCCAGAGAAGCCGGCGCGCCTTGTCGAGGCTGACGTTATCCGGCCAGCTGTTGAGCGGTGCGAAGCGTTGCTGGCCGGAACCGGCACCGCCGCGCCCGTCACCGGTGCGATAGGTGCCTGCGCTGTGCCAGGCCATACGAATAAAGAAGGGTCCGTAATGGCCGAAGTCGGCGGGCCACCACTCCTGGGAGTCGGTCATCAAAGCGTTCAGGTCATTTTTCAGCGCCTGAAAGTCCAGGCTTTTGAAAGCTGCGGCGTAGTTGAAGTCGCCCCCCAACGGGTCAGACTTGGGCGAATGCTGGCTCAAGATCTTCAAATTCAGTTGGTTCGGCCACCAGTCGCGGTTCGTCGTGCCACCGCCAGCGGCGTGATTGAACGGGCATTTCGATTCAGTTGACATGGCATCTCCTCTTTATTTTGTTTTCAGCTAACCACCCTTGAGCGTGGATCCGGATGACCGATTAATGAAATAGCTTTTGGACATGGGATCCATAGCCTTAAGGCTATGACTGCCTCGTGATCAGGCGCTCTAGAACAACCATTAAAGTACCGGTCTGGGAAACTGTCGTTACAACAGGCACAGATAGCTGATAAACAGCGTAAAACGACGGGATCGAGCGCCGACTGGTCGTGTCCAGACCGGTATTGGCATGAATGCTCGCCACAATGCATGAGATCGGTCGGTGTGATGGCGACCGTGCTGTACCGGCGGGGCCGGATGCCCTGGACTGTTGACCATGCGGCATAAAAAAACCGGCCTTTGGGGCCGGTTTTTTCATTCATTCAACAACACTTCGGTCCGGCCTTGCTGCCGTACCGTGCTTCCTGGCGTTCGCGGAAGAACGCCTCGTAGTCCATCAGCGGTTTGTCCGGGTGCCGGGTCTGCATATGCTCGACGTAGTTGTCGTAGTCGGGCATGCCGACCATCAGGCGCGCAGCCTGACCGAGGTATTTACCGAGGCGACTCAGGTCATTGAACATGATCAGGCATCCGGCAGCGCTTGGAATGGCGCTTCTTTATCCGTACGTTCCTGGGTGCCCCAGGCAGCGATGCCGACCTTGAGCGCGAAGAACAGGATGCTGAACACCACGAACAGGAACAATGCCGTCAGCGTTGCGTTGGTGTAGGCGTTGAAGATCACGTGCTGCATCTGGTCGATGCTCTTGGCCGGAGCCAGCACCTGACCATTAGCCAGGGCATCGCTGTATTTTTTCGCCAGCGCCAGGAAGCCAATCGCCGGGTTGGCGTCGAACAGCTTGATAAAGCCTGCGGTGGTGGTGCAGATCAACAGCCATACAGCCGGCAGCAAGGTCACCCAGACATAACGCTGGCGCTTCATCTTGATCAGTACCACGGTGCCGAGCATCAATGCGATACCGGCCAGCATCTGGTTGGAGATGCCGAACAACGGCCACAAGGTGTTGATGCCACCCAGTGGATCGATCACGCCCTGGTACAGCAGATACCCCCACATGGCCACGCAACCGGCGGTGGCAATCAGGTTGGCGGTCCAGGATTCGGTGCGTTTCAACGCTGGCACGAAAGAGCCGAGCAAATCCTGGAGCATGAAGCGCCCGGCTCGGGTGCCGGCGTCGACTGCCGTCAGGATGAACAGCGCTTCGAACAGGATCGCGAAGTGGTACCAGAACGCCATGGTGTTCTCGCCCGGCAACAGCTGGTGCAGGATCTGCGCGATACCGACCGCCAGGGTCGGCGCACCGCCGGCACGGGCCAGAATCGTGGTTTCACCGATGTCGTGGGCCACCGCTTGCAGCGCTTGCGGGGTAATTGCAAAGCCCCAGCTACTAACGGTTTGTGCAACGGCCACCGCATCGGCGCCCACCACGGCCGCCGGGCTGTTCATGGCGAAATACACGCCCGGATCAATCACCGAAGCCGCGACCATGGCCATGATCGCCACGAAGGACTCCATCAGCATGCCGCCGTAGCCGATGTAACGGGCATGCCCCTCATTGGCGAGCAACTTCGGCGTGGTGCCGGAAGCGATCAGCGCATGGAAACCCGACACCGCGCCACAGGCGATGGTGATGAACAGGAACGGGAACAGACCGCCCTTCCATACCGGACCGGTACCATCGATGAACTGGGTCAGCGCCGGCATTTTCAGCTCGGGCATGGTCACCAGGATGCCGATGGCCAATGCGACGATGGTGCCGATCTTGAGGAAGGTCGACAGGTAGTCGCGCGGGGCCAGGATCAGCCACACCGGCAACACTGCGGCGACGAAACCGTAGCCAATCAGCATCCAGGTAATTTGAAGACCGGTAAAGGTAAAGGCCTTGGCCCAGACCGGATCAGCGGCAATCTGCCCGCCGAGCCAGATCGAACCGAGCAGCAACAGCACGCCGATCACCGAGATTTCGCCGATGCGACCCGGGCGGATGTAGCGCATGTAGATGCCCATGAACATCGCGATCGGGATGGTCGCCATGACCGTGAAAATACCCCACGGGCTCTCGGCCAGGGCTTTGACCACGATCAGCGCCAGCACCGCGAGGATGATGATCATGATCAGGAAGCAGCCGAACAGCGCGATGGTGCCGGGAATCCGGCCCATTTCTTCGCGGACCATATCGCCCAGGGAACGACCGTTGCGGCGGGTGGACATGAACAGGACCATGAAGTCCTGAACGGCACCGGCCAGCACCACGCCGGCGATCAGCCACAGCGTGCCGGGCAGGTAGCCCATCTGCGCCGCCAGGACCGGGCCGACCAGTGGACCTGCACCGGCGATGGCCGCGAAGTGATGACCGAAGAGCACGTGTTTGTTGGTCGGAACATAGTCCAGACCATCATTGTTGAGCACAGCCGGAGTGGCCCGAGCTGGATCGAGCTGCATCACTTTGTTGGCGATGAACAGGCTGTAATAGCGGTAGGCAACCAGATAGATAGCGACAGCTGCGACGACGATCCACAAGGCGTTGATCGCTTCGCCGCGGCGCAGGGCCACGACACTCAGCGCAATCGCTCCCAGGACAGCCACGGCAAACCAGGCAAGGTGTTTAGCCAGACGGGGCATAGCGTGTCTCCTGCCACAGCCAGTGAACTGCGGCGGTAATTTTTATAATTGTGTCCGCGGTGCGGAGCTGGCCCAATATCTGCGCATGGCGTCCACAAATAAATCCGCGTTACTACGTACGTGGTGTCTACGTAGTACTACGTAGGCGCCGCAGTATTCGAGGGTGTACACACACTCACATCCGCCACAAATCAACTGTGGGTTGACCGTCGGATCAGGGGCCATCCTCGATCAAATGTAGGAGCGAGCCTGCTCGCGATGGTATTTCAGGCGCTGAGCCGCGTCGGCCGTACCTTTTTCGCGAGCAGGCTCGCTCCTACAGGGCGCCTCTTTGGCATATCATCCCGAACCTTCGCGCGGGCAGGAGTCAACATGCAGCTCAAACACAAGATCGTCGCCCTCGGGATTTTGCCGCTGGTGCTGGCCATTGCTGTCATCTGCGCGCTGGTGATTTCCCTCAACCGCCAATTGGGCGATCAACAGGCGCAACTGATCGAAGACAGCATTCTGGCGAGCAAGCGTGCAGAGCTGAAAAACTACGTGGAGATGGCCCAGAGCCTGATCGCGCCCCTGTACGACGATGGCCACGGTGACGCCCACGCCCAGCAACAAGTGCTGGAAGAACTGCGCAAGCTCAGTTTCGGCGTCAACGGCTACTTCTTCGTCTACGACCACCAAGGCCGCAGTCTGATGCATGCGCGCCAGTCGGAACTGGTGGGCCAATACCTGTGGGACATGAAAGACCCCCACGGCCTGCCGGTGATTCAGGCGCTGCTCCAAAGCGCGCAATCGGGCCAGGGTTTTCAACGCTACGCCTGGAACAAACCTTCCTCCGGCCAGGTGACCGACAAGCTCGCCTATGTGGTGATGCTCGATCGCTGGGGCTGGATGCTCGGCACCGGCATCTACCTGGAAGACGTCGAGCGCGCCACCCAGCAGGCTCGTGTCGAAGTGGCCATGGGCATCCGCAAGACCATGATGGCGATTGCCGTGGTCGCGCTGGTCGCGGTGCTGTTCGTGTTCGCCACCGGCATGACCCTCAACGTCAGTGAACACCGTCTGGCGGACAAGAAACTGCAGCGCCTGACCCAGCGTATTGTCAGCTTGCAGGAGGAAGAGCGATCCCGGGTGTCCCGTGAGCTGCACGATGGCATCAGCCAGGTGTTGGTTTCGATCAAGTTTCAGTTCGAACTGGCCAGCCATCTGCTTGAAAACGGACAGACAAACGACAAGGGTTTGAACACTTTAAGGGATGCCACCGATCGCCTGGGCGATGCCATCGGCGAAGTCCGCAGTCTTTCCCATGACCTGCGCTCATCCCTGCTGGACACCCTCGGCCTGCCAGCGGCCATTGGTCAATTGGCCGCCGAATTCGAGCAGCGCAGCGGGCTGACCGTGACCTATGACGAAAATGAATTCGACTGCCAACTGGTCGACGGCGCCGCGGTTTCGCTGTTCCGCATCGTCCAGGAAGGCCTGACCAACATCGAACGCCATGCGCAGGCGCAGAACGTGTCCATTACACTGCGCGGCTGCGACGAATCAGTGCGGCTGACAGTGGTCGATGACGGCATCGGTTTCAACGTTGCCCAGGTCGAACGTCGTCAGGCTGGCATTGGCTTGCGTAACATCCGCGAACGCGTCGAACATTTTGGCGGGCGCTTCGATCTGATCTCGATGCCGGGCAGAAGTGAGCTGGACGTACGACTGCCGATGAAACCTGGCACAAAACTACAAGAGTGAAACCTTGCATGAACCTGCCCTCCCCGATCCGCGTCGCTCTGGTCGACGATCACTCCCTGGTCCGCGACGGCATCAAAGCGTTGCTGGCCGTGATGTCGCCCCTGGAAATGGTCGGCGAAGCGGAGAACGGCGCGCAGGCCATCGAGATGGTCGGACGCTGCCAGCCGGACCTGCTACTGGTCGACATCAGCCTGCCGGACATGAACGGCCTGGAGTTGACTCGCGTGCTGCGTAGCCAGTACCCCTCACTCAAGGTGTTGGTGCTGAGCATGTACGACAATTATGAATACGTCAGCGAATCGGTGCGCTCCGGCGCCAGCGGCTACGTGCTGAAGAACGCCCCGTCACGGGAAATCATCGCCGCCATCGAAGCCATCAGCAGTGGCGGCACCTTCTACAGCGCCGAGATCGCCCAGCGGCTGATCGCGGACCGGAACACCGACAACGAACTGACCCCGAGGGAAAGCCAGGTCTTGTCGAAGATGGCCCAAGGGCTGAACAACAAGGAAATGGCGCGCGAACTGGACATCAGCGTGCGCACGGTGGAGACGCATCGCTTGAGCATCCGGCGCAAGCTCAACATCGACAAGCCCGCGGCACTGGTCAAGTACGCCATCGATCATGGGCTTATCTCCCGCTAACGCCCCCTCATTCGTTCCACACAACTGTGAGAACGGGCTTGCCCGCGATAGCGTCCGTTGAGCCGCCATTGAAGTTGACTGACACACTGCGATCGCGGGCAAGCCCGCTCCTACAGGGTCGGTGTGTGCGCAAAGAATCTGTTTTTCTCCCCTCATTGCGACCACCCGACCAGAAACTCCGTTCAGGGACTTGCGTCATCGGTATTATGGTATACCATCAGACGCACAGACACCCAAACCTCTACGGAGCAGCTCATGAGTTTCGAAATCCGCAAGATCGTCAGCTATGTCGAAGAAACCTTTATTGAAGGCGGCAAAGCCACCGATAAGCCCGTGACCATGGTCGGTCTGGCCGTGGTGATGAAAAACCCGTGGCTGGGCAACGGTTTCGTCGAAGACCTCAAGCCACAGATCCGCGCCAACTGCTCCGACCTCGGCGCCCTGATGGTCGAGCGTCTGGTGGGCATCATCGGCGGTGCCGAGAAAATCGAGGCGTACGGCAAGGCTGCGGTGGTCGGCGCCGATGGCGAAATCGAACACGCTTCGGCGGTGATCCACACCCTGCGCTTCGGTAATCACTACCGCGAAGCGGTCAAGGCCAAGAGCTACCTGAGCTTCACCAACAAGCGCGGCGGCCCCGGCACTTCGATCCAGATCCCGATGATGCACAAGGACGACGAAGGCCTGCGTTCGCACTACATCACCCTGGAAATGCAGATCGAAGACGCCCCGCGTGCCGACGAAATCGTCGTGGTCCTGGGTTGCGCCGACGGCGGCCGCCTGCACCCGCGCATCGGTAACCGCTACATCGACCTGGAAGAACTGGCCGCCGAAAAAGCCCAGTAACCGGCCAGCAGAACGACAACAAGAAGGCATTGCAGGAGCGCTCCATGATTCGGCTCACCGCTGAACTCACCCCGGCTGGCACCAGTTACCTGGCGACCGGCCAAGGCCAGCCCGTGGTCTTGATCCACGGCGTGGGCCTGAACAAAGAAATGTGGGGTGGCCAGATCGTTGGCCTGGCCACGCAGTACCGCGTCATCGCCTACGACATGCTCGGACATGGCGCCAGCCCGCGCCCTTCGATCGGTACGCCGCTGCTCGGCTATGCCGACCAGTTGCTGGAGCTGCTCGACCACCTGCAATTGCCCAAGGCTACGGTGATCGGTTTTTCCATGGGCGGGCTGGTGGCGCGGGCCTTTGCCCTGCACTACCCGCGACGCCTGGAAGGTCTGGTGGTGCTCAACAGCGTGTTCAACCGCAGCGCCGAACAGCGCGCCGGGGTCATCGCCCGCACCAGCCAGGCTGCCGAACACGGGCCGGACGCTAATGCCGAAGCGGCGCTGTCGCGCTGGTTCAGCCGTGAATACCAGGCCGCGAACCCGGCGCAGATCGCCGCGATTCGCCAGACCCTGGCCGGCAATGACCCGCAAGGTTACCTGACGACCTATGAATTGTTCGCCACCCAAGACATGTATCGCGCCGACGACCTGGCCAGCATCCAGGTGCCGACGCTGATCGCCACCGGCGAACTGGACCCCGGCTCGACCCCGGAAATGGCCAGACAATTGGCCGAACGCATTCCCGGCGCAACCGTCGCCGTGCTCGCCGAGCAACGGCATATGATGCCCGTAGAGTCTCCGCGCCTGGTCAACCAGCTGTTGCTGGAGTTTCTGCAGACCGCGCATTCCCAACAAAACCAGATCAAGGGGATCGTTGCATGACACTCGCACGCTTCCAGATGTGCATCGGCGGTGAATGGGTCGATGCCCTCTCCGGCAAGACCTTCGAAAGCCTCAACCCGGCGCTGGCCGAGCCTTGGGCTGAACTGCCCGATGCCGACGAAGCCGATGTCGAGCGCGCCGTGCACGCCGCGCAAAGCGCTTTCGACAGCCCGGCATGGCGCGGTTTGACCGCCACCGCTCGCGGCAAATTGCTGCGACGCCTGGGCGACCTGATCGCCGAGAACAAGGAACAACTGGCGCAGCTGGAAAGCCGCGACAACGGCAAGCTGATCCGCGAAACCCGTGGCCAGGTTGGCTATCTGCCGGAGTTTTTCCACTACACCGCAGGCCTCGCGGACAAGCTCGAAGGCGGCACCCTGCCGCTGGACAAGCCGGACCTGTTTGCCTACACCGTGCACGAAGCCATGGGCGTGGTTGCCGCGATCATTCCGTGGAACAGCCCGCTTTATCTGACTGCAATCAAGCTGGCGCCGGCCCTCGCGGCAGGCAACACCATCGTGATCAAGCCGTCGGAACACGCCTCGGCAACGATTCTTGAACTGGCGCGTCTGGCGCTGGAAGCGGGCATTCCACCCGGTGTGGTCAACGTCGTCACCGGTTACGGCCCGAGCACCGGCGCCGCCCTCACCCGCCATCCGCTGATCCGCAAGATCGCCTTCACCGGCGGCGCGGCCACGGCACGGCATGTGGTGCGCAGCAGCGCGGAGAACTTCGCCAAACTGTCGCTGGAACTGGGGGGGAAATCGCCGAACATCATTTTCGCCGACGCCGACCTCGACAGCGCAATCAACGGCGCCATCGCCGGGATCTACGCCGCCTCCGGACAGAGCTGTGTCTCCGGTTCGCGCCTGCTGGTGCAGGATGAAATCTACGATGAGTTCGTTGGCCGTCTGGTGGAACGCGCCCAGCGCATCCGTATCGGCAACCCCCTGGACGACAACAGCGAAATGGGACCGATGGCCACCGCGCAGCAATTGGCCGTGGTCGAAGGCCTGGTCGCCGATGCCATCGCCGAAGGTGCGCGTCTGCGCCTGGGCGGCAAACGTCCGACCAATCTGGGTGAGGGCTGGTTCTACGAACCGACACTGTTCGAGTGCGACCGCAACTCGATGAAAATCATGCAGGAAGAAGTCTTTGGCCCGGTGGCCTCGGTCATCCGGTTCAAGGACGAAGCCGAAGCGCTGGCGATTGCCAACGACTCGCAGTTCGGACTCGCCGCCGGCATCTGGACCCGCGACCTGGGCCGCGCCCATCGCCTGGCCCGGGACGTGCGCTCAGGGATCATCTGGGTCAACACTTATCGCGCCGTGTCGGCCATGGCGCCGATTGGCGGCTTCAAGAACAGTGGCTATGGACGCGAAAGCGGCATCGATTCGGTGCTGGCCTACACCGAGGTGAAAACGGTATGGATCAATCTCTCCCAGGCACCGATGCCTGATCCGTTTGTGATGCGCTAGGAGTCCTGGAAAATGATCGAACCCGGCATTTACAAAGACGTCATGAGCTCGTTCCCGTCCGGGGTCACGGTGGTCACCACCCTCGACCCGGACGGCGGCATCGTCGGCATCACCGCCAGCGCGTTCAGTGCGCTGTCGATCGACCCGGCACTGGTGCTGTTCTGCCCCAACTACGGCTCCGACACCTACCCGGTGCTGCGCGACAGCAAGCAGTTCGCGATTCATTTGCTGTCCGCCGAGCAGACCGCCGAAGCCTATGCCTTCGCCGGTAAAGGCAAGGACAAGGCCAAAGGCATCGAATGGCATTTGAGCGATCTGGGTAACCCGATCCTGGCCAAAGCCACGGCGATCATCGAGTGCGAACTGTGGCGCGAATACGACGGCGGCGATCACGCGATCATCGTCGGCGCGGTGAGAAACCTGATCCTGCCCGCGCAACCGGTGACGCCGATGATCTATCACAAAGGCAAGCTGGGCCCGCTGCCCACCCTGGCCTGACACAGCCCCCTGTAGGAGCGAGCCTGCTCGCGATGGTCGTGAACGATAACGCGTGCTGTCTGACAGCCCTTGGCGTTCTCGGGTTTTTCGCGAGCAGGCTCGCTCCTACAGGTAACCCATTATTCTCAGGAGCCGGCATGAGCCCAGCAGCCTCGTTACTGTTCCGCCAACAGGCCTACATCAATGGCCAATGGCTGGACGCGCCGGATGGCGCCTGTCAGGACATTTTCAACCCGGCCACCGGTGAACTCATCGGCCGGGTGCCGAACCTCGGCGCCGAGCATGCGTGCCTGGCCATCGAGGCCGCCAACAAAGCCTGGCCGGCCTGGCGTGCACTGACCGCCAAGGAGCGCAGCAATACGCTCAAGCGCTGGCACGCCTTGATGCTGGAAAACGCCGACACCCTGGCTGAAATCCTCACCCTTGAACAAGGCAAGCCACTGGCCGAAGCCAAGGGCGAAATCCTCTACGCCGCAAGCTTCATCGAGTGGTTCGCCGAAGAGGCCAAGCGCATCTACGGCGACACCATTCCCAGCCACAAGGGCGATGCGCGCATTGTGGTCAGCAAGGAGCCGATTGGCGTCGTCGCGGCCATCACGCCGTGGAACTTCCCGGCGGCGATGATCACCCGCAAGGCAGGCCCGGCGCTGGCGGCCGGTTGCCCGTGCATCGTCAAACCGGCGCCGGAAACGCCGTTCTCCGCGCTGGCGATGGCCGCATTGGCGGAACAGGCCGGGATTCCCGCCGGCATTTTCAACGTGATCACCGGTGATGCCGTTGCCATCGGTGGTGAGCTGACCTCAAGCCCACTCGTGCGCAAACTGTCGTTCACCGGCTCCACCGGGATCGGCAAATTGCTGATGGCCCAGTGCGCGCCGACGTTGAAAAAAGTCTCGCTGGAACTGGGCGGCAATGCGCCGTTCATTGTCTTTGACGACGCCGATCTGGAGCGCGCCGTTGACGGTGCCCTGATCGCCAAATTCCGCAACGCCGGGCAGACCTGCGTCTGTGTCAATCGCTTCCTGGTGCAGGACGGCATCCACGACGCCTTTGTTATGCGTTTAGCCGAACGGGTTTCGCAACTCAAGGTCGGCAGCGGTTTCGATGATGGCGTCACTCAAGGGCCACTGATCAATGAACGTGCCGTGGCCAAGGTCGAAGACCACGTGCAAGACGCGCTGGAGCACGGTGCACAACTGCTGTGCGGTGGCGAACGTCATGCGTTGGGCAATGGTTTCTTTCAGCCGACCGTACTGATCGACGTCACCACGCAAATGAAGGTCGCCCGGGATGAAACCTTTGGTCCGCTGGCCGCCGTTTTCCGCTTCGATACCGAGGCCCAGGCCGTCGAGATGGCCAACGACACCGAATTCGGCCTCGCAGCCTACTGCTACACCCGCGACCTTGGCCGTGCCTGGCGCATGAGCGAAGCACTGGAATACGGCATGGTCGGGATCAACGAAGGGCTGATTTCCACCGAAGTCGCGCCGTTTGGCGGCATCAAGTCCTCGGGGCTGGGCCGTGAAGGGTCGAAGTACGGCATCGAGGATTACCTGGAACTCAAATACACCTTGATGGGTGGCCTCTGAAACGCGGGTTCAACCTGTAGGAGCCGGCTTGCTGGCGAAGGCGTCTTCGAGTACGCCATCGTCAGCAAGCCGGGCTCCTACGAGATCCAAATCCCCCACGGGAGAGCATCGGAATGAACAACGAGAAATACGAAAAAGGCCTGAAGATCCGCACCCAGGTGCTGGGCGAGGCCTACGTCAACCGTTCCATCGAAAACGCCGACGACTTCACCCGGCCGTTGCAGGAAATGGTCACCGAGTACTGTTGGGGCCACGTCTGGGGTCGCGAAGGCTTGTCGCTCAAGGAGCGCAGCATGATCAACCTGGCGATGATCTCGGCCCTCAACCGGCCCCATGAACTCAAACTGCATGTGCGCGGCGCCTTGCGTAACGGCCTGAGTCGTGAGCAAATACGCGAAATTCTGCTTCAGGTCGGCATATATTGCGGTGTCCCCGCTGCCGTCGACAGTTTCCGGCTCGCCCGAGAAGCCTTCGCCGAAGCCGATGCCGAGGCCTCCAGTTAACCCTTGGCTGTTTGATCGACCGGGCACCCAGATTCCCGTAATCGACGTGCTCTTTTTGCATGGACAGCCACAATCAGAGCGGACCCCATGAAACGCCTGCCACTCGACGACAGCTTCAAGGTCAATCGCAACCCCGTTACCCTGCGCGAAATCGTGCTGGATAAACTGCGAAGCGCCATCATGAACTTCCAGCTTCTGCCGGGAGACCGTCTGGTCGAACGCGATCTGTGCGATCGCCTGGGCGTCAGCCGTACTTCCGTGCGCGAAGCCTTGCGTCACCTCGAATCCGAAGGCCTGGTGGAATTCGCCGACGCCAAGGGCCCGCGTGTCGCGATCATCACCCTGGCCGATGCCGTGGACATCTACGAGCTGCGCTGCGTGCTCGAAGGGCTGATCGTGCAACTGTTCACCCTGCGCGCCAAGGCCAAAGACATCAAGGCCCTGGAAAAAGCCCTGGAAGAAAACCGCAAGGCGTTGAAAGACGGCGAACTGCAGCAGGTTATCGACTCGGTTCAGGGTTTCTACGATGTGCTGCTCGAAGGCTCGGGCAACCATGTCGCGGCCACTCAGTTGCGTCAGTTGCAGGCACGCATCAGCTACCTGCGCGCGACGTCGGTATCCCAGGAAAATCGGCGCGGTGCCAGCAATCAGGAGATGGAACGCATGGTCGAGGCGATCAAGGGTGGCGATCCGCTGGTTGCCCACCAGGCTTGCGTCGACCACGTGCGTGCGGCCGCCGCCGTGGCCCTGGATTACCTCAAGCGCAAGCAGGAAGAAACCGGTGCCACGCCGCCGATCACCCTGCCCATCGCGCTGAAAGAACCGCGCATAGGTCGCTGAAAATGTTCAGCCCGAGCTTTTGCCCCAAGTGTGGCAGCGCTGATCTCGGTCAGCAGTTGCCGCCGGGCGATACGCACGAGCGCCTGATGTGTCGCGGTTGTGGCTACATCCATTACATCAATCCAAAGATCATTGCCGGCTGCATCATCGAGCAGGATGGCAAATACCTCTTGTGCCAGCGAGCGATCCCGCCGCGTCCCGGCACCTGGACGCTGCCGGCAGGCTTCATGGAAAGCGGCGAGACCACCGAGCAGGCGGCCTTGCGCGAGGTCTGGGAAGAAAGCGGCGTGCGGGCGGAAATCGTCTCGCCGTATTCTATTTTCAGCGTGCCGAAGATCAGCGAGGTGTACATCATCTTCCGCGCCATCGCGCTGGAGATCACCGGCCAGTACGGCCCGGAAACCCTCGACTACAAGTTTTTCGCGCCTGAGGATATCCCTTGGGAGAGCATCTACTACCCGGCGATCCGGCAGATTCTCGAGCGTTATATCGAGGAGCGGCAGGCTGGGGTGTATGGCATTTACATGGGTAATGATGACAGCGGGAAGATTCACTTTATTCGCTGATCTGTTTTCTGTTGTTCGAATTTTGGTAACCGACTCCCCTGTAGGAGCGAGCCTGCTCGCGAAGATTTGTCGTTCGACGCTGGCTTTCGGGTGTACACATCCATTCCTGCGGTAACGGCCGCTTATGGTTCCGCTCTTACAGCGGGTCACTTTGAAAAGCCCAAAGTAACCAAAGGCTCTTGCCCCTTTCGTTCGGTGCCTCGCCTA
Organism: Pseudomonas sp. P1.8; assembly: GCF_001269805.1. Classification (NCBI taxonomy): domain Bacteria; kingdom Pseudomonadati; phylum Pseudomonadota; class Gammaproteobacteria; order Pseudomonadales; family Pseudomonadaceae; genus Pseudomonas; species Pseudomonas sp. P1.8. Next base: position 72,132 of record NZ_LHVM01000025.1, read on the forward strand.
GGCTCGGCATGCCCTCGCTCCGGTCCTGCTCCGTGGGCCCGCCGCCATCGGCCATCCATGGCCGGGGGCGGCTAACCCGGCATCCATGCCGGGTTGCCCACTGCGCAGAACCTCCACTCGGCCTCTCGATGGGGCAAGAAGATCAAAAGCCAAAGCGAGGCGGCCTACCGGCCGGCCTGATCGTGAGGCTCTACACCCTCCCTGTAGGAGCTGGCTTGCCGGCGATGGCGCCACCCCAGCCAACCCTGCGGCACCTGACACACCGCCATCGCCGGCAAGCCGGGCTCCTACAGAGATTGAGTACATCTGAGAGGGATTGGTTGGCTTGCAGGCCGCCATCGCTAGCAAGCCAGCTCCTACAGTTTGATTTGCGTGTATCTGCGAGGGATTGGTTGGCTGGCAGGCCGTCATCGCTGGCAAGCCAGCTCCTACAGAAAAGCAAAAAGAAAAAAGCAAAAGCGGCGTACACCCATGCTCTTCACCACTCATCAGGCCGAGCGTTAGCTCGCCTGCAGCTCTTGATCTTGATCCACCCGCCCCCTCGGGAGGCTGAGTGGAGGTGTTCATCCGGGGATGGGCGCGCAGCGCCGTTCGACGCAGTCGAACTCATCGCATGTAGGTGCCAGCGAAGCCAACCGGAGGGCGTTTGCCAAAAGTGACCCGCTGTAAGAGCGGAACCATAAGCCGCCGTTACCGCAGAAACGGATATGTACTCAGGCGTTTTTCAGAGCCCCACCACCCCCTCGACAATGATGACCTCAGCCAAAGCCACCCCTTCACGATACCCCTTGGCCTCCTGATACAACGCCGAGTGATAGCAAGCCACCGCCTGCTCGTAGGAATCAAACTCGATCACCACACTACGCTGCGGCGTCAACCGCCCTTCCATCGCCTCACTACGCCCACCCCGAGCCAGAACCCGACCGCCATACAGCGCAAACGCCTGCGGCGCCCGCTGGGTGTATTGGCTGTATTGATCAGCATCAGTGACATCCACATGAGCAATCCAGTACGCCTTCATAGTGACCTCTTGGTTTATTTTGTATTATGGTATACCAGATTACCCATCCAACAAACACCGAGACTCCAGCATGCCCTTCAACAGCATCGAAGAAATCATCGAAGATTACCGCCTCGGCAAAATGGTCCTGCTGGTCGACGATGAAGACCGGGAAAACGAAGGCGACCTGTTGCTGGCCGCCGATTGCTGCACACCCGAGGCGATCAGCTTCATGGCCCGAGAAGCACGCGGCCTGATCTGCCTGACCCTGACCGACGAGCACTGCAAACGCCTGGGCCTGGAGCAAATGGTGCCCAGCAATGGCAGCGTGTTCAGCACCGCCTTCACCGTGTCCATCGAGGCTGCAGTCGGAGTCACCACCGGCATCTCGGCAGCGGATCGGGCATGCACTGTGGCCGCTGCCGTCGCCGCCCGTTCCGGCCCCGACGACATCGTGCAACCCGGCCACATCTTCCCGTTGCGCGCCCGTGAAGGCGGCGTGCTGACCCGTGCCGGCCATACCGAAGCCGGCTGCGACCTGGCGCGCCTGTCGGGTCATACCCCGGCCTCGGTGATCGTCGAAGTGATGAACGATGACGGCACCATGGCCCGCCGCCCGGACCTGGAAATGTTTGCGTGCAAGCACGGGATCAAGATCGGCACCATCGCTGACCTGATCCACTATCGCCTCAGCACCGAGCACACCGTGGTGCGCATCGGTGAGCGCGAACTGCCGACGGTGCATGGCACCTTTCGTCTGATCACCTTCGAGGATCGCATCGAGGGCGGTGTCCACATGGCCATGGTGATGGGTGATCTGCGTCGCGAAGAACCGACGCTGGTGCGTGTGCATGTGATCGACCCGTTGCGCGATCTGGTCGGTGCCGAATACAGCGGACCGAGCAACTGGACGTTGTGGGCGGCATTGCAACGGGTGGCGGAGGAAGGCCACGGCGTGGTGGTGGTGCTGGCCAATCACGAATCCTCGCAGGCGTTGCTCGAACGAGTGCCGCAACTGACCCAGGCGCCCCGGCAGTTCAATCGCTCGCAATCGCGGATTTATTCGGAGGTGGGCACCGGTGCGCAGATCCTGCAGAACCTCGGCGTCGGCAAGCTGCGCCACCTCGGCCCGCCGCTGAAGTATGCGGGTTTGACCGGGTATGACCTGGAGGTGGTGGAGAGCATTCCATTCACCGAGTAACGCCGCCCTCCCAACATGGAAAAAACCTGTGGGAGCTGGCTTGCCAGCGAAGGCGGCGTGTCAGACGACTTCAACAATGGCTGAACGACCGCATTCGCTGGCAAGCCAGCTCCTCCAAGGGTTCTCTCATTTTTGCTGATAGCCGGTACGGCAAAATGCTTGCACAAAGTTTGGAATACCATAATATGATATTCCATAGACCGGACAGTCAGCACTGACTCGACGGACCTACTGCTCCCGATAGGCGGGCAAGAAAGCCCCGCTCATAAACACAACAATGAGGGCGTGAAAATGGTGTTGAACAAACGTGCGACCGCAGTGCTTTTTGCGGGACTGCTGAGCGTGACCAGCCAGGCATTGATGGCAGCTGAAAGCGTCAACTTCGTGAGTTGGGGCGGCAGCACCCAGGATGCGCAGAAGCAGGCATGGGCCGATCCGTTCAGCAAAGCCAGCGGCATCACCGTGGTGCAGGACGGCCCGACCGACTACGGCAAACTCAAGGCGATGGTCGAGAGCGGCAACGTCCAGTGGGACGTGGTCGATGTCGAAGCCGACTTCGCCCTGCGCGCCGCCGCCGAAGGCTTGCTCGAACCCCTCGATTTCAAAGTCATTGAGCGCGACAAGATCGACCCGCGCTTCGTCAGCGATCACGGCGTCGGTTCGTTCTTCTTCTCCTTCGTCCTCGGCTACAACGAAGACAAGCTCGGCGCCAACAAGCCTCAGGACTGGTCCGCGCTGTTCGACACCAAGACCTTTCCCGGTAAACGCGCCCTCTACAAATGGCCAAGCCCTGGCGTACTGGAACTGGCACTGCTGGCCGACGGTGTAGCGGCGGACAAGCTCTACCCGCTGGACCTCGACCGCGCCTTCAAAAAACTCGACACCATCAAGAAAGACATCGTCTGGTGGGGCGGTGGCGCGCAGTCGCAGCAGCTGCTGGCCTCCGGTGAAGCGAGCATGGGCCAGTTCTGGAATGGCCGGATCCATGCCCTGCAAGAAGACGGCGCCCCGGTCGGTGTGAGCTGGAAACAGAACCTGGTCATGGCCGACATTCTGGTCATTCCCAAAGGCTCGAAGAACAAGGACGCGGCGATGAAGTTCCTGGCCAACGCCAGCAGCGCCAAAGGACAGGCCGACTTCTCCAACCTGACCGCCTACGCCCCGGTCAACGTCGACAGCGTGGCGCGCCTGGATTCGGCGCTGGCCCCTAACCTGCCGACCGCTTACGCAAAGGATCAGATCACTCTTGATTTCGCGTACTGGGCCAAGAACGGTCCGGCCATCGCGACACGGTGGAACGAATGGCTGGTCAAATGAAAATGACAGCAACCGCATCTCGCCCATCCACTGCCACCGGGAGCGCCACGGGCGCTGCCGGTTCGGCGAACGCCAAGGCAGCTGTGATGAAGCGATCTCCTTCCCTGGCACAACGCTGGCGCGGTTCGAGCAACCTGATCCCCGCTCTGCTGTTTCTTGGTCTGTTCTTCCTCGCACCATTGATTGGCTTGCTGTTGCGCGGCGTGCTGGAACCGGTGCCTGGGCTGGGCAACTACGAACAACTGTTCGCCAACTCGGCGTACGCACGGGTGTTGTTGAACACCTTCTCGGTGGCGGGTCTGGTGACGCTGTTCAGCCTGTTGTTAGGCTTTCCGCTGGCCTGGGCGATCACGCTGGTACCGCGTGGCTGGGGCCGCTGGATCCTCAACATCGTGCTGCTGTCGATGTGGACCAGCCTGCTCGCCCGCACCTATTCCTGGCTGGTGTTGCTGCAAGCCTCCGGGGTGATCAACAAGGCGTTGATGGCCATGGGCATCATCGATCAACCGCTGGAGATGGTGCACAACCTCACCGGCGTGGTGATCGGCATGAGCTACATCATGATCCCGTTCATCGTGCTGCCGTTGCAGGCGACCATGCAGGCCATCGACCCGATGATTTTGCAGGCCGGTTCGATCTGCGGCGCCAGTCCCTGGACCAACTTCTTCCGGGTGTTCCTGCCGCTGTGCCGGCCGGGGTTGTTCTCCGGTGGCTTGATGGTGTTCGTGATGTCCCTCGGTTACTACGTCACCCCGGCACTGCTGGGCGGCGCGCAGAACATGATGCTGCCCGAGTTCATCATTCAGCAGGTGCAGTCGTTCCTCAACTGGGGCCTGGCCAGTGCCGGCGCCGCGTTGCTGATCGTGATCACGCTGGTGTTGTTCTACTTCTACCTGAAGCTTCAACCGGAATCCCCGGTTGGCGCCAGCAACGCGAGGTAAACCGTCATGCTCCTGACCCCCAATGCCATGAGCCGGCGCATGCGCTTCGGCCTGTACGCCACCACCGGGTTGATCGGTCTGTTCCTGCTGCTGCCGATCGTGTTCATCGTGCTGCTGTCGTTCGGTTCGTCGCAATGGCTGGTGTTTCCGCCGCCGGGCTGGACGATGAAATGGTACGTCCAGTTCTTCTCCAATGCCGACTGGATGAATGCCGCCATGGCCAGCCTCAAGGTTGCGGTGCTGACCACGTTCTTCGCCGTCGCGCTGGGCCTGCCAACCGCGTTTGCTCTAGTGCGGGGCCGCTTCCCCGGGCGGGAAATGCTCTACGGTCTGTTCACCCTGCCGATGATCGTGCCGCTGGTGATCATCGCCGTGGCGGTGTACGCGCTGTTCCTGAAACTGGGTTACACCGGGACGATGTTCGCGTTCGTGGTCAGCCACGTGATCGTCGCGTTGCCGTTCACCATCATCTCGATCATCAACTCGCTGAAGCTGTTCGATCAGTCGATTGAAGACGCGGCGGTGATCTGCGGCGCCTCGCGCTTGCAAGCGGTGTTCAAGGTGACGTTCCCGGCGATCCGTCCTGGCATGGTGGCCGGCGCTCTCTTCGCCTTCCTCGTCTCCTGGGATGAAGTGGTGCTGAGCGTGATGATGGCCAGCCCGACCCTGCAAACCCTTCCCGTGAAAATGTGGACCACCCTGCGCCAGGACCTGACGCCCGTGATCGCCGTCGCTTCGACGCTGCTGATCGGCCTCTCGGTATTGGTCATGGTGATCGCCGCCGCTCTGCGCCGGCGCAACGAAATCAGCGCTTGAGCGCCAGGAGTACGACATGAGTGCAGTGATCAAAGAGGCCGCGCAGCAAAATGACAAACCCCTGGTCAGCTTGCGCAACCTGAACAAGCACTACGGCGACTTCGCCGCCGTGGACAACATCTCGCTGGACATCAAGGACGGCGAGTTCCTGACCTTCCTCGGTTCCAGCGGCTCGGGCAAAAGCACCACGCTGTCGATGCTGGCCGGCTTCGAAACCCCAAGCAGCGGCGAGATCCTGGTCAACGGCCAGTCGCTGGTGAACGTGCCGCCTCACAAACGCGACATCGGCATGGTGTTCCAGCGCTACTCGCTGTTTCCACACCTGTCGGTACGCGACAACATCGCCTTTCCGCTGGCCATCCGCAAACTGGCGGCCGCCGAACGCGAACGCCGGGTCGATGCGATGCTCAAACTGGTGCAACTTGAGCAATTCGCCCATCGCCGCCCTTCGCAATTGTCCGGTGGCCAACAGCAACGAGTCGCCATTGCCCGGGCGCTGGTCTATGAGCCGCGCATCCTGCTGATGGACGAACCGCTCGGTGCGCTGGACAAAAAGCTGCGCGAGGACTTGCAGGATGAGCTGCGCCAGCTACATCGGCGCCTGGGCATCACCATCGTCTACGTGACCCACGATCAGGAAGAAGCCATGCGCCTGTCCCAGCGCATCGCGATTTTCAGTCACGGCAAGATCGTCGGTTTGGGCAGCGGCTATGACCTTTATCAGAATCCGCCGAATGCCTTTGTTGCGTCGTTCCTCGGCAACTCCAACTTCCTCAAGCTCAAGGCTCAGGGCAATGCGGTGGCGACCTTTGAAGGCCAGCCGTTGTCGATCCGTCTGACTGCCGGCCTGCAAACCGACCAGGATGTGCTGCTGATGGTCCGCCCGGAAAAGGCCCTGGCCCTGAGTGCCGAACAAGCCGTGGCCGAACCGCTGGCCGCTGGCTGGAACGAGGTCTCGGCCAAGGTCGTGGAAGTGCTGTTTCTCGGGGAAAGCCAGACCTGCAGCGTGATCACCGCCGGTGGCACCTCGATGACGGTAAAGGCGCTGTCCGCCGCCGGCATGCCGCTCAAGGCCGGCGACAGCGTAAAAGTGCGCTGGGCCACCGCCGACGCTTGCGTCTACACCGAATGGGCCGAAAGCGATCTGAACAAGGCTGCCGGCGCGCATTGATCACGCGGCCAATGGCTGTGATCCGGTGCTAAAATGAGTCACCCTCGGGCCACCACAACGTCGGGTTGTGGTGGCCTTTTTTCTGGTTCTTTCACTGGTTTGGAGTTCACATCATTTTCGACTCGAACGCGGTCTTTTGTAGGAGCTGGCTCGCCAGCGATGGTCGTTAACGATGACGCGTATAAACCGGATAAACGCGGCGCACCGGAGTCCATCGCCAGCAAGCCGGCTTCTACAGTTCTCGGGAATGGGTGAAGTACCTTTTTCTTTCGTCTGTAAGATAAATTGGACAAGATATTCCTCTAAACCCGGTTTAATGCTAAATAGTGCTCAGTATTTTTAACACCCGACCCTGTCGCGCCAGACAGTGCAATGAGAATAACGATATGAACGTCCATTTCGAGAAACGTGAAGTGTTTGGGAACCTCCACCTGCAAACGGCGGTGGCAGCATGATCGAAGTTACCGAAGTTTCCATTGCCCAATTGCGCGCCGCGCTCGAATCCGGCCAGACCACGTCGGTTGAACTGGTGCAAGCGTATCTTGCCCGGATCGAGGCCTATGACGGTCCGCATACACCCACCGCCCTCAACGCCGTCGTGGTGTCCAACCCCGAGGCGCTGGCCGAAGCTCAAGCGTGCGACGCCCGCCGCGCCAAGGGCGAAACACTGGGTCCGCTCGATGGCATCCCTTACACGGCCAAGGACAGCTATCTGGTCAAGGGCCTGACCGCCGCTTCGGGCAGCCCGGCTTTCAAAGACCTCGTCGCCTATCGCGATGCGTTCACCGTCGAACGCCTGCGCGCCGGCGGAGCGATCTGCCTGGGCAAGACCAATATGCCGCCGATGGCCAATGGCGGGATGCAACGCGGGGTCTACGGCCGTGCCGAAAGTCCCTACAACGCTGAATACCTCACCGCCCCTTTCGCCTCCGGTTCGTCGAATGGCGCGGGTACGGCGACCGCGGCCAGTTTCGCCGCATTCGGTTTGGCGGAAGAAACCTGGTCAAGCGGCCGAGGCCCGGCCTCGAACAACGGCTTGTGCGCCTACACACCATCGCGTGGTGTGATTTCGGTACGCGGTAACTGGCCGCTGACGCCGACCATGGACGTGGTGGTGCCGTTCGCCCGAACCATGGCCGACCTGCTCGAAGTGCTCGACGTGGTAGTGGCCGATGACCCGGACACCCGTGGCGATCTGTGGCGCTTGCAACCCTGGGTGCCGATTCCGAAATCGTCTGAGGTGCGCCCCGAATCCTATGCCTCGCTCGCGGCAAACAGCGAAGCGCTCAAAGGCAAGAAGTTCGGCGTCCCGCGCATGTACATCAACGCCGACCCTGAAGCTGGTACGTCCGAGTCGCCGGGCATCGGTGGGCCGACCGGCCAACGCATCCACACCCGCCCTTCGGTGATCGGTCTCTGGGAACAGGCGCGCAAGGCCCTCGAAGCCGCTGGCGCCGAAGTGCTCGAAGTGGATTTCCCGCTGGTCTCCAATTGTGAAGGCGATCGTCCTGGCGCGCCGACCGTGTTCAATCGCGGCATCGTCTCCAAAGAATTCTTACACCATGAACTGTGGGACCTGACGGCCTGGGCCTTCGATGATTTCCTGCAAGCCAACGGCGATCCAAAATTGAATCGTCTGGTGGATGTCGACGGGCCGCAGATTTTCCCTCATGACCCGGGCACCCTGCCCAACCGTGAAGGCGACCTGGCCGCCGGCATGGATGAATACGTGCGGATGGCCGAGCGCGGCATCACCCCGTGGGACCAGATTTCCACGGTGCCGGATGGCCTGCGCGGTCTGGAGAAAACCCGCAAGATCGACCTGGAAGACTGGATGGATCGCCTGGGCCTCGACGCAGTGCTGTTCCCGACGGTCGCCGACGTGGGTCCGGCGAATGCCGATGTCGATCCAAAATCGGCGGATATCGCCTGGAGCAACGGGGTTTGGGTGGCTAACGGCAACCTCGCCATCCGTCACCTCGGTGTGCCAACAGTCACCGTACCAATGGGTGTGATGCCGGATATCGGCATGCCGGTCGGCCTGACGTTTGCCGGTCGTGCCTACGACGACTCGTCGCTGCTGCACCTGGCGTCGGCCTTCGAGTCGACCGGCAACAAGCGCATGATCCCGCCACGTACTCCGCCTTTGAAGGCTGACCAACGGTAATTTCAACGTGGGCACGCTCCCCTGTAGGAGCTGGCTTGTCGGGTCGCCGCATCGCAGCGATGGGCGTTAACGATAACGCAGGTGAACTGGATAAACGCGGCGTACTTGGGTTCATCGCCAGCAAGCCGGCTCCTACGGGTTTCCGGGATTGGGTGGTGAACCCAAAAAACGGGACTGGAGCGGCACAGGCTCCAGTCCCAACTCATCAAGGATCAACCTGAGCCATCAGCTCGGGAATCGACTCCGGTCGTTTGGCATAGCGCTGCGCCAACACTGCACACACCATCAATTGAATCTGGTGAAACAGCATCAGTGGCAAAATCAACAAGCCAATCGTGCTGCCAGCGAACAACACCTGCGCCATCGGCACGCCGGTCGCCAGGCTTTTCTTTGAGCCGCAGAAGAGAATGGTGATGCGGTCTTCCTGATTGAAGCCGAAGGCTTTGCCGAGCACCGTCGACGCCAGCAACACCAACGCCAGAACGATGCAGCAAACCACCACCAACCCGACCAGATCCAGCAACGGAATCTGGTGCCAGATGCCTTCGATCACTGCTTCGCTGAATGCGCCGTAGACCACCAGCAGGATCGAGCCCTGGTCGACGAATTTCAGCCAGCTCTTGTTGCGTGCCACCCAGTCGCCAATCCAGCGCCGCGCAATCTGCCCGACAATGAACGGCAGCAACAGCTGCACGCTGATCTTGAGGATGGCATCGAGGGTCGAACCGCCGTTGCCCTGAACATCCAGCAGCAACGTCACGAGTAACGGCGTGAGAAATATCCCGAACAAACTGGACGCCGCCGCGCTGCAAATCGCCGCCGGAATATTCCCCCGCGCCAACGAAGTAAAGGCAATCGCCGATTGCACGGTCGCGGGCAGTGCACAGAGGTAGAGCATGCCCATGTACAAATCGTCGCCGATCAGCGGCGACAGCAGTGGCTTGAGCGCCAGGCCCAATATCGGAAACAGCACAAAGGTCAGGCTGAACACCAGCAAATGCAGGCGCCAATGCCCGGCACCGGCGATGATCGACTCACGGGACAATTTGGCGCCGTGCAGAAAAAACAGCAAGGCAATGGCGATGTTGGTCAGCCAGCCGAACCCGACCGCCACCTGACCGCTGGCGGGCAGCAGGCTGGCAAGAATTACCACGCCGATCAGGGTCAGGGTGAAGTTGTCGGGTAATAAACGGGGGCGGGTCATGGGCTTGATCATCCGGGGGTTGCCAGTGCGTGAAAGCGACTCTAACGTGCCTGATCATTACCGACTAACGCCGATGAGCCAGCCGATGCCGCCTAAAGGACATGACAAAAGCGTTCGACGCACTATCCCGGGCCTGTCCAGCCTGCCGCGCCCCCTCTACGGTCGAACCGAATCGCTGCCCAATCGGGCCCTTACCCGGCGCCATAGCCATCCTTGGGTGCAGTTGTCGTATGCGATTCAAGGTGTGCTGGAAATACAGACCGGCGCCGGGCGTTTCGTCGCCCCACCGGAGCGTGCGGTGTGGATTCCGGCGGGCATGCCGCACCGGGTGTTCAGCTCGCCGCGTACCGAGATGCGCAGTTTGTATATCGATTGCAGCGTGTCGACGTGGGCACCACCGGGGTGTCATGTGCTGGGCGTCAGCGACCTGTTGCGCGAGTTGATCCGCGCTTTCAGCCAGGTTCCGGTGGAGTACGATCAGAGCGGGCCGCACGGCCGGTTGGCTCAGGTGATTCTTGACCAGTTGGCTGAAGCGCCGCAGATCGACTTGATGCTGCCCCTGCCTCAGGACAGTCGCTTGCGGCAAATCGCCCAAAGCCTGGAATCACACCCGGAGCAACAAACCACGCTCAGTCACTGGAGCGAAAAATTCGGCGTGACCGAGAAAACCCTCAGCCGCCTGTTCCAGCGCGACACCGGCCTGACTTTCCGCGCCTGGCGCCAGCGCTTGCGGTTACTCGGGGCGCTGACGCCGCTGGAGCAAGGTGAGCGAGTCACCGACGTGGCGCTCGCTTGCGGCTACGATTCGACATCGGCGTTTATCGCCGCTTTTCGTCAGCAGTTTGGTGAGACGCCTGGAGAATTCTTCCGCTGAACATGGCGGGTCATCATCTGTCCTTCACCACTACCCACGTGAAACACATCGGCACCTGCGCCTCTTGCCGCTCATAGCGGTCATAGAGTTCTTCGCGATTGGAGTGTGGGTATTCCTTGAAGTGGCGGATCTGCAACCCGGCCGCAATGGCCGCGCCGAACAAGTCGCCCAAGGTGTGGACGAACCAGTAGGACGGCGCAGCGGGTTGTTCGACCTTGCCTTCGTAGACGATCGGCTCATGCTGCACGAAAGGCTCTTGGCGAAAGTATGAAGTGGCCAGGCGAAAAGGATCGCTCGCCTCTGGATCGAGCAATTCCAGGAACGGGTGGGTCTCGTACACCACCAGTGCACCGCCTGGCTTCAATGCCTGCGCCACATGGCGAAAGAATTCGCCGATGTCGGGCATCCAGTTCAGGACGCCGATGGTGATCAGCGCCACGTCGAAGCGCTCATGCAGTTCAACGGGCAGACGGTGGATGTCGGCCTCGATGAATTGCGGCGCATGAGGTGAGTGCGCTGCCAGTTCCCGCGCCTGTTGGAGAAAGGCCTCGGACTGGTCGACGCCCACCACATGGCGTGCACCCAACGCAAACAGCGACAGACTTTCGCGGCCGTTGTTGCAACCCAGTTGCACCACGTCCTTGCCCTCGATTCCTACCTGAATCAGCAACTTGGTCAGGGTGTCGTCCAGGCAGGAAAAATCCGTCTGCGCCACTGCGTGCAACAGGGGTTGCCAGTCAGGGCCGTTTTTATGATGTCGAGCGGAGTCATTCCAGGCCTCACGATTGCTCGCGATGGCGTTTTCGTTTGTCGGCATTTCCATTGCACGCTCCAGCGCTTCGGGGTTTTCGATTGACCGAGCCGAGTCTAGATCACCCTAATTCCGGGAGTTGTTGCGAAGGTGTAATCCATGCAGCACCAACATCCGCCCACGGGAACGCTATAGTTAATGGCCTTGGGGAATTGCGGGAAAACCGAAATCGCAGGTGTTGCCATGAAAAAAGCCGATCTGACGCTGCTGTTCGCCCTTTGTCTGACTGCTGTCTTGAGTGCCCACGCCGACGACGCGCCGATGCAAACCGACAGCTACAGCAGCGAGTTCAACTATTACGGCGCCGACCAGCCCTTTGCCCATCCTGTCCCGCCGAGCATCAGCACGGTGCCGCCGGGGGCGTACATCCCCACCTCGCCCGGTGATTTCATTCCGGTTTCAAGCGAGCACGTGTTTTCCGACTCGCGCCTGCCCACGGTGGCCGATGCCACCGTTCGCGTGTTCATCCGCTCCTATGATCCAGAGCGCGGCATCTACGTGAACCAGGAAGTCGACGATCCCGGTTGCGTGCAGGCGTGCTTAAGACAAGGCCCGCTGATGCAGTGAGTTCTACCACTGGCGTTTGTCCGGACGCGCCAGGCCGAGCTTTTCAATCCGGTAACGCAGCATGTCGCGACTCAGGCCCAACAGGCGCGCCGATTTGGTGACGTTCCAGTCGGTCTTGTCGAGCATCTTGCGCACCATGTCACGTTCAACTTCCGGCAGGTTCATCGACTCGGTGCCGTTGTAGGACGGTCGCTGATCGCTGGGCGGCATCTCATGCTGAAACATCGGCGGCTCGTCCACCAGGCTCAGGCAGACGTTCAGTTGATGGGCGGCAACCGTGTCGCTTTGCGCCAGCAACACGGTTTGCTCCAGCATGTTGCGCAATTCCCGCACGTTGCCCGGCCAGCTGTAGCTGAGCAGCAGCTCTTCGGCCTGGTCGCTGAAATGCAGGTTCGGCTTGCCGTAGCGCTTGCCATGGGTGGCCAGAAAGTGCCGGGCCAGCAGCAGGATGTCAGCGCCTCGGGCATACAGACGCGGGACCTTGATCGAAATGATGCGCAGGCGGAAAAACAGATCGCGACGGAATTTTCCTTGCTGAACCATTTGCTCGAGGTTGCAGTTGGTGGCGCTGATCACCCGCAGGTCGACCTTGCGTTCCTTCACCGAGCCAACCCGGCGAATGGTCCGGTCTTCCAGCAGTTTGAGCAGTTTGGCTTGCAGCAGCAGGTCCATTTCACCAATTTCATCGAGAAACAGCGTGCCGCCGTCGGCGGCTTCCACCAACCCGAGTCGACGATCCTTGGCGTCGGTAAAGGCGCCCTTCTCATGCCCGAACAGTTCCGACTCCACCAGATTGGAGGGGATGGAGGCACAGTTGAATTCAATGAACGGGCCTTTGCTGCGCGGCCCGTCAAAGTGCAGTGCCCGGGCCACCAGTTCCTTGCCGGTGCCCGTCTCGCCTTCGACGAGCACGGGCGGCAGATCACTGTTGGCCATGCGCCGCTCGGCGTCGAGCAACTGGGCGATGGTGCCCTTGAGGTAAGCCATCGGCGCCGACTCGCCAATCAATGCCTGCACCCCGGATTTCTGGGCTTCGCGCTCCTGATAGAACGACAGCGTGCGCTCCATGCGGTCCGTGGCCAGCGCCTTGTCGAGTAACAGCTTGAGCTCCGGCAGAGCCACCGGTTTGGTCACGTAATGGAAAGCGCCCTCTTTCATCGCGACCACGGCGTCTTCGACGTTGCCATAGCCGGTCATCATGATCACTTTCAGATCCGGCGCGCTGATGCGCAACTTCTGGATCAGGTCGTGACCACTCATGCCCGGCAACGAGTTGTCGGTCAGTACCACGTCCGGAAGGAAAGAACCCAATTGCTCCAGTGCGTCTTCAGCCGAATGGCAGACGGTCACCTCGAAGTCCTTTCGCTCCAGGTAGGTCTGAATATTCCCGGCAAGGATTTCGTCATCCTCGACCAGCAGAATGCTGTGCTCCATATTCCCCTCCCGATGCCACTTTGAAATTGAGACACACGCGGGTTCCTTCCTGCTCTTGACTGGTCAGTTCGACCGAGCCTTCAAAACGCTCCATTATTCTTTTGACCAATGCCAGGCCGACGCCCAACCCGCCTTGCTTGGTGGTAAAAAACGGCTTGAAGACCATTTGCTGCTGCTGCCTGGACATGCCCTTGCCGGTATCGGTCAGGGCCATGCGCAGCGTCCCGGGGCTGGGCGAATCGATATCGATCGTCAACACTCCGCCCTTGGGCATCGCCTCCAGCGCATTGGCAAACAGGCTATTGAGAATTTGCGTCAGCAGCACCTGTTGGCTGACGACCGGTGGAACACTTTGCGGGGTGAACCGTACTTCGACGTTAGAACGCCTGATCAAGGGTTCGAAGGCACTCAAGGTATCTTCGAGCGCCAGGCTCAGATCGACCGTCTCATGGTCGTCATTCATCGGCCGCAACGACATCAGCAAATCGCGGACCCAACGCGACATTCGGTCCACCTGGCTGATGATGTCGCCAATATTCTTCTGCGCGGTCTGGCTGGCGATTTCCTGGGCCAGTTCGGCGCTGGAGCGGATATTGGCCAGTGGATTGCGCAGGCTGTGCGCGACGGCCGAGGACATTTCCCCGAGGGCGACAAAGGTTTCGTTGGCAATCAATTGTTTCTGCTGGCTCTGCAGGAGCATGGCTGCGCGGCGCACAATCCAGAACAATCCCAGGTAAATCGCCGCCCCACCGATCAGGGTGGCCAGCCAGATCGACTTGAAACCCCGCTGGATACGCGCAATCAGATCCCGAGGCTCCTTGTAGATTTCCACCATGGCAATCACTTTGCTGCGGTCGGCGTTGAACATCGGGATGTAATTTTCGATGAACAGATACTCGGGCTCGCGCAGCAAACGCTGTTCCGGACGCTCTTCGTCGATCTCGTGGTAACTGGTGGACACGGCCTCTTTCATTTCGAAGGATTCGTCGAGTTCATCATCGTCCTTGATACGTACGCCGATCAGCTCGGGATTGGTCGACCAGACCACCGTGCGGTCCAGGGCGTACACCGTCGCCAGCAAAATGTCCGGCAGGTGTTCCACATGGTCGAGAAACTCCACACGCGAAGACGCTCGGGCTGCCGGGCTGACATCGGGATAGGCATTGTCGTCACGCGGGTCGAGCATTTCACCCATGGTCCGGTTCGGGGTGATTCCGGCATGGCGTATCTCTGCTGCACCGATGGCTTGTATGAACTGCGCCGTCAGCATCGAATCACGCTCGATGCTTTCATCCACCACAAAACGCGTGGAGATATAACCCAGCCCCAGCGCTACCCCAGCGATGATCAAAAAGCTTGCCAGGGAAAACCAGCGCAACAGATTGAACTGCGGGCGCCATCCCTTGCGTTGCGCTGGCGGCAGTTGCGGCGCAGGTACTTTTTCTTGTTCCAGCATCTGCATGGGGGTGTCCTGGGGTCCTGGAAATCCAGCCTTTTCAGCCGCTTCGAATCAGTGTAGGTAACATTGATAGCAATTGAATGGCCAACGTAAGTATTTCGACACTATTGCACCTGCGTCATGTCCTTGGGTGCGACTGCATGATGATGCTCTTGCTCATCGTTACCACTGGCCAGTGGTGTCACCGGCGGATGCTGGCGATCGGTTTCTGCCTGCAGAAATTCGATGATCGACTGAGCCGAATGCTCATCGATGCGCAAGTTGGGCATCGGGATCTTGTTGAAGCGCTCGAACATTTGCATCGCAATCGGGTCTTTTTCCGCCAGCATGCGGTCCGGCTCACGGATCCAGCGGTTGAGCCAGGCCGGATCGCGTTGACGGGTCACGCCGATCAGGTCCGGGCCGATGCTGCGCAGTCCGATGCCCTGTCCGTCCATTGGCCCCAGGCTGTGACACGACGCGCAGCGGGTGCGGAACAGTTCTTCGCCATTGCTCGGCGGGCGAATTTGCGGCGCATTGGCGTAGCTTTCTGAAACGCTCTGCTGCTTCCAGTTATGCAAGGTGTTGGCCAGCTGGTCCGCCAGAATCCAGGGGTTCTCGAACGGCGATGCTTTCATCCAGCGCCCCGTGGCCTGGTTGCCGACGATCAGGCTCAAGTTGTGGTCCTTGCTGCGTCCGTTATCGACGCCTTCGATGAACAATCCGAGTTTCTGCCGCAGTTCGGTGACGTCGGCAAACTCCCCGGTGAGGAACTGCCAGCCCGGTCCGACCTGGAAACGTTGCGAGTAAGCCTTGAGCACCTCGGGTGTGTCGCTCAAGGGATCGATGCTGATGGAGTAAAAGAAGATGTCCTTGCCGACCCGATCCCCCAGCAGCTTCTGCACCTGGCGCAGACGCGCGGTTTCCAGCGGGCAGGAGTCACTGCACGAGGTGAAGATGAAATTGATCACCACCACCTTGCCCTTGATCATGTCATCGAAAAAATGCACCTGCCGACCGTCCTGATCGGTCAACAGCGTGTTGGGAAAGTAGTCGGCACCCCACGGCGTGGCGGAGTCGACGACAGCTGTAGAAGGCGGCTCGGCGACCGGTGCGGGTGTGGGCGGCGCTGGGTTGGCGACTAGCATGCGGCTCGCCAGCAACCCGGTCACCAGCACCAATATGAGGTGCATACCCAAGGCACGAGCGCGCGGAGTTTGCTTCGCCAGGTCGAGCGCTTTTTTGTCCATCACCAGCCGCCTCGAAGTCGTGAAGGGGGTGCTGGTGGTTTTGCAAGGATCTCGCCAGATTTGTAACCGGCTTATACAAATTTGTTTACACAACCAAAACAATGGCTTAACAACATCAAACTGCCATGACTTGGGGACCGACTGGGGATTGGCACCCGTTAACGGGGAGAATTCATACCCTTTTCAGGGGCAACCAACGTAAACGACAGGCGCACAGAGGTGCCCTCGCCCTCATGGCTGTTCAGCGTCACCGTACCGCCAAACCGCTCCATGATCCGCTTGACCAATACCAGTCCGACGCCAAGCCCACCCTGCTTGGTGGTAAAGAAAGGGCGGAATGCCATGCGGCGCTGTTCCTCGGTCATCCCTTTGCCGGTGTCGCTGACCACCAGGCTCACCCGCTGAGCGTTGATCGGTTCTATCTTAAGGGTCAGGGTGCCGCCACGGTCCATGGCCTCCACCGCATTCGACAGCAGACTGTTGAGGATCTGCGTGAGCTGCACGTGTTGGCTCAGCACCATGGGAGTCTGTTCCGGCAGGAATTCGACACGGACCTTGGCCTTGGTGATTTGATACTCGTAGGCCATCAGGCTGTCATGCAGCGCTGCCACCAGATTGACCGGTTCGGGATCGTCGTTGAGCGGACGCAGGGATTGCAGCAACTCCCGTACCCATTTGGACATGCGATCGACCTGGCCGATGATGTCGTTGATGTTCTTGTGCGCGGGCCCGGTGTCGAACTCCAGCGCCAGTTCGGCGCTGGAACGGATGGTCGCCAACGGATTGCGCAAGCTGTGGGCCACCGCCGATGACATCTCGCCCAACGCCACAAACGTCTCATTGGTGATCAGTTGTTTTTGCTGCTCTGCCAGCAAAATCGCAGCGCGCCGCACGATCCAGTACAGGCCCAGGTAAATCAGGCCGCCGCCCAGGGCAGTGGCCAACCAGATCATCACCAACCCGCGCTCCATTCGGTTGATCAGGTCTTGCGGTTCTTTATAGATTTCGACCATGGCCGTGACCGTGCTGCCATCAGCGTCGAACAACGGAATGTAGTTCTCGATGAAAATGTATTCAGGGGGCACTACAAACTTTTGCTCCATGCGGGTCTTGTCGACATCGTGATAACTGGCCGACACCGGCGTCTTGGAGATGAACGCCCGATTGAGGTCGTCGTCGGCATGAATCGTGGTGCCCATCAGAGACGGATTGGTCGACCAGATCACCATGCGGTCGGGGGCATAGATGTTGGCCAGGATCACGTCGGGCAGGTGCTCGATATGGTCCAGAAATTCGCCTCGGGCACTGGCCCGGGCCAGTGGGTCAACGTCGGGAAAGTCGCGGTCCTTTCGCGGATCGAGCAATTCGCCCATGGTCCGCACGTTGGGGATCGACACATGCCGCACCTCCGCCGCGGCAATCGCCTGAATGAATTGCGAGGTCAGTAACGCATCACGTTGCACGCTTTCGGTGATGACAAAACGCGTCGACACCGCCCCCAACGCCACGGCGACCGTGCCGATCACCGCCATGCTGATCAACGAAAACCAGCGCAACAGATTGAACGGCTGCTTGCGCGTACTCAGGCGAATTTCGCTGTCGGACGGAAGTGCATCGGCAATTGTATTCATCGAGTGGTTCTCGGTAGACCCCATAGCTTTATAGCCCACTCATGGCGGATTGCCCCAATTCGGGTAATGCCTTTCCGCACCTCCCCCGCTCTCCCAATCCACCCCCAAACCTGGGGACAGTGGCCCTTTAGCGAAATCGCTGACTTGCTCCCCGACGCGCCCCGCAGGCCCGTGACGCGGGCACTTCGAGGCTGTTTTTACAAATTGGTATGGAAGTTGCCGAAGTCCTGTCAACTGGCCCATATCAAGGGACAGGTACTCTGATAGAGGGAATACTCATGCACCCTTTACTGTCGAAAACCGCGATCGCCTTGATCGTTACCGCTTTTGCCCAAGGCGCTGCCCAGGCGGCGCTGTTTGCTGTTGACCCCGGACCCTACCTGCCTGCCAATGGGAGCTTCGCCTCCTGGTACCAGGACACCCATGGCAGAACCCTCGATCTATGCCTGTCCAAGGCTGTCAGTTCTCGCGTCCCAAGTGCGCCGGGCGCCCCCACTTACATGTGCAATTTGCTGCCGACCCCCGGCGTATTTGACGACGCGCAACCGATCGTTTTCCCGACCAACTTTCCCGACGAAGCGTTCTGGTTTACCGCCGATGGCGCGATTGTCGATGCGGCCCGAGGCATTGACCTGACCTACGTGTCGGCCATCGAAGCCGCGTTCGCCGCTGAAGAACCCGTCGAAGGTGACCAGGTCAGCTTCGCCCGTATCCGCATTCGCGTCGACGTGCCTACCGCCGGCACCTATATCATCACTCACCCTTACGGCGTCGACGTCTTCAACATCGATACTCCTGGGCGCCGCGCCATCAACATGACTCGAGACATCGGCATCGGCACGCCGAAAACCTACGACGGCGCCCTCAAGGGTGACATCGGTCCGTTCCTGCGCAGTGTCAACGGCCCCTACACCGAAACCAATCCGCTCACCGGTACCGCTGAACAATTCGTTGGCGACCCGAACCTCTCGGAAGCTGTCACCGGCAGTCCGTTCAACACCAACTTCATCCGCATCGAAGGCCCCAATGGCCTGGACTTGCGTACCGACGCCTTCGCCGTTTCCGGCAAGTTGTCGACTGTCGTGCGGCCGACGCCCGTCATTGCCGAACGCAGCACGTATTCGCGCAAAGCCGGCGCCAGCGCTCCGGTGGCCCAGCAGGACGTGTTCGTCATGGCACCACCGGCGCCTGCCACCGTGACCCTGGACAGCAACAGCCCGGTGTTGAACCTGATTGAAGCCAACACCACGGGCCACTGGTACACCCAGTCCCCTGAAAACCCGACGTTGCCAAGCATGTTGCAAGTCACCGCTGACAACCACGTGGCTATTGCCAGCAGCACTCCGACCACGATTGCCATGCCCTTGACTGACCTGGTGGTGATCTCACGTGCCGAGTACAGCCTGAGCAGCGGGCTTATCACGATTGTGGCCTCGACCAGCGATGAAACCTCACCACCGGTGCTCACCGCCACCACCGGCACTGGCGTCGCCATCGGCGCGTTGAGCGGTGACGGCGCAGTGAAAAGCCTGGCCACCGGCATCACGCCGAATCCGCCAGCCAGGGTCCATGTGTCGTCTTCCAATGGCGGCGGCGACACCGAAGAAGTGGTCATCGTGCAATGAACGCTCACATGCCCAGATCCTCATCAGGAGGCATCATGAACAATTGGCCACGCCTGGCGCTCAACGCCCTGGGACTGACTCTATCGCTGTCCGGCAGTGCATTCGCGCAACTCGCTGCCGTCGACCCCGGCCCCTACACCTTCGCCACGGGGAAATTCCCCATGTGGTATCAGGACACCAACAATCTTTCGATGGAATTGTGCCAGTCACGGGCGGCGAGTTCGCGGGTAGCGGTCAGCGTGCCACCGGCTTACATGTGCACCCTGCTGCCGGAACCGGGTGTGTACGACGACACCCAGCCCATGGTGTTCCCTGACAACTGGCCACCGGAAGCCTTCTGGTTCCTGGCCGAGACGAACATCCCCAACAACGGCGCCGGCTACGGCATGGACGTCTACGTGGCCGGTATCGAAGCGGCATTCGCCTCGGAAAACCCGGTCGATGGCGATCAGCAAAGTTTCGCGCGGATCCGTATCCGCGTGAACGTGCCCACTGCGGGCACCTACACCATCACTCACCCGTACGGCGTGGAAACGGTCAACGTCACCACACCGGGACGCCGCGCCATCAACATCACCAAGGACATCGGCATCGGCGCTCCGGGCAATTTCAGCGGCGCCGTGGGCGGTGCAATCGGGCCGTTCCTGAAAAGTGTCAACGCGCCCTACACCGAAGTGAACCCGGACACCGGCGCCGTCGAAACCTACGTCGGCGATCCGAACCTCACTGAAGCCGTCACCGGCAGCCCGTTCAACACCAACTTCGTGCGCATCGTGGGCCCGGCCGGGACCATCCAGACCAACCTGTTCACGGTGGCCGGCAAGGTGCTCGACAGCCGGGCGCAGACGCCGGTGGAAATCGACCGTGCCTCTTATCGCCGCACCGGAGCCGGAACCCGCGTAGAGGTCTTTGCCAAGTCAGGCAACAGCTCGAGCTTGTGCTTCCGCGAATCCGTCGCCCTTGTCCCCGGACCGCCACCAACGCCGTGCCAGACCACTATGTGGGGCGACGACCATGGCCAGTTCTTCGCTAATCGCCTGTTCACCGGCAACGTGCCTCCAGTTGTTGTGGTCACCGCGACCAACCCGGCCGGCACCACTCGTCCCACGGCTGTCTCGAGCAAGCTCAGCGACATCGTGAAAATCCAGACGGCTCGCTACGACTGGAACAATCACAGCCTGCTGATCGAAGCCACGTCCTCCGATGAAACCGTGGTTCCGGATATGGTCGCCCAGGGCTTCGGACGCCTGTCGAAGAATGGCACCCTGCAACGCCTGACTGTCTCCGATCTGCCCCAACCACCGGCCACTGTCACGGTCAAATCGGCGGCGGGCGGCGCGGACACAGAAGCTGTCGTGGTGGCCGGTTCGGCACCGGACACCGGCGAGAACCGGGCGCCGATCGCGGTCTCTGATGCTGGCTCCACCGGCTTCGGGGTACCGGTCACCCTCAACCTGCTGGCCAACGACAATGACCCGGATGGCGACACGCCGCTGAGCATCACGGAGCTGACTCCACCGGCCGCAGGCCAGGGCACCGTGGCATTGAGCGGTACGACCGCGGTGGTCTATACCCCGCCGGCCGTTGTCAACGGATTGCTGACCACAACCTTCACCTACAAGGCGATGGACGCCAAAGGCCTGGCCTCGAGCACTGCGGCGACCGTGACCGTCACCGTTGCGCCTAACCAGTCTCCGGTGGCCGTGGTCGACAACATCTCGGTGCAGGGCTCATCGCCAATCACGATCAACGTGCTGGCCAACGACACGGATCCGGAGGGCAACGTACCGCTGGCGGTCGCCAGTGTCACCCCACCGGCGGCAGGGCGCGGCACGGTAAGCATCAGTGGTGCGGCCGTCGTCTACACCCCGCCGGCAACGATCCTGGCACCGTTCACCACGACCTTCACCTACGTCGCCCGGGACAGCTTCGGCGCCCTGTCGGCACCGGCCACGGTCACCGTGCAAGTGTCGCCAGCCGTGGTCCTGGAAGTGTTCAACGTAACGGCGTCCTCGGTCACTGCCCGTGCCGGAGGCCGCTTTACCTGGGCCTTCACCGGTACGTCGTCGGCGCTCCTCGGTAACTCGGTCACCATCCAGGTCACCACGCCGACCGGGTTGGTCACCCTCGGCACCGTCCCTGTGGCGATTACCGGGCGCTGGACCATGAACCTGACCAACGCGGTCGTTCCATCGGTCAACCCGACGGCAACCATCCGTTCCGCCGCCGGCTCCGTGCGCAACGTCGCGGTCACCGTGCAGTAACCGCTTGCCCCACCGGCCGGTACAGCCGGTGGGGCAAGCCTTCAACCCAAGGACTTCGCCATGAAAACGTCGACCGCTGCCCTGCTCTGCCTGCTTCTGCTCTGCAGCAGTGCTGGCGTGCGCGCCGATGACTTGATGGAAAACGAAGACCTCGGCCCCGGTGGCGATCTCGGTGAGTTGCCACCACCCATAGGCCAACACGCTCTGATCGATCAGAACGGGCAGGCCAACCTCGCGCTGTTGCAACAGAACGGTCAGTCGTTGCTCGGCACCATTGTCCAGTCGGGCAGCAACCAGGAGGCTTATATCCTGCAACAAGGGAATGACCTGATGGCCATGATCAACCAGCAAGGTTCCGGCAACGCCGCCTCGATTACCCAGAACGGCAGCCATAACCGCGCGCAGATTTCCCAGAACGGCAACAACAACGACGCCAGCATCGAACAGGCCGGCGCGGGGCTGCAAAGCGCCGTGACCCAGTCCGGGAACGGCATGAGCGTTTCGGTCAAACAGTATCGCTAAAGCACTGCACCACCTGGAGGTTTCATCATGTTCAAATTGACGCCCATTACCGCCGCCATCCTGGTCATTGTCAGTGCCCAGGCGATGGCTGACGACAGCCTGTCCAACCAGGACCAGGTCGGGACAGCCAACATCGCCGATGTGAAGCAGAACCTGGCCCCGTTCAGTACCGCCACCCAGCAGCAGTTCGGGGAAGGTAATGATGCGGCCGCCGTGCAGGATAACGCGAGCAGCACCATCGACCAGACGCAGATCGGTGATTTCAACGCCGGCTACGCCGAACAGCTTTACGAGAACGGCAGCACTATCACCCAACAACAATCGGGCACCACTAACGTCAGCCACGCCAGTCAGTCGATCGGCGTGGGTAGCAGCGAAGCATTGCAACAACAACAGGGCAACGGCAACTTCTCTTTCATCTATCAGGACAGTCAGGACGGCACGTCGGCCAAGAGTTTGCAGTTCGGTGACTTCAACGAAACCAACATCGAACAAATGGAGGTAGGCGTTGGCAATAACGCGCAAATCCAGCAGAGCGGCAACTTCAACTACGGCACCGCCGAGCAGGTGTTCCACAACGGAGGCCAGATCGGCATCGACCAGACCGGTGACGGCAACTATGCCTATGGCGATCAGCGCAATGGTGAGGGCGGCAACGTGGCCATCAACCAGTTTGGCAACGGCAACGGCACCGAGGTCTGGCAGGAAAGCCAGCTTCCCAGCGAAGCCGCCGTCAACCAGATTGGTAACAGCAACGAAACAGTGGTCGACCAGAGTTACGGCGAAAGCAACGTGGCCCAAGTGCTGCAAGTGGGTGATCTGAACGCGATCTACGCCGACCAGTTCGAGTCGATCGGCTCGACGGTCGCGCTGTACCAAGAGGGCACCGGCAACGTGCACTTCACCTATCAGAGTGGCGACAGTCACGTGCTCAATGCCAACTCGGTGGGTGACGGCAACAAGGTCTATGCCAGCAATTGGAAGGGCCCGCAAGCCGGCGGTCAGTTCGGTACCGGCCAACGTGCAACCATCAACCAGAACGGCAACGAAAACATCGCCAACTTTACGCAGAATGGCGAGGGCCATATCGTCACGACCAATCAGAGCGGTACTGGCAACAAAACCACGATCAGCCAGGCTGACTCTTACAACGAGCTGTATTTCGACCAGAACGGCTCCGACAACATCCTGATCTCCGATCAGCGTGGTACCACCAACCTGGCCGTCGGCACCACCAGCGGAACCGGCAACACCACCGAGTTCGACCAGTCCGGCACCGGAAACCTGGCCAATACCACCCAGCTGTATGGCAGCGACAACATGATCACTGTCAAACAGGCTGACACCATGAACGTGGCCTATGTCACCCAGGGCGGCACCGGCAACATCGCCAGCGTCGATCAGAGTGGCATGACCCAGACTGCCAACGTGCAGCAATATGGATCGGCCAACCAGGCAACCGTGTTGCAGCAGTAATTGCCAGGCATGAAAAACCGCGGCCCTTGGGAAGAGCCGCGTTTTTTTTTCCGGGCGTAGCACCCTGTAGGAGCGAGCCTGCTCGCGATGGACTCAAGAGCGCCGCGTTGAAGCAATCAGAACGCGTCATCGTTGACGACCATCGCGAGCAGGCTCGCTCCTACAAAGACCCGTGCGGATTAACCAATCGCGCCTCGGACAAGCCGCTGCGCCAGCGCCTTTGCCTGACTCGCCACATCCGTCACCGCCGTGCTTTCCCACCACATTCCACGCAATGGCGGCCCCATGGCAAACAAACGGCTGGCAGCCTGACCGTCGATGTTCAACACCGCGCCGTCAACCTCGGCAGCAATGCCCAAAGCCAACGGCCCCGGCTGAACCAGCCCGCGGGCCAGCAGTTGCTGTGGCAATGGGCGTGCGACCCGGCGCCAGTCATATTCGATGCCGCTGGAGTTGATCAATGCTGCGCCGGTGACGACACCGGTGTGCGCTTGACCGCGACGTCGCAGGCGAATACTCACCCGGTCGCCGGTTGAAGACTCAAGTCCCTTGAAAGAAGCGGCGTGAATCCGCAATCGTCCTTCTTTATATAAGCGCGCCACCAATTCAGCGCTCAGCGGCGGCGAGCGGTGGTGATGGCTTTCCCACCACGGCCGTACATGCCGCACAAACTGCCGACGCTGCACGTCGCTGGCCTGATGCCACAAGCGGCCGATATGCGCGCGTACCGTGTCCAGCGGCGCCTGCCAGTCGATGCCTTGGGCGATGGCGTCCCGGCAGTGCCGACGAAGCTCGCGCATCAGCTGACGAGGTGTGCGAATGCTGTAGTCCTCAGCGAGAAAATCCTCCCATGCCGGAGGCTGGCGGCGCACATGGGGCAGCAAGCCATGTCGGGAAAACACTTCAATCGGCCCCCGATGCCCGGCCTGCTCCAGCGAGACCACGGCATCGACCATGGTCAGGCCGGACCCGATGATCAACACCGTCGACTGCGGATCGAGCTGCTGCATGGCCGCAACATCCCATGGATCGAGTGCGGCGGCGTTAAGGCCGCTGGATTCGGTTTGTGGTGTCCGCGCGGCGGGGAACATGCCTGTGGCCAGCACGGCAAATGCTCCGCGCAAGCAACGGCCGTCACTCAAGGTCAACCGCACGGCCTCGGCATCGGTTTGCAAATCGACCACTTCGGCCTGCACGTGCTCAAGCGTCGAGCCGTTCAGAGCCCCCATCGCCTGCGCTTCTCTGAGACGTTGCTGCGCGTAAAGACCGAAAATCCCCCGAGGCGGAAACAGTTCGCTGATCGGCACAGGTTGTTGATCCGACTCTGGCCAGCCGCCGTCAGCAATATAGCGAGTCAGCCATTGGGTCAGGTCATCCGCATTGTCCGGGTCGACGCTCATCCGCGCTGCATTGCCGTTGAGCGTATGCCCCAATTCCACGGCACTGTAAGCTTCGCCCCGCCCCAGCTCCGCCCGAGGTTCGATCACCCGTACGCGCCGCTGTCCCGGCAGACGCAGCAACTGCGCCGCCAGCATCGTGCCGCTGAGCCCGCCGCCGACAATCAGGATATCCGCGTCATTGTTCAAGCCCTGCTCCATCATGCACTCCCTGTTCAGATCACCACATTACGCACAAACCGCGTCGCCACCGCCCCGTCGTTGCGATAGCAATGTGGCTGATTGCTGGCGAACATGAAGAACTCGCCTTGGGCAATGTTCTGCGCGTGTTCGCCCAGCATGACCGTCAGGCAGCCTTCGAAGACATAGATCTGCTCGCTCCAGCCATCGGCGTCCGGTTCGGATGGATACACTTCGCCCGGTTGCAGGCACCACTCCCACTGCTCCACTTCCCGGCTCGCGGTGGCCTTGGATAGCAACACCGCTTTACTGCCTGGGAGGGTTCCGGTCCAGGCCAGTTCATTGATGCGGCTGGGATCGCGGGCGTCGGGTGCCTGAATCAAATCGCTGAAGGCAACGTCGAGGGCTTCGGCAACACGATCGAGGGTGGTCAGGCTGACATTCTTTTCACCCGCCTCGATGGCCACCAGCATGCGCCGGCTGACACCAGACTTCTGCGCCAATGCGGTCTGGCTCAAGTCGGCGGCATGGCGCAGGCGTCGAACATTTTGACTGACATGCTGCAGGACCGAAGCCCGCGGGGGAGAATCTTTGTGCACTATATTGCTCACTTGGTAGGGTTGGGCAGTATACTGCGCAACATTCGACGCATTGTGCGTCCCTCTCAAGTAGCGTGCAAGGTCATGACGTCGTTGAATTCCCCCCAGGCTTCCTCCCGTTTCACCAGGTTCAGCAAGGCCGAATGCGTGCTGGTGCTGATCACCATGGTCTGGGGCGGCACGTTTCTCTTGGTGCAGCACGCAATGACCGTCAGCGGGCCGATGTTTTTCGTCGGCCTGCGCTTTGCCGCCGCGGCAAGCATCGTGGCGCTCTTCTCATGGCGTCACCTGCGCCAACTGACCCTGTTTGAACTCAAGGCGGGGACCTTTATCGGCGTGGCGATCATGCTCGGTTACGGCTTGCAGACGGTCGGTTTACAGAGCATTCCCAGCAGCCAATCGGCCTTTATTACCGCCCTGTATGTGCCTTTCGTGCCGTTGCTGCAATGGCTGGTGCTGGGACGACGTCCGGGCTTGATGCCCAGCATCGGCATCATGCTGGCCTTTGCCGGGTTGATGTTGGTGTCCGGCCCTGCCGGTGCTTCGTTCAACTTCAGTCCCGGGGAAATCGCCACCTTGATCAGCGCGGTGGCCATCGCCGCAGAGATCATTTTGATCAGCACCTATGCCGGTCAGGTCGATGTGCGCCGAGTGACCGTGGTGCAATTGGCGGTCACATCGGGACTGTCGTTCCTGCTGGTGGTGCCGACCAATGAGGCGATTCCTGATTTTTCGTGGCTGTTACTGTGCAGCGCACTGGGCCTGGGCGCAGCGAGTGCAGCCATTCAGGTGGCAATGAACTGGGCGCAAAAAAGTGTTTCGCCAACCCGGGCGACGCTGATCTATGCCGGTGAGCCGGTGTGGGCCGGGATTGTCGGGCGCATCGCTGGCGAACGGCTGCCAGCAATTGCCTTGCTCGGGGCCGGGTTGATTGTCGCGGCGGTGATTGTCAGTGAGTTGAAGACCAAGGGTAAGGCCGCTGCAGATGTTGGCGAATCGCTGGAGAGTGAACGCAGTCATTAACAGGATCAAAAGAACGCAGCCTTCGGCGGCTCCTACGGATGTATGCAACCCTCTCTAGGAGCTGCCGAAGGCTGCGATCTTTTTTGACGGACAGTAAACAATGTGAAGCGGGGCTTTTCCGTCTACCTTGTAGGATTCTGCGACAGCTTGGTGTTTGGCGATCCGGGAGCTGGCACGTATGATGCTTCACAAACTTCCGCAGATTAGAAGCCTATGTCCCTGATAGTTCTACTACTTCTGCCTTTCATAGGTAGCTGTTTGGCGGCCGTGTTGCCGCACAACGCCCGTAACGCCGAATCGCTGCTGGCAGGCCTGGTCGCCTTGATCGGCACCGTTCAGGTCGCGCTCCTGTACCCACAGATCGCCGATGGCGGCGTGATCCGTGAAGAGTTCTTGTGGTTGCCCAGCCTGGGCCTGAACTTCATCCTGCGCATGGACGGCTTCGCCTGGCTGTTCTCGATGCTGGTTCTGGGCATCGGCACACTGGTGTCGCTATACGCCCGCTACTACATGTCACCGGACGATCCGGTGCCGCGCTTCTTCGCATTTTTTCTCGCTTTCATGGGGGCCATGCTCGGCCTGGTGATCTCGGGCAACCTGATCCAGATCGTGTTTTTCTGGGAGCTGACCAGTCTTTTCTCGTTCCTGTTGATCGGCTACTGGCACCACCGCGCCGATGCGCGTCGCGGTGCCTACATGGCGCTGATGGTCACCGGCGCGGGCGGTTTATGCTTGCTGGCGGGGGTCATGATCCTCGGCCATGTGGTCGGCAGCTATGACCTGGACCAGGTCCTGGCCGCCGGCGATCTGATTCGAGCCCATGCCCTCTACCCCATTCTGCTACCCCTGATCCTGATCGGCGCCCTGAGCAAAAGTGCGCAATTCCCCTTTCACTTCTGGCTGCCCCACGCCATGGCCGCGCCTACACCCGTCTCGGCATACCTGCACTCGGCGACCATGGTCAAGGCCGGGGTGTTTCTGCTGGCACGGCTGTGGCCATCGCTCTCGGGCAGTGAAGAATGGTTCTACATCGTCAGCGGCGCCGGCGCCTGTACGCTATTGCTCGGTGCTTACTGCGCAATGTTCCAGAACGACCTGAAGGGGCTTCTGGCGTACTCGACCATCAGCCACCTGGGCCTGATCACTCTGCTGCTCGGCCTGAACAGCCCATTGGCCGCCGTCGCGGCAGTGTTCCACATCCTCAACCACGCCACCTTCAAGGCCTCGCTGTTCATGGCGGCCGGCATCATCGACCATGAAAGCGGTACCCGCGATATCCGCAGACTCAGTGGCCTGTACAAGCTGATGCCGTTTACCGCCACACTGGCGATGGTCGCCAGCGCCTCGATGGCCGGTGTGCCCTTGCTCAACGGCTTCCTGTCGAAAGAAATGTTTTTTGCCGAAACCGTGTTCATCAACGCCACCCGCTGGGTCGAATTGAGCCTGCCAATCGTGGCAACCATCGCCGGCACTTTCAGCGTGGCTTACTCCCTGCGCTTCACCGTAGATGTGTTTTTTGGCCCGACCGCGACCGATCTGCCGCACACACCCCACGAGCCACCACGCTGGATGCGTGCACCGGTTGAGCTGCTGGTGCTGGCGTGCCTGATCGTCGGGATTTTCCCTGCCCAGGTGGTCGGTCCGATACTCGCTGCCGCTGCGCAACCGGTGGTCGGCGGCACGTTGCCCGAGTACAGCCTGGCGATCTGGCACGGTTTGAACGCACCGATGATCATGAGCCTGATCGCGCTGGGCTGCGGCACCCTGCTTTATCTACTGCTGCGCAATCAGCTTAAACGCGGACGATTCAAGCGGCCGCCCCTGATAGGCCGTCTGGACGGCAAGCGTCTGTTCGAACGCAATCTTGTGGTCATGATGCGCCTGGCTCGTCGCCTGGAACGGCACCTGGGCACCCATCGCTTGCAGGCGCAGTTGTTTCTGGTGGTCCTCGTCGCGGTGCTGGCCGGGCTGACCCCGATGCTGCACAGCAGCCTGAGCTGGGGCGACCGGCCGAAAATCCCGGGCTCGATCGTCTTCGTCACGCTCTGGTTACTGGCCATCGTCTGTGCCCTGGGCGCAGCGTATCAAGCCAAATATCACCGGCTTGCAGCCCTGACCATGGTCAGCGTCTGCGGCCTGATGACGTGTGTCACCTTCGTGTGGTTCTCGGCACCGGACCTGGCGCTGACGCAATTGGCGGTCGAAGTGGTGACCACGGTGCTTATCCTGCTGGGGCTGCGCTGGTTGCCGCGACGGATCGAGGAAGTCTCGCCGTTGCCAGGCAGCCTGCGCCGCGCCCGTGTGCGGCGTATCCGCGACTTGCTGCTGTCGACCGCCGTCGGTGTCGGCATGGCGCTACTGTCCTATGCGATGCTGACACGCCAGACACCCAACGATATTTCCTCGTTCTACCTGAGCCGTGCCCTCCCAGAGGGTGGCGGCAGCAACGTGGTCAACGTGATGCTGGTGGATTTCCGCGGCTTCGACACCCTGGGTGAAATCACCGTACTGGTCGCCGTGGCCCTGACGGTGTATGCCCTGCTACGCCGCTTCCGCCCACCCAAAGAAAGCTTGCAACTGCCGGCCCAGCAACGCCTGCTGGCTCCGGACGTGGTCACTGACCTGGTCAACCCGCGCCACGCCAGCGACACCGCCCTCGGCTTCATGATGGTACCGGCGGTGCTGGTACGCCTGTTGCTGCCGGTTGCACTGGTGGTGTCGTTCTACCTGTTCATGCGCGGGCACAATCAGCCGGGCGGGGGGTTTGTCGCCGGGCTGGTGATGTCGGTGGCGTTCATCCTGCAATACATGGTCGCCGGCACGCAGTGGGTCGAAGCACAAATGAGCCTGCGCCCGCTGCGCTGGATGGGCACGGGACTGTTGATTGCCACGGTCACGGGCCTGGGCGCGATGGTCGTTGGCTATCCGTTCCTGACCACTCATACCTGGCATTTCGACCTGCCGTTGCTGGGTGATATTCACCTCGCCAGCGCGTTGTTCTTCGACATCGGCGTGTACGGCGTCGTGGTCGGCTCGACTCTGTTGATCCTCACGGCCCTTGCCCACCAATCGGTCCGCGGGCACAAAACCGCCGCCCAACCCAAATCCGTTGTCGCCAAGGGAGCCGTCTGATGGAAGAAGTCATCGCAATCGCCATCGGCGTACTGGCCGCGTCCGGCGTCTGGCTGATCCTGCGACCACGGACGTTCCAGGTGGTCATGGGCCTGTGCCTGCTGTCGTATGGCGTCAATCTGTTCATCTTCAGCATGGGCAGTCTGTTTATCGGCAAAGAGCCGATCATCAAGGACGGCGTACCCCAGGACTTGTTGCACTACACCGACCCGTTGCCACAAGCGCTGGTGCTGACCGCCATCGTCATCAGCTTCGCGATGACCGCATTGTTCCTGGTGGTGCTGCTGGCGTCCCGGGGTCTGACCGGCACAGACCATGTGGACGGCCGGGAGCCTAAGGAATGATGGCGATGAACCACCTGATCGTCGCACCGATCCTGCTGCCGCTGCTGACGGCTGCAATCATGCTGATGCTCGGCGAAAAGCACCGCCCGCTGAAGGCCAAAATCAATCTGGTCTCCAGCCTGCTCGGGCTGGGCATTGCGGTGGCGCTGCTGCAATGGACGCAAACCACCGGCGTGCCGGGCTCCATTGGTGTCTACCTGCCGAGCAACTGGCAAGTGCCCTTTGGTCTGGTGCTGGTGGTTGATCGCCTGTCGGCATTGATGCTGGTGCTGACCGGCATCATCGGCGTCAGCGCCCTGCTGTTCGCCATGGCGCGTTGGGACAGTGCCGGTTCGAGTTTCCACGCGCTGTTCCAGATCCAGCTGATGGGATTGTATGGGGCCTTCCTCACGGCCGACCTGTTCAACCTGTTCGTGTTTTTCGAAGTGCTGCTGGCCGCATCCTACGGCCTGATGCTGCACGGCTCGGGGCGGGCGCGGGTGTCGTCAGGGCTGCATTACATCACGATCAACCTGTTGGCCTCGTCGTTGTTTCTGATTGGTGCTGCGCTGATCTACGGCGTCACCGGAACACTGAACATGGCCGACCTGGCGCAGAAAATTCCGCTGGTGGAGCAAGCCGATCGCGGGCTCCTGCATGCCGGCGCGGGGATTCTGGCGGTGGCATTCCTGGCCAAGGCCGGGATGTGGCCGCTGAATTTCTGGCTGGTACCGGCCTACTCCTCGGCGAGCGCGCCGGTCGCAGCGATGTTTGCGATCATGACCAAGGTTGGCGTCTACACCCTGCTGCGTTTGTGGACGCTGCTATTCTCCGCACAGGCCGGGGCATCGGCGTTTTTTGGCGCAGACTGGCTGATCTATGGCGGTATGGCCACCATCGTTTGCGCGGCCGTCGCAACGCTCGCCACCCAACGCCTGGAACGCATGGCCAGCTTGAGCATTCTGGTATCGGCGGGAATTCTGCTGTCGGCCGTCGGTTTCGCGCAACCGAACCTCGTGAGCTCGGCGCTG
Organism: Pseudomonas sp. P1.8; assembly: GCF_001269805.1. Lineage (NCBI taxonomy): Bacteria > Pseudomonadati > Pseudomonadota > Gammaproteobacteria > Pseudomonadales > Pseudomonadaceae > Pseudomonas > Pseudomonas sp. P1.8. The sequence continues at coordinate 103,526 of NZ_LHVM01000025.1, forward strand.
TTTTATCTGGTCAGCTCGACATTGGCGTTAAGCGCCTTGTTCCTGCTGGCCGAGCTGATCGAACGCTCGCGTTCGGCCAATGAACTGCTGCTGGAGGACGAAACAGAACTGCTTCCGCGACCTCTGGAATCCCTGCATCCGCCTAAAGGCATCAACCTTGATGACGAACAGAAAGCCGTGGTCGGCCAGGTGATTCCCTGGACCATGGCATTTCTCGGGCTGAGCTTTATCGCGTGCGCCTTGCTGATTATCGGGATGCCGCCGCTCTCGGGATTTATCGGCAAACTCGGCCTGCTCAACGCCCTGCTCAATCCACAGGGTCTGGGCAATGGCGGCACCGAGCCGGTGTCGACCGCTGCATGGGCTTTGCTGGTGTTGTTGATTGTTTCAGGACTGGCCTCGCTCATCACCTTTTCACGCCTGGGCATCCAGCGCTTCTGGACGCCAGCGGAACGCCCCTCCCCTGTGTTGCGACGCCTCGAATGCATCCCCATCTTCGCCTTGCTGGGCTTGAGCATCCTGCTGACCTTCAAGGCCGAACCGTTGCTGCGCTACACCCAGGCAGCCGCCGACGCCCTGAACAACCCTCAGCAATACGTGACAGCCGTGCTCGACACCCGTGTTGTGCCTAACCCGCAAGGCAAGGCTGGCGTATTGGAGGTGCAACCGTGAAGCGCCTGTTTCCTGCGCCGTGGCTATCGCTGGCCTTATGGTTGTTATGGTTGCTGCTGAATCTGTCGATGACACCCGGCAACTTGCTGCTGGGTGGTGTGCTGGGGTTCTGCGCACCGCTGATGATGCGCAGATTGCGACCGTTGCCTGTTCGCATTCGTCGGCCCGGAGTCATCCTGCGTCTGATCCTGATCGTCGGTCGTGACGTGCTGGCGTCCAATCTTGCTGTCGCCTGGGCCGTGCTTCACGCGGGTCGCCGCCCACCGCGCTCGCGGTTCATCAAGGTGCCGCTGGACCTGCGCGACGCCAATGGCCTCGCGGCACTGTCGATGATCACCACAGTCGTGCCCGGTACTGTCTGGTCTGAACTGGCTCTGGATCGCAGCATCCTGCTGCTGCACGTGTTCGATCTGGACGACGAGGCGCGCTTCATCGAGCATTTCAAACAGACCTACGAACGCCCGTTGATGGAGATCTTCGAATGAGCCCATTACTGTCGAACGCGATTCTGTTGAGCCTGTTCCTGCTTTCCCTGTCGATGATTCTGACCCTGGTCCGACTGTTCAGGGGGCCGTCGGCCCAGGACCGGGTCCTCGCCCTGGATTATCTGTACATCGTCGCAATGCTGATGATGCTGGCACTGGGCATTCGTTATGCCAGCGACACCTACTTCGAGGCGGCGCTGCTGATCGCCCTGTTCGGCTTCGTTGGCTCGTTTGCCCTGGCGAAATTCCTTCTGCGTGGCGAGGTCATCGAATGAATATGGAATTGTCGTTGTGGGTGGAAATTCCGGTGGCGATCCTGCTGGTCCTTTGCGGCCTATTCACGTTGATCGGTGCGATCGGGCTGTTGCGCATGAAGGACTACTTCCAGCGCATGCATCCGCCGGCGCTGGCCTCGACATTGGGTGCCTGGTGCGTGGCATTGGCTTCGATCATTTACTTTTCGGCACTCAAGTCCGGGCCGGTATTGCATGCCTGGCTGATTCCGATCCTGCTGTCAGTCACCGTGCCCGTGACCACTTTGCTGCTGGCACGTGCAGCGCTGTTTCGCAAGCGCATGGCCGGTGACGATGTGCCGGCCGAGGTGAGCAGCCGCAGGACCGAAAGCGGTGGCTGATCCCGCCTTTGCTCAGGCCCAGGCAACCGCCAGCAAACCCGAACCCAACAACACACACAGCGGTGAGTAAACCCAGGTATCGAGCTGGGCAAATTTCGAATTTTTGACTTCCTTGAAAAAACCCACCAGTTCCGAATCACCAATGGCCCTGGCGAACAACATCACGGCAATCGCACTGATCAACCATTGCAGTGCCGGATGATGTACCTGCGGCAACCACCAACCAACGCGCAAACACACAACCATCGCAATCAGCAGCAAACCCACCGCCACACCCAGCGTGATCCAGCCTCGCGGCTTGAAAGCGGGCCGCAATCGCACCTCGCCCTCGACCGGCACTTGCGGCACCACAGCGACTGCCGCCCATTCGCCACCCACCGCCCAGTACACATGCATCAGGCTGATTGTGGCAAACGTCGTCACCAGCCATTGAGCCAACACCAAGGTCATGTTCAGGCATCCTTGAAAGGGATCTGAACAAACATCCTAGTCGGCATTTGATGAAGCGCACGACCGATTGGCGGCGGCATCAGTCGGGCTGACCATTGGTAGTTCCATGTCACCGCCGACACTTGCGGGCGATGTGAACACCCGTGTCGCACCATGCAAAACGAGCCTCAGGTTCACGGTATCACTTCATCCCCGCAGCGACCTTGTCCGCTACATCCCTGGGCAGCCAGGCCTGCCAGACGTCGGGATGCTGCTTCATGAATTCCTCGGCAGCCTGACGTGGCGACGTGTGTTTTTCACTCATCTGGGCCAACGCCTTGTTCAACGGATCAATAGGGAAATCGACCTTGCTGAAGAACTCGGCAATCTGCGGATACTGCTTCTGGAATGGCGTGGATACGCCGATAGATAACTTCGATGCCAGCGAGCGGGTCGGTCGGGGATCGGGATGATCGGCGTCGGTCAAGGTCTTCCAGGCTTCGGCGTCGAAGGGTGGTTCTTCCAGCTGGATCAGTTTGAAGCGACCGAGCAACGGCGTGGGTGACCAGTAGTAGAACAGCACGGGCTTGCCACGACGGATAGACGAAGTGATCTCCGCGTCCAGCGCCGCGCCTGAACCACTGCGGAAATTCACATAACTGTCGTCCAGCTTGTAGGCCTTGAGTTTCTGCTTGTTGACCACTTCCGAGGTCCAGCCGATGGGACTGTTGAGAAAGCGCCCTTTGTTCGGCGCCTCAGGATCTTTGAACACGTCCTTGTAACGCGGCAGATCGCTGACACTTCGCAAATCCGGCGCCATGGGTTTGATGCCCTTGGCCGGGTCGCCTTTGATCACATACTCCGGTACCCACCAGCCTTCGGTGGCACCCTTGACTGTGTCGCCCAGACTCACCACTTTGCCTTCGGCTTCTGCCTTGACCCAGACCGGGCTGCGACCGGCCCACTCTTCGCCAATGACCTGAATGTCATTGTTGGCCAGCGCGGTTTCCAGGGTAATGGTGGTGCCCGGCAAGGTGTCGGTGGGCAGGCCGTAGCCTTTCTCGACGATGATGCGCAAGACATCGGTGATCAGGCTGCCGCTTTCCCAGTTCAAATCGGCGAAGTGGATCGGTGCCTGGGCGGCGAACACCTGGGCGGGCGTTGCCAGCAACGCGAAGGTGGCCGTGACAGCAACCAGCAACCGTCGAAATCCGTTCATGCTTTTGCACCTCGTGCTGTTCACAGCAATAGCAGGATGGCCTGGCAGAAGACCGCAAAGCCTCTGAATACTCAGTCAACTGACTGTAGTAGAGGTTCCTGCTTTCGAGGGGCATGGATCATTTTCCGGAAATTTCCTGCAAGCGGGTCAGCTCTCTTCTGACCATGCTGGCGTACTCCGCCGGCCGCAGCAGGTAAATCTGTGAGGCCACCCAGTTCAGCCAGGCGCCCTGCAGAACAGCCCTCTGCTCGAACAACTTCTGCGCCAGGGCTTGAGCGCTGACCAGGTTCTGTTCGTGGAAGTCGGCGCGGTTCAAAGTCATTACTCGCTGGCCTTGAATGTCACCAGTTCGCCCTTGCGCCACTTGGCTGCCTTGCCGGTTACCGCCTTCAGGGTTTTCGTCAGGCCTTCCTGCAATTGCTCGTGGGCGGCGAAAACCGTCACTACGCTGTGCCCTTCCCTGAACAAAATGGCATGACCGGCGGCAGTGGTGACGAAGGCGTAATCGCCCAGCCCATAAACAGTCAGCTTGATGTCACGGAACTTGATGTCCAGTTTTCCGCCCTCGCGGCTGGGCAAGACGGATGCACTGAAATGATCGCCGACCTTGAGTTTGAGTCCGGGTTTGTCGTCCACCACCAAGGCTGATTCGGTGTCGAGTTCGGCAATGTAAATGCCTTCAGCACTCTGCTCGGTGACGTAGACGAAACGCGACTGAAACAGCTTGACCAGCTTTGCGCGCAAATCACCCAACACAAACAAAGCATGCATATCGAGATTACTTACTGCCAAGGAAACATCCCCACGTCTGAAAAGAATGCCGCACGCAGGAAAAGCGCACGGCCAAAAATAGCGGCAATGCCGAAGGTGAAACCAGATGACCCACGTTGAAATCCCTAATGAGCAGTGCACTCATTCAGCACGAAGCGTCGCAAGAATACTGGAACGACAGGCGTATCGTCCTGCATGGCGTTCGTCATAGGCTGAAGGAAAACGCCCTTCCTGCGGCCAGAAATTATGGACTATCAACTTCAGGGAAAAAACCGATCAAGAAAAACACTTTTCCTACATATCACACGCGAAAAATTGCTTTAGATAAACGTGGCTCACCCACCAGTGAGGGTGATTCTAGAGCAGCGATGCGCTTCCAGACTACCCGTAAACGACGTACATACGTCGGTAAACTCATGAAAAGGACTTCATATGTGTACGTTGACACACTTCGCCCATCCACTTGCACCTGCCACTGGAGAACATTCGACGCTGCATTCCGTGCTGCTGTCCTTCCATCAGCCACCGTTTGAAGAACCGCACCAGCCCCGTTTTCAGGTGATATTGGCGGGCAAGGCCTTTTTCCATATCAAGGAAATTTCCACGGGCTGCGTCAGAGGTTTCCGGGCCAGCCATAACGAAGCCTGTGCCCTTGCCCGGTTTCTTGAGTCACATTAATGACTCACCCGCGCCGAATGTGCCAAGAGCTGTTTTCACCTGCCCGACGACTTAACAACCGCCGACAGGCAACTACTGCCATACTGCCCGCCCAATAAAACGCGGCCCACCAGGCCGGGCCGCGTTGAAGACAACAATATATTTACAAGGGAAGGCTGTTACGTGACGGAATTTGATATCGGCGAGTTTTTTATCCGGGGCGAAGCCAGAGTAATCGATGGCGAGTTCCAAGCGGTCATTGTCATGCGCGCCAAACCACCACTAAAGACCGTTACTTACCATCAGGTCGAAAAAGATCGCTGGTTCAAAACCTCGGACATAGCGGCCCTTGCCGCACAGGCATCGGCCATTGAATTGAAAGCTGCCGTGGATGCCGGGGCGTTGAAAGCCTGAGGTCTGGTTTGCGGTCTATGCTCATTGCTGCGTTTGAACATCGCGATCGAACTCCTCAAGCGCGGCCTCCTCAGATGCAATGAAGCCGCGCTTTCGTATCCCGACGCGACCGATCACTTGCAAGGAGATGAAGATGGAATCACCGACCCACGACTTGAAAGGCTTGTTCGACCAGCTCGGCCTGGACTCCAATGACAATGCTATCGACGATTTCATTGCCAGCCATTCCCCTCTGCCCGACGCCAAAAAACTCATTGATGCCGAGTTCTGGTCGCCGCAACAGGCGGCCTTCCTGAAAGAGCAACTGCGCGAAGACGCTGACTGGGCAAAGGCAGTCGATGATTTGAATCTGCGAATGCACCAGTAATCCCGACTACGGACTCAATGCAGGCTGTCAGGGGCACGGGCATTCAATTGCGCCATCCAGGCAGCCTTGCACTCCTCGGCTTCAGTACGGCTGGAGAATGCCGTGCCGCGACGCTCGCCGTTGAGCAACACCACCCAACACACAGTGCGTCCCAAAGCACGTAGCGTGGCGGGCACACCGCTGCCAATCATGACCGCGACATCGACTTTGCTTTGCATGTTGACCTCTCAACTTCATTAGCAACCTAACTAGTAGATATGTTAATTAGTTTTCCAAAGAGGAAAAAGCGATCACTCTGCACAGCTTTGTTGCTCAACCCGTAACAATTGTTGAGCGCCTACTCCGTCACACTCAATTTTTACAGGCGCGCAAAAGCAAGATCGCAGCCTCGGCAGCACCCCAATAGCCAGGCGCTGCCGAAAGCTGCGATCTTTTCCAAAGGCAGCCCTGTTCGAAGGGCTACCTCACCGTCATCAAGCCTGACGCTGGTGCTTGTCGATTTGCTCGTGGCGTTCTTGAGCTTCGATGCAGTACTTGGTGGTCGGGCTGATCAACAGGCGTTTGAGGCCGATCGCTTCACCGCTGTCGTCGCACCAGCCGAAGCTGTCTTCCTTGATGCGCTCCAGTGCTTGTTCCAACTGCGGCAGCATGCGCTGGTCGCGGTCGATCGCGTTCACCAGCCAGGTGCGCTCTTCTTCCACGGAAGCCGCGTCTGCCGGATCGGCCGGGGTATCCAGGCTTTCGATGGCGATGCGGTTCTGTTCGATGCGCTCATGAGTTTCGACTTTCATGTTCTGCAACAGCTCAGAGAAAAAAGCATGTTGCTCGGCATTCATGTAGTCATCCGCCGGCATGGCCAGCAACTTGTCCTTTGTCATTGATATCTCTATAAAAAAACGTGCATTAAGGCGAATAAGGGAGCGTTCCGGCAGACCGGAGCAGGTCAGCGCAAAGGCGCCGTTTGTTCAAAGCGCCACCCGGCACTCAATTTACGAGGGGCGGCAGTCTACGGCCGACTTGAGGCATCAGCAACCGAAAAGACAGTGAATTTGTCCGACAAAGACCTGAAAATGCTCTGCGACAGGCTTTTGGGCGTTTATCGGAGTGCGTTTATAGCAAGAAATTCAATCGAGCGGCTTTATATAGAGGACAAACGGCTGCATTTGCAGCGCCCAGAACGTCAGCTAAGGTTGTCCCTCCCGAAACGGCCATATAAAGGAAAGGAACCATGAAGCTGATCGGCATGCTGGATTCACCTTACGTACGACGCGTCGCCATCTCGGCCAAATACCTCGCCATCGCACTCGAGCATGACTCGGTATCGGTTTTCCGCCACTTTGAGCGATTCCAGCAGATCAACCCCGTGGTCAAGGCGCCGACGCTGGTACTGGACGATGGTGAAGTGTTGATGGATTCAACGCTGATCATCGATTACCTCGAGACGTTGGCCAAACCCGCCAACACCTTGATGCCCAGCGAAGCGATCCCGCGCCTTCGCGCACTGCGCCTGATTGGCCTGGCCTTGGCAGCCAGCGAAAAATCCGTTCAGCTTTATTACGAGCGTAACTTGCGACCAGAGGACATTCAGTTCGAGCCCTGGGTGCAAAGGGTCGAAGGGCAACTGGCTGCAGCCTATGCGGAACTCGAGCGTGAACTGGAAAAGTATCCGTTGAAAACGGACGGTTCAATTGATCAGGATGGCATCACCCTCGCCGTGGCATGGAGCTTTACCAATCTAGTGGTGCCGGACCAGGTGGATGCGGCGCAATTTCCGCGGATCGTGGCCTTTACCGCTTATGCCGAGGGGTTGGAAGTGTTTGTCAGCACGCCGATCGACTGATGATTCCTTTCGCCTGATCTGGCGTAATCGCGAGCAAGCTCGCTCCTACAGGGGGATTGGAGTCTCCCGTAGGAGCGAGCCTGCTCGCGAAAATTGCCGCCTCACCCAAAGCTTGAAGCGGCGGTGGACTCAATGCACAAACAACGCAATCAGAATAATGATCGGGATTGGTACACCGAGAAAAAACAGCAGTAATGAGCGCATGGTGATTCTCCTGGGTTAGCGAACAGGTGGGGTGGTCACGTAAGTGTCGGTTTCCAGATACACCACGGCATCCCGACGACGACCGCCGAAAATCGCGGCGAGGCTGGCGAAGAACGCGCCGGCCAGCAGTGCAACGAACATCCACAACGTGCTCATGGCAGCCACTTTGGCGGCAGTGTCCGCCGCCTGTTGCGCGGCAAGTTTGGCGTCGGCCACAGCTTTCTGGGTGCGGGCATAGACTTCATCGACCCGACGTTCAGCATCCTCCTGGGTCAGGTTGGTCCGTTGTGCCACCAGTTGTGCCAGGTAGGTGCGGTCTTCAGCGGCCAATTGCCCGCCATTGTTTAGCGAACGTACAAAAATGCGAGTGACCGTCCCACGCGCGGCATCATCGCTGACGGCTTCCGGACGATCATCGCGAAACAGGCTGTCGATGAAGTAACCGTACTGATCGCTATCGGTTTTGCCAGCCGCCGTGCCCGCGACTTGAGTCACTGCACTGGCAGCGCCTCCTGCAACCTGCGCCCCGGCCTGCACACCGCCGCTGACGAGACTGCTCACCGACCCGGCCACCAGCGTTGCGGTGACCAGGGTCGCCACGCACCAGGCGAGAAAACCATGGGCCGTGTCGCGGAAATACACTTCATCGCCGTGCATATTCGCCCACTTCACCCGCAGACGTCCGGCGATGTAACCGCCCAACCCGGATGCAATGATTTGTGTGAACGCCAGCCAGACAATCGTTGAAATGCCCAGACTTTTGGCGCTCACGCCTTCATGAGCCCAGGGCGAAACCGCCGAGAACCCCAGACCGAAGCCGAGCAGGACCAAAATCAGCGATAGCGCCGCCGCCGCAGCGGCCCCGGCGAAGATCGCCCCCCAGGACACGCCCGAGACCGTGCTCGACTCTTCCACGGCAGGATAGAAACCATCAGAGGATCTATTCATTGTTGTATCGCTCCAGGCAGAAAAATGGTGTTACAACTCTCACTCGAGTGATTGCAGTCGCCGTGCCAGTCGCAGACTTTGAATAAATCGCTATATTTCAATCATTTATAAAGTTTGAACTTCCAGTGTTCATGCAATATGCAACGAACCGCTCAAGACAGCGGGTTTTCTGCATTGACCCCTTCGTGGTTGTCCATGAACTTTTATTTAGAAAACCTGCGGTCATTTCTTGGCAAAATGCCTCACAACGTTGTGAACACTTGAATCAGGCCCGCCTATGACCCGCATCTTGACCATCGAAGACGACGCCGTGACCGCGAGGGAAATCGTCGCCGAACTGAGCAGCCACGGCCTGGAAGTCGATTGGGTCGACAATGGCCGCGAAGGCCTGGAGCGCGCCGTCAGCGGCCACTATGACCTGATCACCCTCGATCGCATGCTGCCCGAACTGGATGGCCTGGCGATCGTGACCACTTTGCGGACCATGGGCGTGGCGACGCCGATCCTGATGATCAGCGCCCTCTCCGACGTCGATGAGCGAGTGCGCGGCTTGCGTGCCGGCGGCGACGATTACCTGACCAAACCCTTCGCCACCGATGAGATGGCCGCCCGGGTCGAAGTACTGCTACGTCGACAAAATACCGTGACCGCCCAGGCCACCACGCTGCGGGTGGCAGATCTCGAGTTGAACCTGATCAGCCACGAAGCCAGCCGTGACGGCCAGCTGCTGACGCTGCTGCCCACCGAATACAAACTGCTGGAATTTTTGATGCGCAACACCGGACAGATCCTTTCGCGCATGATGATTTTCGAAGAGGTCTGGGGCTATCACTTCGACCCCGGCACCAACCTGATCGATGTACATATCGGCCGTCTGCGCAAAAAGATCGACCCGCCCGGCAATGTCCCACTGATTCGGACCGTGCGAGGCTCCGGTTATGTCATTGCCGAACCCGTCTAAGGGCTGGCGCTCTTCCAGCAGCCGCTTGCTGGCGCTCTACAGTTCGCTGTTCGTGATCTGGAGCGGGATTCTCATGGGTGTCATGTACTACGAGGTCTCCGCGTACCTGGATAACCTGGCCAAACACTCGCTGATGCAACGCCAGCACCTGTTCTCGCGATTTTCCGGTGAACAACTGGAAGACGTTCTTGCCGTCAGCATGACCTTCGACATTCGCGGCATCGATGCCTATGGCCTGTTCGATGCCCAACACCAATACCTCCACGGCGCGCTGCGTCACATCCCCAAAGGCCTGCCGCTGGACGGCAAGATCCACATGCTCGGCGACTGCGCCGAATCCGACGACCCAACCCTGCCCGCCGACAGCTGCGACGCCGTGGCGACCCAGACCCGGGATGGCCGCTGGCTGGTTCTGATGCGGGACAACGGCTCGCTGTTCGCCGTGACCCGGATCATCCTGCACGCGTTGCTATGGGGCATGACCCTGACCATCGTGCCGGGCATCATCGGTTGGCATCTGCTGCGACGGCGTCCGTTGCGGCGCATTCGCGCCATTCAGGCCAGCGCTGAAGCCATCGTCGCCGGCGATCTGACCCGACGTCTGCCGCTGTCGGATCGTCGAGATGAACTGGACATGCTCGCTGCGATCGTCAATGTCATGCTCGAACGCATCGAGCGTCTGATGCATGAGGTCAAGGGCGTGTGCGACAACATTGCCCATGACTTGCGAACGCCTCTGACCCGCCTGCGTGCGCAGCTGTATCGCATGCAGCAACAGGCGGGGGAAGGCTCATCGCAAGCCGCGCAACTGGACCTGGTACTTGGCGAAGCCGATACCTTGATGGCGCGTTTTCGCGGGTTGTTGCGGATCTCCGAACTGGAGGATCGCCAGCGGCGTTCCGGCTTCGTTGAACTGGACCCGGTGCCGTTGCTGCGAGAACTGCACGAGTTCTACCTGCCCTTGGCAGAAGACGACAACCTGGTGTTTCAACTGCACCTGCCAGCGTCGTTGCCAGCAATGCATGGCGACCGGGCGTTGCTGTTCGAGGCCGTGGCGAATCTGTTGAGCAACTCGATCAAATTCACCCCTCCCGGGGGTGCCGTGATTTTGCGTGGGGTCAATCAGGGCGGACATACTCGAATCGAAGTCCTCGACTCCGGCCCCGGCATCCCCGAGGCCGAACGCGAAGCCGTGTTCCAGCGTTTTTATCGCGCCGATGCAGGCAATCAACAAAGTGGCTTCGGGCTGGGGCTGTCGATCGTCGCCGCGATCGTCAGCCTGCACGGGTTTACGCTGGACGTTGGCAGCAGCGAACTGGGCGGTGCACGTCTGGTGCTCGACTGTCGGGAGAGTCTGATTCCTCAAGCCTGAACACCGCTGTCCCTCTGTAGGAGCTGGCTTGCTAGCGAAGGCGGTTTCTCATTCAACAAACAGGTTGGCTGACACGCCGCCTTCGCGGGCAAGCCCGCTCCCACAGGGTGATTGGTGTTTTGACGGTCAGACCGGGTAATTGGCCTGCAATGCCTCGAGCCCGCCCTGATAGATGCCGGTAAACAACGCCTCCACTTCCTCGTTGCTCACTCCCACCGGTTCAAACCTCCCAGACCAGGTCACCCGTGCGCCCTCGCCCAGTGCTTCGACCTTGATTGTCGCCAGATAATCGGTGGCCGGAAACGGCGCCTGCAAAATCGAATAGCTGTAGGTTTTCGCCGCGTTGTCGAAAACTTGCAGGCGCTCGACCACCACCGCGCCATCGGAGGTTTGCAGATGACGTACGCGCCCGCCTTCGCTCAGTTCACTTTGGGGAATGAACGGAATCCAGTCCGGCAGCGAATTGAAACCGCCAATCAATTGCCAGACCTGATCGGCCGAAGCCGGGATGTCGATGGTTGCTGATGCCGTTGCCATGTAATGCACTCTCTCGATGAATAAGGTTCAGATCGCCAGACTGTCGACGACACCGCCGTCGACCCGCAAGGCCGCGCCGGTGGTGGCCGAGGATAACGGAGAAGCAATGTAGGCCACCAGATTGGCGACTTCCGCGACATCGGCCACCCGCTGGATGATCGAAGTCGGCCGGGCCTTGCGAACAAAGGCGTCGGCTTCGTCCCGGGCACTGCGCCCGGATTCAGCGATGGCGTCCTTGAGCATGTCTTCCAGGCCATCGGTAAAGGTCGGCCCGGGAAGGATCGAGTTGACCGTCACGCCAGTGCCGGCCAGGCGTTTGGCCAAGCCATGGGACACCGCCAGGTTGGCGCTTTTGGTCACGCCATAATTGATCATGTCGGCCGGCGTTGCCACACCGGATTCCGAGGACAGGAAAATCACCCGCCCCCAGCCCTGCTTGACCATTTGCGGCGTGTAATGACGGGACAATCGCACGCCGGAGATCACGTTGACCTCATAGAAGCGCGTCCACTCGCTGTCCGGCGCATCGAAGAAATCCACCGTATTGAAGATCCCGAGGTTGTTCACCAGGATATCCGCACGCGGCTCGGCGACGAACAATTGTGCGGCGCCTTCGGCCGTACCCAGGTCCGCGGTCACACCCCGCAACTGCGCATCGGGCACGCTCAGGCGAATACTCGCCAATGCCTGATCGACCTTGGCCGTATCACGACCGATCACCACCACCGTGGCACCACACGCGGCCAGCGCCTTGCTGATACCCAGGCCGATACCCGCGGTGCTGCCGCTGACGATCGCCAGCTTTCCACTCAGATCGATTTTCATGCTCAAACTCCAGTGATGCGTTAACCGCGCCCTGACATTGGACTGTTGGGTCTTGGAGGAATTATTTGCCGGGAAATGGGTACCGCGTTCAATCCGATATCAATGATAGGCCACGTTTTCATCAGCGCAGCGCAGGTCGACGCAGTCGGGACTGTCGATGGTCGCAAACGGACTCAACGATAACGATCCGGCAGAACGCTGGTTGCGTTCGAATACTGCACAGCACAGGGGGCCGTCACTGTCGGTACCTGCAGCGTGCTCAGCAGGACCGGTTCGGATTCGCGCAGGTACACCGGCATGTCGGTCACCGGTGGCATGGCCGGGATCTCGAAGTACATCTGCACTACCCAGCCACGGTGGTAGCTGGCGTGGTTGACCACATGCATCAGCATCGCGCCCGCACTCATGGTGCCGCTCTCACCCGAGACAAAGTTGAATTCGATGGGTTTGTCCAGCGACGCATCGGTTTGCCGTGCGCTCCAGTCGCAATACCAGTGATCGAGCTCTTTTTGCGCCATGCGCAATTCGATCAGGTCCGAATGCAGCAGATCGTGTGAAGTCTTGAAATCATGCCCACGACCTTCGAGATGAGCCTGCCAGATGCAGTCCACCACATACACGTGATTGAGGGTGCCGATCATGTTCTTGAACACCGATACCCGCTTTTTATTGACCTCCCCCGGCGGCAACGCCACGAGGCTGTCAAAGAGCCGCTGGTTTGCCCAGCGTTTGTAATCGGCCAGCAGGCAGGCAGTGCGTGCAGTAATCATCAGAATGCTCCGATGGCGGTGTGCGCACTCTTTAGCATAGACCTGATAGCGAAAAAGCATCCGCTACCCTGATCATCGGTACAGAAGGCTTTCTGTCCCACACCGACCTGACCCCGCCAGGGAACTCCTTACCGTTCCCGCGTATCCTAGAATATGTGGTACTTCCCTTATGCTTCATGCTGTCGGAGGACACCGTCATGCGCCGTCTCTTTATCCTTTCTTCCCTGGTACTTTGTTTGCCGTTCGGTTCGGCTATGGCCAAAGTCGATGCCGAGGATGTTGCCACCTCGGCCGGGGTTTCCGCTTCGCTGTACTCGACCTTCAAGGATGACAAAATGGTCATTCCCGCCCGGGATGACGCCTCCAGTTTCGTGGCCAGTGGCGGTGCGATTCGCGGTGTCTATCTGGAGCAGGTGTTGCAGCGGATCCGGCAAAACCATCCCGACCTCAACAACGCAAGCGACGAAGACCTGGCTCGTGCCATTCTGGTTCAGGATGGCGTTGCAGCCGATCACTGAAGATTTTCGCCAGCGGTGGGGCTTGTGATAGCTGGATAGCCTTTGCGGCCCTGCCTTGCGTGCGTCCACCCAGCGATGAAAATCTCTGTGACGCTGGCGTTTTTCGCCGTTGTCGGTACCCTCGCCTATCTCGCTCTGGCGATATGGGCACTGGGCGGCGTTGCGGCATTTTTCGCCCACCAGGCTCTGGTTGTTGTAGCAATTGCCACCTTGCTCATGGCGGCTGCCTCTGTGTTCACCGAGGGCAATTTGAGCTCAGGCGAGCGTGAAGACAGATCCAACCGCTGGGTGCTCCCGGCCTTTGGCATCATCGGCATCCTCAGCGGTTTCTTGCCCGCCTATACCGATCGTATTGATGTCTGGACCTTCGGTGGCGAGGGCATTCGGTGGTTGGGTGCCCTGCTGTTCATCATCGGAGGCGCCCTGCGCTTGTGGCCGGTGTTTGTGCTGGGCAATCGGTTCAGCGCATTGGTGGCGATTCAACCGGGGCACAGGCTGGTGACCGACGGGATTTACCGAAACCTGCGCAACCCCAGCTATCTGGGGATGTTGATCCTCGGCGTGGGCTGGGCACTGGCGTTTCGTTCGGGGACTGGATTGATACTGGCGGCAATGACGGTGATCCCCTTGATTGCCCGGATTCACGCCGAAGAAGCCTTGCTGAAAGCGCAGTTCGGCAGCGAATACGAAGCCTACTGCGCCCGAAGTTGGCGGCTGATTCCGGGCATCTACTGAAAAAACAGCGCCCCCCTGTAGGAGCGAGCCTGCTCGCGATGATCGATCAGTCGATATCAACGTATCTGACACACCATCGCAAGCAAGCTCGCGCCTACAACGGTATCCAATTGAACACTGATCAGGTCATAGCTGCTCAACGTTGCATGTCGCGTCTGAATCGGCTGCTCATGCGTCGCCGTGACAATCATTAAATCAGCCCCTGCCGCCTCGGCTGCCAGAATCCCCACCGTTGCGTCTTCGAAAATCAGGCAGTGCTCTGGCTCGACCCCCAAGCGCCGTGCAGCGAGGCGGTAACCGCTCGGATCAGGTTTTCCGGCAGTGACATCCTCGGCGGTGATCATCACCTCCGGCTCTGGAATCCCTGCCGCCGCCATCCGCCGCACAGCCAGCGCCCGGGGCGCGGACGTGACAATGCCCCACTGATGAGTCGGCAAGGCGCGCAGAAAAGCTGCCGCGCCGGGCACTTCGGCTACACCTTCAACGTCCTCGATTTCCGCCTCGGTGATCCACTCCGCTTCGGCTTCGGCATCCACTCCCGGCAGCCCGAGGCGAGTGATGGTGTCGATGGCGCGGGCGCCATGGATCGTCGGCAAAAAGGTGTCGACATCCACCCCGTGGCGCATGGCCCAGGTAGCCCAGACCCGTTCGGCGGCGGCGATAGACGTCAAGACGGTGCCGTCCATGTCGAACAGAAACGCACGGTAAGGCGTGTTGAAAACTCGGTGATCAGACAAAGAAAAGAACCTCGCAGGGTGCCGGGCGAATGTGTCCGGCAATGTAGCATCTGCGAGCGAGGTCAGTGGAGCGGCCTGGACTTGAATGCCTCTTCGACACAATCGAGCAGAGAACCGATTGCCCAGGGCTTCTTGATGAACGCCACGTGATGCCGGACCCCGGAACTGGCCGGAGTTTCGAAGCCGGACATGATCATGATCGGCTTGTCCGGCCAGCGATCGCCGAACTGGTTGGCCAGGTCAGCGCCATTGAGCGTGCCCGGCATGGTGATGTCAGTCAGCAACAATCCCACTTCGCACGCATGCTGCTCAAGATAGATCGATGCGGCATCCGCACTGATCTGTGGCTCGACCACAAAACCTTCCTCCTGAAGAATTTCACAGAGAAATTCCAGGATCAGCGGATCATCCTCAACCACCAGAATCAACCCGCCAGGAAGATATTCGCCCCTCGTCGACACTCGACTCATGACCTTGCCGCTCCCTGATTGCCTCAATGATTTCGCGGGCTCTAGTCCGCCACTTACAAGGTATGAGCAGCGGACCGGACGGAAATTCATTTTTGATACGACAAATCGAAAAACATAAGCGGCGGGTGCCAGAGACTCGAGAAATTCGCCGACGCAAAAAAACTGTAGGAGCAAGCTTGCTCACGATGGTGGCGGGTCAGTCAACATTGATATCGACTGACACTAAGTCATCGCGAGCAAGCTTGCTCCTACAGACAGTGGGCGCTTGCAGTTATTGCGACATTTCGCTTTTTTTCATCGCATCCTTGGACATGGCGTCTTTTTTCATCTCGTCTTTCTTCATGCTGTCTTTGGACATGGCGTCCTTGGACATCGAATCGCTCTTTTTCATCGCGTCTTTGGACATTGCATCCTTGGACATCGAATCCTTGCTCATGCTGTCATTACTCATCGTGTCAGCGGCGAACACAGAGGCAGCACCAACGGCCAGGCACATGGACAGAACAACAGTGGCCAACTTTTTCATGATAAAACTCCTTGAAGCACAGGTTTGCGCAGGGTGAAATATTCAAGCGCCTGTCAGCTGCCACCGAACCAGTTGTAGCCCTGGTCTTCCCAGTAGCCGCCGGTGTAGGTGTTGCTGACGAAAATCGCCTGAATGTGTTTGGGGTTCTTGTAGCCAAGCTTGGTGGGCATGCGCAGCTTCATCGGGAAGCCGTATTCTCGCGGCAGCACCGCGCCGTCATAAGTCAGCGCCAACAGCGTCTGCGCATGCAGCGCTGTGGCCATGTCGATGCTGGTGTAGTAGTCGTCGGCGCATTTGAAACCGACGTATCTGGCATCCATATCGGCGCCGATGCGCTTGAGCAAATCACTGAAGCGCACGCCGCCCCAGCGGCCGATTGCGCTCCAGCCTTCAACGCAGATGTGCCGGGTGATCTGCTCGGTCTGGGCCATGGCCCGCAATTCTTCGAGGCGCCAGCTGCGCTTGTCGGCGACCAGGCCAGTGACTTCCAGGCGATAGCTCTGCTCCTCCACCGTCGGCGCTTCGTCGATGCCGTAGAAGGCATTGAACGGAAACGGCCGGGTGATCATTGAGGCCGGATAGGTCGGCGCCATAGCATTGGGGTTGAACAGCCAGCCCTGGACCCGATCGTTCAAGCGCGACATGGATGACAGCGCGGTTTCGACGCTGTCGTTGTCGGTGATGTTGCAACCGGACAACATCGCCACGCCGCCGAGGGTCAGGCCACGCAGCAGGAACGAACGACGCGAGCGGTCTTCGATCTGTGGTGCGAGGATCTTGCGCGCGTCGGTAAGGATTGATTGCTCGTCCAGCCCCGTGCCTTCGATGCGCTTTTTCATACCTGCTCCTTGCGGCCGACGAGCATGGCCAACAGCGTTTTCGGCACCAGCGCCACCATCACCAGATGCACCGCCACAAAGGCCACCAACAGCGCCATGGTGAAAAAGTGCACGCGACGTGCGCCTTCGTATCCCCACAGCAATTCACGCAACAGGGGGAACTGCACTGACTTCCATAGCACCAGTCCGGAGAGCACCAGAAAGAGGAGGTCGACCATCACAAACAGGTACGCGAATCGCTGCACCTGGTTGTAGTGACGAAGATCGGCGTGGCCCAGTTTTCCGCGCAAGGCGGCCCACAGGTCATGCAACACGCCTTTGGGCGAAACCGGGAAGAAGCGGCGTTTCAAACGGCCGCTGAGCAGGTTGATGAGCAGATAGAGAACGCCGTTGATCGCCAGCAACCACATTGCCGCAAAGTGCCATTGCAATGCGCCGCCGAGCCAACCGCCGAGGGTGATCGACTTGGGAAAGCTGAAATCGTAGATCGGCGAGGCGTTGTAGATGCGCCAACCGCTGGTGACCATCACCAGCACCGCCAGAGCGTTGAGCCAATGGGTCAGTCGCAGCCAGCGTGGATGACTGGCCTTGGATAAAGCCGTTGCCTGCGTCATGTCCGGCTCCCGGTTGTTGTTCGTTGAAGCCGAGTATGGGAGCCGCGAGATCGCCAAATCCTCACGTAAAGTTAAATTAAACGTGATAACTGGCGCTGAACCTGTGAGAGCGAGCCTGCTCGCGATGGTGTGTCAGTCGACACAACGGTGCCTGATACACCATCGCGAGCAGGCTCGCTCCTACAGTGTTTTGTGTAACCCGGAAAAGACTCGGTTATGTTTAAATGCCGCCCCCACAAACGACCGACCCGACCCGATGAACCCTGAAGCCCTCGCCACCCTCAACGAACACCTGCTGACCGCCCTCGCGGCCGCCCCCACCGAAACCCGTCGCCTGTTCCACGGTCGCGGGCGCTGCTGGCCGGGGCTGGAGCAGGTAACCGTGGACTGGTTGCAGGGCGTGGTGCTGGTGGCGCTGTTCAAGGAACCTGAAGCGGCGCAACTGGAAGACTTGAAGCAGGTGCTGATGGCGATCACCCGGTCAGCGCAGTGGACGCAATCCGGTGCCCATACGCTGTTGCTGCAACATCGCTACCTGCTGCAAAGCACCACCGAATGGCTGCTTGGGGAAGAGATCGAGGAACTGACGATCCTTGAGGGTGGCCTGAAGTACCGCCTCGACCTGGGCCTCAAGCAAAACACCGGGCTGTTCCTCGACATGCGCTACGGTCGCGACTGGGTACGGGCCAATGCCGAAGGCAAGCGGGTGCTGAACCTGTTCGCCTACACCTGCGGTTTCTCGGTGGCGGCCATCGAAGGTGGCGCCACGCATGTGGTCAACCTCGACATGTCCAGCCCGGCCCTGAGCCGTGGCCGCGACAACCATCGGCTCAATGGCCACGACCTCGGCAAGGTGACCTTTCTGGGCCACGACCTGTTCAAGTCCTGGGGCAAGGTCATCGGCAAGGGCCCGTACGACCTGGTGATCATCGACCCACCGTCGTTTCAGAAAGGCAGTTTTTTGCTGACCAAGGATTACCAGCGCGTCCTGCGCCGCTTGCCGGAGTTGCTCAGTCCTGAAGGCACCGTGTTGGCCTGCATGAACGACCCGGCCTTCGGTGCCGACTTCCTGATTGACGGCGTGACTCGCGAGGCCCCGAGCCTGCGGTTTGAGCAGCGGCTGGAGAATCCACCGGAGTTTCCGGATGCGGATGTCGAGTGTGGGTTGAAGGCGTTGGTGTTCAAACTCGGGGAAAGCTAGAAGATCGCAGCCTTCGGCAGCTCCTGCGAACAGCCCGAGCGGCATGATTCCCTGTAGGAGCCGGCTTGCTGGCGAAGGCGGCCTCCAACATTGCGCCAATCCCAACGCCCTCTTCGCTGGCAAGCCAGCTCCTGCGAAGAGCACGGATTTGCGTGGCGCATGATTTCGCGTAGAGCCGACTTGCGCAGGAGGTTCAAGACGAAATCTACGAGTGAATGCAAAATCCCGGAGCTGGCGAAGGCTGCGATCTTTTGACCCCACTCTCAACGCCGCTGCAACACCAACGCAAACAGTTCCCCATGCCCGTTTACATTGAGCTTGTGATACAGATTGCGCCGATGCACCTTCACCGTTTCCGGTGAAATCCCCATCTGCCGGGCAATGGCTTTGCTGGAGAAGCCTTGAAGGATCAGCCGTGCTGTCTCGATTTCATGCACCGTGAGTCGGGCGTCGAAGCGGTCGAACAAGGTCGAAGGCTGCGATCTTTTGATCCTGCTCTTCCACGGTAAAAAATCAAAAGATCGCAGCCTTCGGCAGCTCCTACACAGGCTCCGCGATCTTTTACTGCCCAACATTCAAATGAGATATCCCATGAAACCACGTGCCCGCGACCTGAATATCCAGTTCGGCCAACTGCAACCCGGCCCACTCAACGCCATCACCGACGTTCCCGGCGTCCGCGTTGGCCACAGCAATGTGCGAGGACGCACTGCCAACGGTCGCGACATCCTCACCGGCGTCACTGTGATAGAACCCCGCGCCGGCAGAAAGCGGCATGATCTGCCATGAGTTCAAGGGTGGCATCGGTACAGCTTCGCGACGCTTGAACGCAGCCCAAGGGGGATGGACGGTCGGTGCCATCGTTCAAGCCAACCATGGCATCCGCCATGAACTGCGCGTCGATGGCTACCCGGTCGGGCGTTTCATGGACCCGGTCGATTCGCCGTTCCTCAAGGCTTCGTTGCCGCATCCGGGCATGGGCTCGATTGTGGTTTGCCTGGCCACCGACGCGCCGTTGCTGTCGCACCAGTGCACGCGTCTGGCCCAACGCGCCAGCCTCGGCCTGGCGCGCACCGGCGGCGGCAATGAAGAGCACATCAGCGAGTTGTTTCTGGCCGCCACCGAAGCGGTGGAAGAAGCGATCATCAACGCCTTGTTGGCCGCCGACGGCGCCGAAGGCAACGGCCACGCGGTGCCAGGGCTGGATACCGAAACGTTGCTCACGGCGCTGCGCCGCGCCGGGTGGCCGGGGGATACGACTAGTGGTACTTGAGTGAAACACTCGGTCTTTCTAGGATGGAGTTACGCAGCCGCTTGTTTGCTCAACAAGCTGTTGCGTAAGCGGTGGGTGCACTGAACCCCTATAAGCTCACCGCTTGCTTCGTGCGCATCTTGAGCCTCAACGGCTCTACTTCCTCCCCATCAAAGAGCTCTGAGGCTCTTTTTTAACCTTCTGAAAACCAACACATACCCCTGTGGGAGCGGGCTTGCCCGCGAAGCGGCCATCACGTCCAGCATTCAGGCTGACTGACACGCCGCCTTCGCGGGTAAGCCCGCTCCCACAGAGTTCTGCAGTGTCTGGTCGAGTGCGATCAGAAGTTTTCGCCCAGTCGCTCACGCACAAACTCAGTGGCCTTGCGCGTCAGCTGATCCAAATGCCGATCCCGCTGTTTCTCCGCATCGACCATGGACCGCTTGCCGTGCTTTTGCAGCAGGTAGGTATGAATCTGCCGCACTTCCAGCGAACTGTAGATCGGCGCCACATCCAGCAACGGCATAAGCCCGTCGCTGCCGTGATCGCGGGTGTTCATCAGCACCTGGGTCGATCGCACGCCCACCACCTGGAAACCCATCGACTCGAAGTACGGCACCTTCGCCACTGCGCAGGACAGTTCGGCATGGGGATAACGACCGACCATTTCGCGCACCATCCGTCGCGCCACTCCCAGGCCCCGATGCTCGGCGCGAACCGCCATGTAGGCCACGCCGCAGGCATCCGGATCGCCCTTGACTGGCAGGTACAGCAGAAAACCGATGACGGTGTCAGGGTCGTCCGGATCGGTGGCGACGATCAACTCCACGTCGATTCCTTTCGCCCCGCTCAACGCCTCCAGATACAGATGCACTTCGTAGCCGATCGCATACTGGTACACGTTGTGCAGCAGGTTGCTCGGGGGGATCGCAACCGCACTGATCTCGGTCAGGTTATCGACCACCATCTGCAAAATCTGGCTGTTGATGTGCTCGGGGCACGGGGTTTTGAAGTGGCTGATCGGCGGCATTGCGGGGGCTGACTCCGGAGGAAGCGTTCTTTGCGAGCGGCCTATCATAACGTGTGCCGCAAGCATTTCCTCATTCATGAGCCACACGCATAACGCCATACACGAAATTCAAGAAAACTTTCCGCCGCCGCCGTGGGTCACTCAATGGATGAGGACCGCAAAAGCGTCGACCGAACGCTGCAATCGTAAACACTCCACAGGAATCGAATCGATGGAAAACCGTGACCTGATGACGATTTCCCGCCGCTACTTCCTGATCGTGGGCGCGGTGACCGCCGCGACCGTGGCATTGCCGCCGTTCATCTCGGCGCAGGCATCCGCCGCCAATGCCGCGGCGCGCCCGATCAAGGCCAAAGTGACAATCTGGGTAAACGACGAACAGCATGACCTGGACCTGGATACCCGCACCACCCTGCTCGATGCTCTGCGTGAACACCTGCAACTGACCGGCACCAAGAAAGGCTGCGATCACGGCCAGTGCGGGGCCTGCACGGTGATTGCCAATGGCCGGCGGATCAATTCCTGCCTGACCCTGGCGGTGATGCACCAAGGCTCGAAAATCACCACTATCGAAGGCCTTGGCACGCCTCAAAAACTGCATCCCATGCAGGCAGCGTTCATCAAGCACGACGGCTATCAATGCGGATACTGCACACCGGGTCAGATTTGCTCCGCCGTCGCCATGCTGAAGGAAATCCGCGATGGCATTCCCAGCCACGCCAGCCCCAGCCTGACCGAACCGCCGCAACTGATCGCCGGTGAAATCCAGGAACGCATGAGCGGCAACATCTGCCGCTGCGGGGCGTACTCCAACATCATCGAGGCGATCAGCGAAGTCGCGGAGGCCAACGCATGAGACCTTTCACCTACTTGCGCGCCCAGTCCCCGGCCGAGGCTGCGACCCTGGCGGCACAGGCCAAGGGATCGCGATTCATCGCCGGCGGCACCAACCTGCTGGACCTGATGAAACTGGAGATCGAGACGCCGACCTACCTGATCGACGTCAACGATGTGGGGCTGGACCGGATCGAAGCGTCGCAGGACGGCGGCGTGCGCATCGGCGCCCTGGTGCGCAACACCGACCTCGCCGCCCACCCGCGCATCCGCAAGGACTACGGCTTGCTCGCGCGTGCCCTGCTCGCCGGGGCTTCCGGGCAATTGCGCAATGCCGCCACCACCGCCGGCAACCTGCTGCAACGCACCCGCTGTCCATACTTCTACGATACCCATCAAGCCTGCAACAAACGCCAACCCGGCAGCGGCTGCGCGGCCATCGACGGGGTCAACCGGCAACTTGGCATCATCGGCGTCAGCTCGGCCTGCATCGCCACGCACCCCAGCGATATGGCCGTGGCGATGCGCGCCCTCGACGCTCAAGTCGAAACGGTCAAACCCGACGGCACCACACGCGTCATTCCCATCGCGGACCTGCATCGATTGCCGGGCACCACGCCGAATATCGAAAACTCGCTGACGGAAAACGAATTCATCACGGCGGTTACGTTGCCAGCGCCGATCGGCGGTACGCACATTTACCAAAAGGTCCGGGATCGGTCTTCTTACGCCTTCGCGCTGGTTTCCGTCGCCGCGATACTTCAGAAAGACGGCAGCGGTCGAGTGGCTTTCGGTGGGATCGCGCCCAAGCCCTGGCGCGTCGAATCAGCAGAAACCGCCCTGCCCAGCGGCGCAAAAACGTTCACCGATCAGTTGCTTACCGGCGCGACACCCACCCATGAAAACGCCTTCAAACTGACCCTGGTCGAGCGCACGCTCGCTTCAGTGATGGCTCAGGCGAGGGAGCACGCATGAAATTCGAAACCCCGGCCACCACCAACCCCATCGACCAGTTGAAGGTCGTCGGCAAGGCCACCACGCGCATCGAAGGACCGCTGAAAACCACCGGGCAAGCGACCTACGCCTACGAACATCACAGCGCCGTGCCAAATCAGGCTTATGGTGTGGTCGTGGGGTCGGGCATCGCCAAAGGCCGCGTCGTTTCGATGGACCTTGAGGCGGCCCGCGCCGCGCCCGGGGTGATCGCCATCGTCACGGCGGCCAACGCTGGCAAGCTAGGCAAAGGCAAGTACAACACGGCGAAACTGCTCGCAGGACCGGACATTCAGCACTACCACCAGGCCGTCGCCCTGGTCGTTGCCGAGACCTTTGAACAGGCGCAAGCCGCCGCGCAACTGCTGGGCATCCGTTACGAACGCGCCGAAGGTGTGTTCGACCTCGCCAGCGTTCGCGATTGCGGCGTGGAAGCCAAGGAGCAAATGGCCGACACCCTGCACGGCGATTTCGAGGGCGCCTTTGCCGCCGCGCCGGTGCAACTGGACGCGACCTACACCACGCCCGATCAGGCCCACGCCATGATGGAGCCGATGGCCTCGATGGCGGCGTGGGACGGTGACAAGCTGACCCTGTGGACCTCCAATCAAATGATTGACTGGTCGGTTACCGACCTGGCGACCACCCTTGGCGTGCCGAAGAAAAACGTGCACTTGATCTCGCCTTACATCGGCGGTGGTTTCGGCGGCAAGCTGTTTATCCGCTCGGATGCCCTGTTGGCGGCACTCGGTGCGCGGATGGCGAAACGGCCGGTGAAAGTCATGCTCGCCCGGCCTTTGATGTTCAACAACACCACGCACCGCCCGGCCACCATTCAACGCATCCGCATCGGCGCGACGGCTGATGGCAAAATCACGGCCATCGCCCATGAGGGATGGTCCGGCGACTTGCCCGGCGGCAAAGTCGAACTGGCCGCGCAACCGAGCAAATTGCTATACGCGGGAGAAAACCGTCGGGTCACCATGCGCCTGTCGACCCTCGACCTGCCCGAAGGCAACGCCATGCGTGCGCCGGGTGAAACGCCGGGGATGATGGCGCTGGAAATTGCCATGGATGAAATGGCCGACAAGCTCAAACTCGACCCGATCGAATTGCGCATTCTCAACGACACCCAGGTCGATCCGGTGAACCCGCAACGTCCCTTCTCCCAGCGCCGCCTGGTGGAATGCCTGCGCACCGGCGCCGAGCGTTTTGGCTGGAACAAACGTTCCGCACAACCAGGCACGCAACGCGAAGGCCGCTGGTTGATCGGCATGGGCATGGGCGTGGCGTTTCGCAATAACCTGCTGATGAAATCCGGCGCACGGGTGCGGCTGAACGATCAAGGCATCGTGACCGTGGAAACCGACATGACCGATATCGGCACCGGCAGCTACACGATCATCGCCCAGACCGCCGCGGAGATGCTCGGCGTTACCCTCGAAGAGGTGGTGGTGCACCTGGGTGATTCGAGCTTTCCGGTCTCGGCGGGGTCCGGTGGCCAGTTCGGCGGCAACTGCTCGACGGCCGGAGTGTATGCCGCGTGCGTCAAGCTTCGCGAGGCGGTTGCTCAACGACTGGGCATGACGATAGACGAGGCAACTTTCGTCGACGGTCAAGTGCGCTCCGGCGAAAAACGTGTGCCGCTGCGTGATGCCGCTCAAGCGGGTGAGCTGGTGGCCGAGGACACCATCGAGTTTGCCGGGCTGAGCAAGAAATACCAGCAATCGACCTTCGGCGCGCACTTCGTCGAAGTCGCCGTGGACAGCGCCACCGGCGAAACCCGCGTGCGCCGAATGCTGGCCGTGTGCGCCGCGGGGCGCATCCTCAACCCGACCTCGGCACGCAGCCAGGTGATCGGAGCAATGACCATGGGCGTCGGCGCGGCGTTGATGGAAGAACTGGCCGTGGACAAGCGCCTGGGCTTTTTCGTCAACCATGACCTGGCGGGTTACGAGGTGCCGGTGCATGCCGATATCCCCCATCAGGAAGTGATCTTCCTCGACGAAACCGACCCGATTTCATCACCGATGAAAGCCAAGGGCGTCGGGGAACTGGGCATATGCGGCGTCAGCGCGGCAATTGCAAATGCGATCTACAACGCGACGGGGATTCGTGTGCGGGACTACCCGATTACCCTGGACAAGATGCTGGATCAATTGCCGCAGATGATTTGATCGATCGAGGGTTGTAGGAGCTGGCTTGCCGGCGATGGCGGTGTGTCAGGCGACAACGAGGCCGGATGTGCCGGCCCCTTCGCTGGCAAGCCAGCTCCTACAGGTTTTGGGGTGAGTCTGGTATTTGCGGACGACCCAATCCCCTGTAGGAGCTGGCTTGCCGGCGATGGCGTCAGTGATCGCACCGCATAATCACAAGACTTACCAGTCGTACGTCATCTCAACCGATGCCACCCGCTCCTGCCCGTAATAACAGCCAAACGAATAGTTGCAGTCCGACACGTATTCACGATCGAAGATGTTCTGCACATTCAGTCGGGTCTGCAAGCCGCGCAGGCTCGGGTCCAGTTTGCCCATGTCGTAGCTGACGGTGGTGTCGTAGACAACCCACGACGGCACGTCGAACGAATTGGCGGCATCACCCGGCTTGCGCCCGGTGTAGCGCGCACCGGCACCGAAGGTCAGGCCGTTGAGGTTGGCCTGGGTGAAGTGGTAGTCCACCCACATCGACGCGGACACCGGCGACTGGGCTTCGTTACGGTTGTCCTCGTTGCCCCAGGTGTCCTTGGTGTAGAACGAGTCCATGTAGCTGGCGGCGGCCATTACGTCGATATTATCCAGGCTCGATTTGACTTCCAGTTCGACACCACGGGAGCGCATTTCACCGCTCTGGGACATGTACTCCGGATAGTCGTCATCACCGGTCAGCACGTTCTTCTGCTTGATCTGATAGACCGACGCGGTGATCAGCGTCTTCTCGAACGGCTGATACTTCACACCCACTTCGTATTGCTCGCCCTCGGTCGGTTCGAAGGCGCTGCCTCCGCGTTGAGGCGCCGCCGTGCCCAGGGTCGGCAGGAAGGATTCGGAATAGCTGACATACGGCGCCAGGCCGAATTCGGTGACGTAGGTCAGGCCCACACGGCCGGTGAATTTGTTGTCGCGCTTGGCTTCGTGGGTAGACGCAAGCAAGTCCTTGTTGTCGATTTCAGCCCAATCCTGACGTCCACCAATGGTCAGGATCCACTGGTCCAGTTTGATCTGGTCCTGCACGTACACGCCGGTCTGGCGCAGGGTATTGTCCCACTGGGTGGTCAGCGTCGGCGTCACGCTGCTGGTGTCGTAGTTGTTCTTGCCGTAGAGGTCGACCGGCAACACGTTGTTGGCATTGTAGCCATCGTATTTGCGCGAGAAATGGCGGTAGTCCACGCCCACCAGCGTGGTGTGTTCCAGCGCACCGGTATTGAATGTGTATTCCAGGTTGTTATCGATGGTGTAGGCGATGTTGTGCTGATGCCAATCGACCTTGGCACGACTGGCCCGGGTGTAATCGGTCACGCCATCGGCATCGGTGACGAAGCTGCGCAGGTAGAAACCTTTGTAGCGGTCGCGCACGTCGGTGTAGCGGGCACTGGAGCGGTACTTCAGGTCTTCGCTGAAATCGTGGGTGAAGTCATAGCCGAAAACATACTGGTCACGCTTGTAGTCGTTGAAATTGGTATCGCCAGAGAAAAAGTGGCGGTTGATCTTCTCGCCGTTGGGGGCACGGTCGAGCGAACCGATTCCTGGCAGCGACTGATAGTCAGGCACGCCGTCATCGCGCTGCGCCTGCGCCAACAGCGTCAGGGCCGTCGCATCGTTGATTGCCCAGGTCAGGCTCGGCGCCAGCAGCATGCGCTGGCTGTTGTTGTGGTCGACCTGTTCGTTGCCCTTGTCAGCGACACCGATCAGGCGGTAACTGAACTCCTTTTGCTCGTCGAGCGGACCGCTGGTGTCGAACGCGCCGTTCACCCGGTTGTAGCTGCCCGCCCCGAGCTTGACCTGGCTGCGCTGCTCGGTGGTCGGACGCTTGGACACCATGTTGATCAGGCCGCCCGGCTGGTTCTGCCCGTACAGCACCGACGACGGGCCTTTGAGCACTTCGATGCGCTCCAGGGTGTAGGGATCGATTTGCGGGGCGCCGCCGAGGCTGCCGGCGTAGGGGATGTAGGCGCCGTCCAGATACAACGGCGTCGGTGCGAAACCACGGCTGGTGATCTCATCGGCAATCGAGTTGCGGTCGGTGAAGCCCCCGGTGTTCAGCCCCGGCGTGTAGCGCAGGGCCTGGGTCAGGTTGCGTGCGCCCTGGGTTTCCACCTGGGCGGCGGTGACCACGTTGATGGTCTGCGGGATTTCCAGGATCGGTGTGTCGGTCTTGGTGGCGGTGGCGCTGCGGGTCGCGACGTAACCCTCTACCGGGCCGTAGGCCGATTCGGTGACGACACCCGAAATGCTCGTGGCGCCTAGCTGCAGCGCGGCACCACTGACCTGGATCGGCAGCAGCGAGTAGCTACCGTTGTCGTGGCGCACCGCTTCCAGTTTGCTCCCCGCCAGCAATTGTCGCAGACCCGCGTCTGTCGTATAGCGACCCTGCAAACCCGCGGTTTTCTGACCGTTGGCATAGGCCGGATCGAACGAAACGGTTACGCCAGCGATGGATGCAAATTCAGTCAGCGCCGAACCCAACGGGCCGGCCGGAATATTGAATTGCGCCTCGTCCCTGGTTTGCGCCCAGGCCGGCTGTGCCACCATCGTCATCGCCAATGGAGCGGCCAGCGCCATACCCAGCAGTGCCGCGTGCACCGCACGGTTCAAGGGTTTGATGGATGGCTGGGAAGAAGCAATGCGGTGTTGGGGATTGCGAGGGGTCATGCAGTTTCCTTTCGCCCGTTGGCAGTCAAATGGCGGCGTCTGTTGCGCCTCTATCTACCAAGTCGAACGAGAATCAAAATCAATAACCCCTGCTGCGATTTTTTTGCAACCGTCCTCAAACCGCTTCCACCGTGGTCCAGTAACGGCTGAAACGACGGATACGCACAGGCAGAGTGGACGTCAGGTTGTCCAGCACCGTGTCGGTGTCGCCGAGATGAAACGCCCCGGAAATTCGCAGCGCACCCACAGCCGGATCACAGCCCAAGTGTCCGGGACGGTAGCGCTGCAACTCGGTAATGAAATCCGCCAGACGCCAATCGTTGGCGACCAGCATGTCGCGGGTCCAGGCATCGGCCTGTGGATTTGCAGGCAGTAAAGAGTCGATGCGGTCTTCACGCAAACTCACTTGCTGCCCGGCATCGACCCGCACGGCGCAATTCGGCAGTTCGGCGCTGCGCACCTCCACCGCATGCTCCTGAACACTGACCTGCGTACGCCCCGCTTCACTGCGCACGATGAACCGGGTGCCCAACGCACGGATACTGCCTTCGGCGGTGTGAACAATGAATGGCCGGGCGTGAGTGTCGCGGGCCGTTTCTATCTGAATTTCCCCTGCCAGTAAACGCACCTCGCGCAGGCTGGCGCTGTAGCGCACGTCCACTGCCGTGGCGGTGTTGAGTTGCAAGTTCGTGCCGTCGTCCAGACGTACGCGGCGGCGTTCCCCGGTGCCGGTGCGCTGGTCCGCCATCAACGTTGGCAGTGGAGTCGTGTTCCAGGCCAGCGTGCCCGCCCCGCTCGCCACCAGCAAAAGCGACAACACCTTGAGCACATCCCGGCGCTTGGCCCGGGCGCTGGCGAGGGTTGGCCGTGCGACACCGGGGCAAACCTGGCCGAGCTTGTCCTGCAAGCGCCCGAGGCGTTCCCAGGCCTGCATATGCCGCGGATCACGCTCCAGCCAGCGACGATGCGCCTCACGAACCTCCTCATCCGGCACGTCGTCGCGCAGGTCGACATACCAGCGCGCCGCCGCTTCCAGCGTGGCGTAATCCAGCGACTTTGAACTCGCCACGGCTCAGTCCTCGATCAACAACAGGCAGTGCGTCAGGGCGCGCACCGCGTGCTTCTTCACGGTGGTGACCGAGACGTTCATGCGCCGGCCGATCTCGACGTAGCTCAACCCATCGAGCTGCGCCAAAAGGAAAATCTCCCGGGTACGCTCACCGAGGCCATCGAGCAGACGGTCGATTTCCATCAGGGTTTCGATCACCAGCTCACGGGTTTCCGGCGACACCGCAACCGGTTCGGGAATGGCCGCCAGGGTTTCCAGCCACGCCTGCTCCAGCGCCCGGCGGCGAAACATGTCGATCATCAGGCTGCGGGCAATGGTGCTCAGGTAGGCCCGCGGTTCGCGCAGTTCGAGGGTTTTACGCTGGGTCAGCACGCGGATGAAGGTGTCCTGGGCCAGGTCCGCCGCATGCTCGACACAGCCAAGACGTTTGCGCAGCCAGCCGCAGAGCCAACTGTGATGGTCCTCGTAAAGCGTATGCACGGCGTGTTGCAGGGAGAGATCAGCGGAGGACATGGAAAGACCCGACACAAAACGTTATTTGATAATGACTCTCATTTTCGTCGAGACCGAGGGGTTTTGGCAAGCCCGGGAAAAACGGGGGGGAAATGGGTATAAGCCTGCCGTTCTTTTCCCCGTATCTGCGGAAAATTCCCCACCTGACAACGGGTTAGACGTCTCAACAAATTGATACAAATGGGCTTTTTGTTTTGGCTCGGGTTTTGCTGATATCGAATTGCTAGCGCCAGCCCTGCACCGGCGAGCCCCGAGAGAACCATCATGAAAAACATACCCGAGTACCCATCGTTCGGCTTTCTCCGGAGGCCGAGCATCACCGCCGCGCTACTGCTCAATATCAACCTTGGCAGCGCCCATGCTGTACCACTGGACGATGTCAGCCAACCGCCCCCGACAGACCCCTCGTATTACTCAAATCCGCCCGCGGATCCCGCGGCCGCCGCCGCCGCGCTGGAAGCCCTGAAAACCATGCCGGAAGCCAACCAGGGTGCAATTGCCCTGCCCAATGGCGTCTATGGCACCCGCACCACGCCAACAGCCGAAAACGTACTGCCGCCGGCCCTGCAGACCTCATTCAAAATCCCCACTAACGGCAAGCCCAGCCCCTTGTTCGGGGCCCAGCCGTACACCCAGCAATTGCTGTTGTTCGAAGAATTCGGCACGGAAAAACTCGACCCTACCCTGCCAGCGCCACCGCTGACGTTCCCTGTGCCCACCGCCGGCCCGGCGCCGGTGCAAGACCCGGACAGCATCGCCCGCAGCGGCCCGTCGAGTTCGGCACTGGAAGCCTTCATGCGCCAGCCGGGGCTGTACCCGTTTCCGTCGCAGTACTCCAACGTGCTGGACCGCAACCCGTGGAAAGCGCAGATCGAAGCCTTCCTCAACCGCCACCCGGTCGGCTCGCCCGCCGAAGGTCGTCCGCCAGGAAAGGGTTGGTCGCACCAGCGCTGGAACGAGTTCTACCCTCAGGTCGCGTTTAAAACCGTGCAAGCGGGCGCCAAACTCAATGGCGGCATGCGCGACCGCAGGCAGCTGCACAACTACGCCGTCGGTGAGTTCGGGCCTGGCGGTCTCTACTACCAGACCTCGGACATTCCAACCACAACAGGCACGACCAAAGGCATCGACACGCGCTTTCACCCCAGCATGCCGATCCAGAACCACAAGGCACTCTGGACCTTTGACGGCACCTTTCCGGCAAAACTGCTGATGGTGCGATACGGTCAGCCTGTATTGATGCGTCACTACAACGCCCTGCCGATCGACCCTGCGGCCAACATGGGGTTCGGCCTGCACACCATCAGTACTCACGAACACAACGGTCACAACCCGGCAGAAAGCGACGGCTACACCAACGCGTATTTCTTTCCGGGGCAGTACTACGACTATCGCTGGCCGATGCAACTGGCCGGCTATGACACCATCAACACCGACGCCCATGACCCGCGCGCGGCGTTCCCCTGCGCCCCGGGTGAAACCCTGTTCGTCAATGACGCCAGCCCGGGCCTGAAAACCTGCGACAACGGCACCATCAAGATCCGCGGCGACTGGCGCGAAACCATGAGCACCCACTGGTTCCACGACCACATGCTCGATTTCACCGCACAAAACGTATACAAGGGCAACGCGGTGATGATGAACTACTACAGCGCCCTGGATCGCGGTAACGAAGCGATCGAAGACGGCGTCAACCTGCGCCTGCCCAGCGGTTCGGCGTTGCCTTGGGGTAACCGCGACTACGACGTCAACCTGCTGGTGGCCGACAAGGCCTGGGACGCCAATGGTCAACTGTGGTTCAACCCGTTCAACACCGACGGCTTTCTTGGCGATCAGATCCTGGTCAACTGGCAGTACCAGCCGCGCTTGAAAGTGCGGGCGCGCAGCTATCGTTTCCGTATCCTCAACGGCTCGGTGTCACGCTACTTCAGGATTGCGCTGGTGCGTGAAATTGCCGGTACCGGTGGCGAGTTCCCAGGGCCGGCAGGTTCCGGCGTGTCCTATGCCCGCGTGCCCTTCCACATGGTCGGCAACGACGGCAACCTCATGGAACACGCCGTGCCCTTCGACGGCAGCATGGACCTGGATGGCGACGGCGATAAACAGGACCACAACGCGATCCTGCCTACCCAGGGCATCGCCGAGCGGTTCGATATCATCGTCAACTTCGCGAAAAACGGGATCAAGGTCGGCGACAAGCTGTACTTCGTCAACTTGATGGAACACCAGACCGGCAAGGGTCCGGAGGACGATCCACTGAGCCTGGCCGACGTGTTGTCCGAACAGTACAAAGCGGTGATCAAACAGGGCAGCAAAGGCCCTGAATGGGACAAAGGCGACCCTGTGGTGGGCAAATTCATGCAGATGATCGTCCAGCCTTATTCCGGCACGGATGTCAGCATGAACCCCGCCGACTATGAACCTGCCAAACCGGGTAAAGCGGCCGGCAAAACCATGATCCCGCTGACCCTCAATCGTGACGATCCGGTGGTGCAAGCCAAGCTGAAACAGGCCCGCCATCGCGAGTTCATCTTCGGCCGCTCCGACGGGACCGACGAAGCTCCGTGGACCATCAAGACGGACGGTGGTTTCGGATACTCCATGGACCCTCGCCGGATCGACGCGGCGCCGCAACTGGCCAACGGCCCGACCGATGGCGGCTACAGCGGCGACGGCACGCTGGAAGTATGGAAAATCGTGAACGGTGGCAACGGCTGGAACCACCCGGTGCATGTGCACTTTGAAGAAGGGATCATCCTCAGCCGCGACGGCAAGGCGCCGCCGGAATGGGAAAAAGGCGCGCGCAAAGACGTCTATCGCATCGGCGAAGGCATCGACAGTTCGGTGGATGTGGAGATGGCGATTCACTTCCGCGAATTCGCCGGGACCTACATGGAGCACTGCCACAATACCCAGCACGAAGACAACTCGATGCTACTGCGTTGGGATATCGAGAACCCGGGTCAGTTCCAGTTGATGCCAACGCCCCTGCCTGGCTGGGACGGTGTCACCTACGTCAACTCCGCTGCCCTGCCAACCTTCCGCAGTGGCGAAGGCCCTGGCAATGACGACGATGACGTGACCAACAAAAAACCCATCGCCCTCAACGACAGTGCCACCAGCAGCAACGGCCAACCGGTGACCATCAACGTCCTGGCCAACGACAGTGATCCGGACGGCAACGTACCGCTCAAAGTCGTGGGCCTGGCGCAACCGGACTCCGGCCAGGGCATGGTCAGCACCGATGGCGTGCGAGTGGTCTACACACCGCCGGCCACGATCGCCGCAGCGTTCACCGCGTCCTTCACCTATCAGGCCAGCGACACCAAGGATGCGCTCTCGGATCCGGCGACGGTCTCGGTGTCGGTCACCGCTGCGCCGACGGTCAACGAAGACCTGGTGATCAGTAGCGCCGCGGTCACCTCCCGCAGTAACAGTCGCTACACCTGGGATCTGACGGGCACCACCTCGCGCGGCACAGGCAACACCATCACGGTGAAAGTCTCGACCACTGCCGGGTTACTCAACCTTGGCACGGCGACCCTCACGCCAATCGGCACCGGCGCTCGCTGGCGGGTGTCGGTCACGACCACCGGCGCCGGCCCGTCGCCGAACCCGACCGCGACCGTCACCTCGTCGCTCGGCAAGACCGTCACGGCACCGATAGCGGCGCACTAAAACGGCCTTGATGAACACCCGGTCCATGCAATGTGGACCGGGTGTCTGTCGGCAAGCCTTGAAACCTCGTGCACATCATCTACCGTTTTGTGACGCGCCATTGCAGGTGCCTGCGCGCCAGCAATGGCCATCACTGAACCCGCGACTGCCGAGTTTCCAAGGAGCCACGATGGCCACCTCACCTCGCAAGGCTGCACCCGCCCGCGCCAGCACCCCAAAACCCCAACCCAAATCCAAACAGCGCACCAGCCGCGCAAAAGCCAGCGCCGAACACCTTGCCCGGCGTCGCCCGGTCTGCCCCGATCAACTGGATCTGCGTGACCGCCTCTACCAGCCACCTGTCGGCCTGCAACCGGCCAAGTCGCTGTTGCCGGCGCACTGGATGAGTATCAAGAACCAAATGCAGACCAATGCCTGCACCGGTTTCGCCTTGTCGACGGTCATCGAATTTCTGCTGAGCAAAGGCCAGCGCGAAGACAAGCCGGGCATTTCGCCGTTCATGCTCTACAGCATGGCGCGGCGCTACGACGAAATTCCCGAAGCACCGAACCCCGACCCCAAGCTGTCCGACAGCGGCTCGACCCTGCGCGGCGCACTTAAAGGCTGGTACAAGCAAGGTGCCTGCGCCTCCTATCTGTGGCCGAACCTTGACATGCCCGCCGCCACCAACCGACCCGACACCGATTGGTGGATCGACTCGGTGCAACGCCCGCTCGGTGCGTATTATCGGGTCGACCCGTTGTCGATCAGCGACATGCACGTCGCCCTCAATGACCTCGGCGTGTTGTACGCCAGCGCCGCTTGCCACTCAGGCTGGACCATCGCCGCCAGCGAGGCTGCGCAACTCGCCGCACCGCCTGCCACGTGGGACGACTATTGGCGCATCCCCTGCCAGAAAGCCGAACTCGACGACGGCGGACATGCCTTCGTGATCGTCGGCTACAACCAGGACGGCTTTCTGATTCATAACTCGTGGGGCAGCGGTTGGGGCAGCGCCGGCTACGCGATCCTCACGTACTCCGACTGGCAGCTCAACGCCATGGACTGCTGGGTGCCACAACTGGGCGTGGTCACCGCCGAACACATGGCGATTTCCCAAGCCTCGACGCTACGCGAAACCCCGGCGGGCAACGTGGTGGTCGCCACCTCGGATGTGCTGGCCAACCGTGAAATCAACCCGTTCATCATCGACCTGGGCAACAACGGCGAACTGAGCCAGACCGGTGATTTTCGCACGCGCCCCGAAGACGTCGAGGACCTGGTCGACTTTCACCTCGGCGAAGCCCGCAAACGCTGGGGGCTGGCGGCCAACCAGGCGATCGACATCGCGCTCTATGCCCATGGTGGGCTCAATGACGAAAAAACCGCGGCCGCCGCCGCCAAACAATGGGTGCCGCTGCTCTACGAAGCGAAAATTTTCCCGATCTTCCTGATGTGGGAAACCGGCGCCATGCAGACCATTCTCAACCTGATCGTCGATGCCTACCGGCAAGTACCGCGCAGTACCGGCGGGGTCTTTTCGGAACTGGGCGATGCGGTCAAACAGTTTTATGACAAACGCCTGGAACGTGCTCTCGCCACGCCCGGCACACTGTTATGGGGCGAGATGAAGCAAAACGCCGATGCCTTGAGCGGCAACCCGCGCAGCGGTTTGCAAATTTTGCAAAAGGCGTTCCTTACCTCCGGCAAGATCGGCAAGTTTCGCCTGCACCTGATCGGCCACTCGGCAGGTTCCATCGTCCACAGTTTCATCATTGATCGCCTGGCGAGCGCCGGGCTGCGATTTGCCTCCCTGAACCTGATGGCACCCGCCGTGCGCGTCGACACCTTCGAGCGTTTGGTTATGCCGCACCTGATCAGCAAAACCGTGGACAACTGCCTGCAATTTTCCCTGACCGACATGGCGGAAAACCAGGACCCGACCTGCCGCCCTTACCTGCGGTCGTTGCTGTACCTGGTGTCCGAGTCGTTCGAGACCGGCGTGCGCACGCCGATTCTGGGCATGGACAAATACATCCACGCTTCGCCGGTGTTCAACCTGCCCAACTTCACCTACATCACCACACCGTCGAATGCGTCAATCAACGCAAGCCACGGCGGGTTCGACAACGACCGACCGACGCAACGGCGCATTGTTGAACAAGTGCACAAAAGCCTGGCGAACATCAATGGTTCGGCGGGACAGACGCCGGTCGGGGCGAAGGCACCGGCGGCCAAACCAAAAAAAGCAGCGGCGCGCAAATGACGGGGGGATCGCTTCACCGCTGCGGCGCCACCATGCGAAAACGAATGTTGATGTCGTTGGACACCATGCTGTCCGCCCACTCCCCCTCGCCCATCTTGAAATCGTCGCGCTTGAGGATCAGTTCGCCATCGAAAATGCCAATGGCGTTCTCTGATTTGAGCACCACCGGCACAATCACCTGCCGCGTCTGACCTCTGAGGGTGAGGTTGCCAGTGAAGGTGTAGCGGTCGTTCCCGAGGTCCTGAATGGCCGTCGACTCGAAAACGGCCTTGGGAAAGTTTTGTGTGTCGAACCACGCCGGTTTTTGCAGTTCGGTCTTGGCGTCGCTGCTGTCGATATCAATGCTCGCCAGGTCAATCGTCAGCGCGGCATGGGCGACGGCGGGGTTTTGCGTATCAAATTCGATTTGCCCTTCGAACTTGCCGAAGGTGCCATAAACCTTCGAACCCATCTGCTGATAGGTGAAACTGATGGTGCTGGCCGTGTTGTTCACGGCGGTGTATTCGACGGCGTCGGCACGCGGCACAACGCCAAGCGTGGCAACGCCGGCCAACGCGACGAAACGCAGTATTCGAGGGTTCATCGGACTCTCCGGGCGGGCTCCCGTCATGAGTTGCAGCGCTGTACACCGATCGGCATCAAAAGGACTTAAGCAAACAATCGACGTTTATTCCACTTCGAGCGCCGATTGACGACCACCCTTCAATCCACCTCAATCTGTCCTGTCTGCCTCCCGTTGCCACGCCCGCTGCAACAACGCGATCACCTCGGCATCGCTGGTCTGGGTAAAGTCCATGTACCAATGGCCAATCGAGGTAAACCATTCGGGCATCAACGGGCAGATCAGCTCATCCACCTCACGGCGCAGCGCCTCTGCCGTCTCGATCGGCGCCACGGGCACGGCCACCACGATGCGCGAGGGTGCCTGCGAGCGCAGCGCATGGATCGCTGCCTTCATCGACGCGCCGGTCGCCAGACCGTCGTCGATCAGGATCACCACCTGGTCCTTGAGCTGCACCGGTGCCCGGTTTCCCCGATAAACCTGTTCCCGGCGCAGCAACTCGCGGGTTTCCCTTTCGACCACGGCCTCGAACGCGGCCGGGGCCATCGGGTAACTGCGCAATGCTTCTTCGTTGCGGATCTGAATGCCGCCACTGGCAATCGCGCCCATGGCGTACTCCGGACGCGACGGCACGCCGAGCTTGCGCACCAGCATCAGGTCAAGGCGCAGGCCCAGCGCCGTGGACACTTCATAGGCCACCGGCACACCGCCACGGGGCAAGGCCAGAACGATGACGTCAGAGCGATGCGCGTAAGGCTGCAGCGGCTCAATCAAACGCCGCCCGGCCGCTGGCCGGTCTTGCAGGATGGAATGGGACAAGGGGCTCATGGAAAACCTCCCCAGGCGATCACGCCTGTCGGTGACTCCCCCACCAATGGATTGTCGGTTCGACAATGGTTGCCATCAAGCCCCGCGAACATCAAAGCCACCTGAGGGAGCCACCCTGCCTACACCAAACGCTCAATCTTCTGATGCTGCCACACCAGTTTGTAGTACAGCGTCTGCAACGCCAGCATCCCCAGATACGCCACCGGAAATGCCATCCACACCCCTTGCAGCCCGAACTTCGCATCCAGCAAATAAGCCGCCGGCAACTGCACACCGACCACGCAGACAATGGAAATCGCCACCGGCACCATCACCGTGCCGCTGGCGCGCATGATGCCGCCGATGATCGCCTGGAAGCCAAACACCAACAGGCTCCAGAGCATGATGTGCAGCAGATGCTCAGCCATGTTGAGCGTCGCCTCCTCAGTGAGGAATGACGCCAGCAACCAGCTCGACAACAAGTAACCCAACACCACCAGACCACCGGTCAAACACACATTGATCATCAGCCCGGTCTTCAGGATCGGCCCAATGCGCTCGATGCGCCCGGCCCCAATCGCCTGCGCCCCGAGGATCGACGCGGTGATCGCAATCGACAGCGCCGGGAATTGCACGTAATTGACGATCTGCGTCACCGCGCCATACGCCGCTGTCGCCTGGGACCCATGCTGGTTCACC
The DNA here is from genome assembly GCF_001269805.1 of Pseudomonas sp. P1.8. Taxonomy (NCBI): domain Bacteria; kingdom Pseudomonadati; phylum Pseudomonadota; class Gammaproteobacteria; order Pseudomonadales; family Pseudomonadaceae; genus Pseudomonas; species Pseudomonas sp. P1.8. Next base: position 140,821 of record NZ_LHVM01000025.1, read on the forward strand.
AGCGCCAGAATCACCAGTTCCGACAACGACAACACCACCATCTGCAACCCGGTGGGCAAGCCGATGCGCAGCACCTTGCCGAGGATCGTCATGTCCAGGCGCATTGCGGCAAAGAACTCACGGTCCGGTGCCAGCGGATGCCCTTTGCGGAGCAAGCGCCACGCCAACAACGCCATCGCCACCAGATTCCCCGCCAGCCCGGCAAACGCTGCGCTCTGAATCCCCATCGGAGGAAAACCCAACCAGCCACGGATCAGCGCCGGTGTCAGCGCCAGCCCGACAATGGTCGACACCACCAGCGCCAACAGCGGCGACAACGTATCGCTGACCCCGCGCAGCAACTGCGTGAACAGTACAAACACCAACAGCGACGGCATGATCCACAACATCACATGGGCGTACGCCACCGCATCGTCCAGCACGTCCGCCGGCGTGCCCAACCCCACTAAAGCCGACCGCGCAAACACACTCCCGACCACCGCCGCCACCAACCCGATCAGCACCCCCAGCAACAATGTCGCCCCGGCAATCGCCTTCACCAGATGCGTCTCCCGCGCCCCCCACGCTTGCCCGATCAACACCCCCGCACCCGCGCCGAGGCCGATCACCAGGGCGATGAAGAAAAACACGATGGGGAACATGCCGGACACCGCCGCCAACGCTTGCGTGCCGAGCATCTGGCCGATGTAGATGCTGTTGACCGTGCCGGACATCGATTGCAGGAAGTTCGACAACACCATCGGGGCGAGGAAAAACAGGTAGGTTTTCCAGAGGGGGCGTTGGGGGTTCGGGTTTTGCATGGGGGGAAAGATCCATCTTGACGGCGGGAGCGATGATTAAGGATAGCGTGGGTGGCTGAATCCAAGGGGCGAAGACCATCTCAGGTCTGTGGTTATATTTCCAGTGACGATATGTGAAAGGTCTGAAGTTTTATCAGTGCAAGTCCTACACGAAGCTCAGAATCCCTCACCTTCCCGCGCTGATCCCGTGCGGCTTATAGTCGGCGCCGTCGCCCAAATGGCGATTCGGGTTTGGCGACCTGACTTCAGAGAATGCGAAGGCTATCCGCTTTATTGCAGGTATCATCGCACCCGCAAAGCCGCTGTTATGGCGGCTGTGCGCGGGAGACTTTCGGGTCTGCCGGTTTTCTCTGTTGCCGGTTCGCCAACCTGCGCACAGCTGCCACCCAATCGTTTGGCGACGACTGCGTGACGGCCTTGAGCCAATCAAACAGAGATCTTCAAAATGAATCGATACATGCCCCTCACCGGAATCGACCTGGTTCCGGCCTCCCTGCTCATCGACACCCAAGCCCCCCTCGACGTCCTGCAAGCCATGGCGGATTACCGCATTCGTACAGTCACGCAGGTGCTGGAAAACATCGCCTATCGATCCGAACTCGGATGCGACACGGTGGTGCTGGAGGACTTTTCCAGGCTTCTGGTGATTGCGTTGCGCGATGGCTGTGATTTGATGGATGTGATTGGTCGGCGGTTGCGGGCGCAGGCTGCGGGGTAAAGAAAAACGGCGAACGTCTCGCTGGTGAGACTCGATGGGAATTTTCCGTCGGTCGAACCAATTTGATCTACAGATTCAGATTAACTATCTTTGAATCTACGGAATCAAAGTAGATATTGATTATGGCCGTTCCTCTGCAACCCCAATCTTTCACCAAAAACCAATGCGTCACCGGCCTGCGCGCTGCCGTCGGCATTCTGGAAAAGTGGAAAGCCAGCGGCGATCAAGCCTGCCGCATCCTGCGCATCTCGCGCAGCACTTACACCCGCGCACGACAGCATGATCCCGAGTGGGCGGTGGCGCTGGATGCGGATCAGATGCAGCGCATCAGTTTTGTGCTGAACATTCACGGGACGTTGCGCCTGGTGTTCGATAACCCGGACAACGTCTACGGCTTTGCGTCGATGGCCAATGACAATGAGTTTTTCAATGGCCGCAGTCCGCTGGAGATCATGGCGCAGGGCGACATGGTTTCGTTGTATGAAACCTTCCGCCGCATCGACATGCTGCGGGGCGCGCAATGGTGACCGTGGGTAAGTTGCCGACGTTTGCCGGGCAGGCGTTGCAGGCTTATCGGCTGGTCAATTCGAAGTTTCCCCCCATTGCCCTGTTCGATGACGTGGCGGATGCGGATGAATTCGAGGTGTTGTTCGAGATTCAGGCGCTGACCAATCCGCGCTTGAAGAATGAAGTGGGTCAACTGGAGTTGATTCCACGGCGCGAGATTCCGTTCGGGATCACGGGTTGCTCCTATGCGACGGCGCCGTTTACCCACGTGAACCCGGCGGGCTCGCGGTTCAGTGATGGCAGTTTCGGGGTGTTGTACCTGGCGGACTCGATGGAAGCGGCGCTGGCCGAGGTGCGGCATCACCAGAGCCTGTACTGGTCGAAGGTGCCGAGCCTGAACTACGAGCGCTTTGTGTTCCGGGGATTGTCTTGTGCCTTTGTCGATGCCGGGATGAATGACGCTACGGCACTGCCGATGACGGACCCGGTGTATGCGCCGGATGATTACAGCGTTTCCCGGCGCCTCGGCCGGGAGGTCAGGAAGGCCGCTTGCCCCGGTTTGCGCTATCGCTCGGTGCGTTTGCCGGGCAGTGATTGCTGGGCGCTGATGACGCCGCGACCGGTGACATCGATTGTGCAAACCGCGCATTACGAAATGGTGTGGAACGGGCAGATCACCAGTGTCAGTCAGATCAGCGAGGCTTGAACTCTTGCGAAAGTGCTGTGGCGAGGGGTGCTTACGCCCAGAGATTTCGATCCATCGCTGGCATCGATAGTCACCATCATCTCAATGAAGTTCTCATAAAAAATCCGCGGCGTAACATCGGCTCCATACCCACCCATAAGCACCCCGGAGCACACCCTCATGAAACGCCAAACCCTTCTCGGTATCGCATTCTCGGTTTTTGCAGTCAACGCTTTCGCCGCTAACTCTGCTCACCCGGTTGTCGCTGAAGGCGGCTCGGATCGTCTGATTGAAAGCCGTGTGGCTGAGGGTGGTTCGGATCGCTTGATCGAGCATCGTGTGGCGGCTGATGGCTCCGACAAACTGATCGAAAACCGCGTCGCTGCTGACGGCTCCGACAAGCTGATCGAAAACCGCGTCGCCGCTGACGGCTCCGACAAACTCATGCAAAACCGCGTCGCCGAAGGTGGTTCGGATCGCCTGATCGAAAACCGCACCGCCTGAATGCTGTGCTCTAACGCAGGACTCAACGAAAAAGCCCGGCCTTATCAGCCGGGCTTTTTCTTGGGCGACTGGTCTATCCTGTGCCTCCCCGAATTCAAGCCGGAGACACCCGTGCCCCCCCTCACCGCCCGCGAGGTTTATCAGCAACTGCGTGATGCCGCCCAAGGCATTCGCGCTTTCGAGCGTGTCGATCAATCGCCGGAATCGACTCATGTACAGGTCGACATCGATGGCTGGCGCCTGATACTCGAGGTCGACGGCAAACACCTGCGCCACTGTTTACAGGGGCGAAGCCCGGATGGCCGCGAGTATGCGTTCGACAATGGGCAACGCTTCGGCACCGATCCGGTGAGTCTGCTCAGTACCTGGGAATTGGCGCAGATCGAGCGGTTGCTGGGCTGAATGCTTCGCAGCCTATCGTTCGTCGGTTGCCTTGTGTTACACAGGCGCAAGTGAATTCAGCGTCCAAGGAGGTTCTGTCCATGCCCCGCTCCCCATGCCTGCCGCACCTGCTGACGAGTGCCTTTCTTGTCTGCCTCGCCCATGGCGCCCAGGCGAGTGCGCCGCCTCCCGCGCCCGATGCCTTGCAACCGCTGTTGGCGACGATGAACGAGCGCTTGCAGATCAGTGAGCAAGTGGCGCTGACCAAATGGGACAGCGGCAAGCCGATTCAGGACAGCGCCCGGGAAGCGCAAGTGATTGCCAACGCCCGCAAGCAGGCCGCCCAGCGCAAACTCGACCCGGACGATGTCGCCGACCTGATCGCCGCGCAGATCGAAGCCAGCAAACTGGTGCAGTACGGTCGCATCGCCCAGTGGCAAGCTGCGCACAAGGCGCCGGATACGCCCCGGCCAAACCTCGAGACCGAGATCCGACCAAAGCTCGACAAACTGCAAATCACTTTGCTCAAGCAATACGCCGCGTTCCTGCCCTACCGCAACGACCCGAATTGCCCGCAGTGGCTGGCCAAAGGGCGTTCTGCGTTGATCAAGGATTACCTGCACGGACAGGCGATGATTCGGGCGACGGGTGAGTTGTGTGTGGTGGACAAGCATTGAATTCTCAGCGGATCTAGTTCCGAACCAGTGTAGGGGTGAGCATGCTCCGGGCGGCGTTCCGACGAAGGAGGCTAACGATAACGCGTGTGACCGCTTACACGCGGCGCTCTCAAGTCCATCGCGAGCGTGCTCGCTCCTACAGCTGTCGTATGTAAAACACCCTTTACATCCGGAAAAACTCCGGCGAACATGTAAAGGGTCTTTTACATCAGGAGGATGCAATGAAACGCTTTTATATGGAAATGGGCGCGGCGATGGCGCTGTACACGATACTTTTGATCACTTCGCTGATCTTGCTCAAAGACCAGCAGGACATGGCGATTGCGCTGAAGATCATCATCACCCTGCTACCGATGATCCCCGCGGGGCTGATGTGCTGGGCGGTGGTGCGCAACATGCGCACGCTGGACGAAATGCACCTGCGCATCCAGTACGAAGCCCTGGGTTTCGCCTTTGCCGCGTCGGCGCTGCTGACGTTCACCTACGGTTTTCTGGAAAACGTCGGCTTTCCCCACGTGTCATGGGTCTGTGTATGGCCGGTGATGGGCTTGATGTGGATGGTCGGGCTCAGGCTGGCCAAGCGACGTTATCAATGAACAACTGCCTCAAGGAACTGCGCGCCGAACGCAAGTGGTCGCAGGTTGATCTGGCGGCGCTGCTGAAGGTTTCGCGGCAGACGATCAATGCCATCGAAAACGGTCGTTACGATCCCAGCCTGCCGCTGGCTTTCCAGATCGCCCGGGTCTTTGCGTTGCCGATCGAAAGCATTTTCGACGATGAGTTCTCCGGATAATCCCCTCATGAGCCACGTTGAAACCCTGGCCAAAATTATCCTCGGCCCGCTGCTGTTGGCCCAAGGGCTGTATACCCGCCGGGTGACGCCCAGGTTGCCGGAGGCTGCGGGCGAGCGTCAGGGTGTGGCGGGCATCGGCGATGCCCTGCGCCTGTTGATCGTCGGCGACAGTGCGGCGGCGGGCGTTGGTGCTTTGACTCAGTGTGACGCCCTCAGCGGCCGGTTGGTCGGGCGTTTGGCGGCTGACTTTCGTGTGTCGTGGAAACTCTGGGCGCAGTCGGGTCTGGATTCACAAGCATTACTCGACTTGCTTCAACAGCACGCGCCAGAGCCGTTCGATGTGGTGCTGCTGTCGATTGGTGTCAACGATGTCACCAGCGCGCTCTCACTGGATCAGTGGTTGATCCGGCAGCGACAACTGATGGCGCTGTTGTGCGAAAAATTCGCTGTGCAGCAGATTGTCGTCTCCCCGCTTCCACCGATGCACCTGTTTCCCGCATTGCCACAGCCGCTGCGCTGGTACCTGGGTTTTCGAGCCCGTCGTTTCAACGCGCATCTGGCGCAACTGGCAGCCAACGTGGATCAATGTACGATGCTCAGCACCCCGCTCGCACCCGAGGCGGGGTTGATGGCCAGCGATGGTTTTCATCCGGGACCAATGATTTACAGTCAATGGGCGGACGACGCAGCCCAGGTCATCCACCAGCGTTTTCGAAGCAAACAACAATAAAAAACAGGAGTTGAACATGGCCGAACTGAACTTGAACGCCAACGTTGCCGTCACGCTCGAGCAGTGGCACGAAATGATCAGCCGCAAGGACCTGAGCGCCCTGCCCGAGCTGCTCGACCCGCAAGCGGTGTTCCGCTCGCCGATGGCGCACACGCCGTATCCGGGTGCGCCCGTGGTATCGATGATTCTCAATACGGTGATGAACGTGTTCGAAGACTTTGCCTATCACCGCGAGCTGGCAACCGGGGATGGCTTGAACGTGATTCTCGAATTCAGCGCCAGGGTAGGTGAAAAGGAGCTGAAGGGCATCGACATGATTCGCTTCAATGACCAGGGCAAGATTGTCGAGTTTGAGGTGATGGTGCGGCCGTTGAGTGGCTTGCAGGCACTGGGTGAGCAGATGGGGCAACGGTTGGGGGCTTATCTGAAAGCCAGTAAAGCCTGACCCACCAAAGCCCCCTGTAGGAGCAAGCTTGCTCGCGATGACGGGGGGTCAGTTTGCATCTTTATGGACTGATCCACCGCTATCGCGAGCAAGCTTGCTCCTACGGTTTTGTGTGGTGCCGGAAATTGAGGGCAACCGATCAGGCCAGCGGCTGATGACTGGTCACACAGTGGATGCCGCCCCCGCCCGCCGAATATTGAGCTGCACCACTTCACGGTCCGGGTAGAGCTCGGACAGTAGATCGTAGGCCTTGGGCCGGGAAGGTTTGCAGGTAGGCCAGCAGGTCTTCGATTTTTTCCGGATCGCTGAGGCCCCAGAAAATCATGCGGGTGCCGGGCACGACTTTCTTCGGCGCCTCGAGGTAGGCGATCAGGGTTTCGCGGTCCCAGACCAGGTTGGCGGACTTCATCGCATCGGAATACACGTAGTCCGTGGTGACGGCGGATTGGCGACCGATCACGCCATTGAGCTGCGGGCCGAAGAAGGCGCGAGCCGATTCGCCGATCTGGTGGCAGCCGCTGCAGAGGCGCTTGTAGACTTTCTCCCCGGCCTGTACATCGCCGGCAGCAAGGGCGGGAGTGCTGAGCACGAGCGCTGAGTAGAGGATCAATGCGGCGATGTTCTTCATGTTCCGGTTCCAGACTGCGATTGCTGGCTATTGGAACATGACGGCTACGGATATCCAAAACGGTCAGGTGAACGCCAAATCTGTAGGAGCAAGCTTGCTCGCGATGAGGGCGTATCAGACAGCGGATTATTCATTGACCCACTGCTATCGCGAGCAAGCTCGCTCCTACAGGGGTTACCTTTTGGTTCGGGAGGCAATGAGTTCGCTTCCTGAATCAATGGTGCGGACACGGGCCTGGGTTTCCCCGCGTCAGCCTCCCAGTTCCTTGATGCGCTCGTCGATCAGCCCCGAGGTTTGCTCATCAACCCATGCAGCACGCCGAACCGCAGACCCGGCTCAGACGCCGTCATATGCGTGATCCCCAACACTTTGAACGCCGCCAGCATCACCACCAGACCACCGGGCAACATGCTCATGCGATGGGTGGGCAGGCCTGCCAACTTGAGGTGCTTGACGTGTTTGATTTCCAGCAGGCGCAGGGACAGGCGCAACAGTCCGCCGTAAGTGATGCCGCTTTGTCCCTCGTCATTCAAGCCGTTGGCCTTGAGCACCTTGGCCAGCATCCGCGCGGTGCCTGACGAACCAATCGCTTGCTGCCAGCCCATGACGCGGTAACGGCGGGCGACTTGCTCGAACTGCAACGTGGCCACGCGCTCGGCCTCCTGCAGCGCTTGAGCCATGATCCGCCCGCCGTAAAAGTAACGGGCGCCAAAAGTCCCGCTGCCGATGGCGATACTCTCGGTGCTGAGCACCCGGTCGCCACGGCCGATGATCATTTCCGTCGAACCGCCGCCGATGTCCACCACCAGCCGCGTGCTTTGCGCATCCGGCAGCGTGTGGGCCACACCGGCGTAAACCAGTTGTGCTTCTTCATGCCCGGAAATAACGTCAATGCGAAACCCCAGGTGACGCTCGGCGGTGGCCAGGAACAGCGGTGCATTGTCCGCCTCGCGCACTGCGCTGGTCGCCACGGCCCGCACGCGAACCGCCTCGAAACCGCGCAGTTTCTTGCCGAATCGCGCCAGCGCCTGCCAACCGCGATCCAGCGCCAGTTCATCCAGCGCCCCACCCTGGAAACCCTCCGCCAACCGCACCGGTTCACGCAGGGTTCTGACTTCCTGGATAACCATCTGCTGGTTGCGCCGTACCGACTGGCCAATCATCATGCGAAACGCATTGGAGCCCAGGTCGATGGCGGCAAACAGGGGGGCGTCTTTCATAAGGGTTCCTTGCAAGTTCGTCTGCCGGCCGATTTCTGGTCGCCGGGCACTCAGGACGGTTTGCGAGGATCTTGCACCCTCTTCGATGACATCCAGATGACAGCACCGGCCATCCGCTCAATTGTTCATCCGTCATCGAATTGTCATGTACCGGGCGCCATACTCGGCCTATCAAATGCGTGCTTTATCTTCCGCTGCCACTTAAGGCAGCTTTTTTTTGCCCGCAATTTCTTCAAATCGCCCCCCTGTAGGAGCGAGCCTGCTCGCGATGGACTCAGATGCGCCACGGCTAGCCAGATAGCACGCGTAATCGTTGGCGACCATCGCGAGCAAGCTCGCTCCTACAAGGGATCGCCGGGTATTCACTAACATTTGTCGATTGCGCGCTGCGTTGATTACAGTGGCGACTGCCCACACAACGTGACAAGGAACGAAGCAATGGTGACCTGCTACCTGAAGTACGTGCTTGACCCTTACCAGCTCGAAGCGTTCGAGCATTACGGCAAGTTGTGGATTCCCCTGGTGGAAAAATTCGGCGGCCAGCACCACGGCTATTTTCTGCCGTCGGAGGGCGCCAACAACATCGCCCTGGCGCTGTTCACCTTCCCGAGCCTGGCGACGTATGAACATTACCGCCAGCAGTCGATGGACGATCCAGACTGCATCGCCGCCTTCAAGTACGCCGAGGACAGGAAGTTCATCCTCAGCTACGAGCGTTCATTCATGCGGCCGGTGTTCGGCGATCAGGCACGCTGATTCAGGCTTTCCTCAAATCCAGCCCATAGGTGTAGTAACCGGGATCGCGCACCCAGCCCAGTGATTCATACAGTCGCTGGGCGGTGAAGTTGTCGGTGGCGGTTTCCAGAGTCATGCCTTTGCCACCGGCCAGCTTCACAAAGTCGCGAGCGGTGTTCATCAGCAGCGTGCCGACGCCTTTGCCCCGGGCGGCAGGTGTGGTGAACAGATCACCGAGCAGCCAGGTGCGATGGGCGTCGATGGAAGAAAACGTCGGGAACAACTGGACGAAGCCGAGGTTTTCACCGTCAGCGTCCTGGGCAAGAAAAATCACCGATTCATCCCGGGCGATACGCTCGGCGATGAAGGCGCGTGATTGCGCAAGGTTCGACGGCTGCTCGTAGAACACCCGGTAAGCGTCAAACAAAGGGGCGATTTGATCGATGTGCGATGCGTCGGCGCGCAGGGCCTGAATAGCCATGAGGTTGCTCCATTGCGGTCTCAAGGAATTACAGACTAGCAATGGCAACGGAACAACGACGTAATATTTTCCGACGAAGATCACCCGTAGGAGCCGGCTTGCTGGCGAACCAGGCGACTCGGTGTGTCAGGCCGGCCGCCATCGCCGGCAAGCCAGCTCCTACAAGGGTTACACGCGCACGTTACGCCCCGGCAACGAAGTGCGCTGACTGCTTTCCCAGCCTTCGACCAGACCCACCGGCACATCCGCAGACGGCAACATCTGTGCACCACGCACCAGATCGGAGGCACGCTCGGCAAGCATGATGGTCGGCGCATTGAGGTTGCCGTTCGGCTCGGTCGGGAACACTGACGAATCGATCACCCGTAGCCCGGTGATGCCGCGCACGCGCAACTCGGAATCGACCACCGCCATATCGTCCTCGCCCATGCGGCACGAACCGCACGGATGGTAGGTGCTTTCCAGGTTGTCGCGCACGAAGGCGTCGAGGTCTTCATCACTGGTCACCTGGGCGCCCGGGGCGATCTCACCATCACGGAAGCGGTCCATGGCTTTCTGGCCGATGATCTCGCGGGTCAGGCGAATGCAACGACGGAAGCCTTCACGGTCCTCTTCCCGCTCCAGGTAGTTGAAACGGATTTCCGGATGCTCGTACGGATCGGCTGAACGTACGCGCACATAGCCGCGACTTTTCGGCTTGTTGGGACCTGTGAGCACCATGAAGCCATGGCCCTTGATCGGCTTGTTGCCGTCGTAGCGCATCGCTGCCGGCAGAAAGTGGAACTGGATGTCCGGCCAGCGCAGGCCTTTCTCGGAGCGGATGAAACCACCGGCCTCGAAGTGGTTGGTGGCGCCCAGGCCGTCCTTGAACAGCAACCAGCGCAGGCCGATCATCAGCTTGCTCAGCGGGTCCATCTTGTTGTTGAGGGTCACCGGTTCCTTGCAGCCGAACTGGATGTACACCTCGGCATGGTCCTGCAGGTTCTCCCCTACGCCCGGCAGGTCATGCCGCACGCCGATCCCGGCCTTGCGCAGGACGGCCGCCGGGCCGATGCCCGAGCGTTGCAGCAGGTGCGGCGAGCCGATCGGCCCGGACGAGATCAGCACTTCGCGGTTGCAGTACACCTGGTGGGTCTGCCCCCCGTGGTCATACATGACCCCTACCGCACGCTTGCCTTCGAGGATGACCTGACGGGTCATCGCATGGGTGACCACCGTCAGATTCGGACGGCCCATGGCCGGGCGCAGATAGGCGTTGGCGGTGGAGCAGCGCACACCGTTTTTCACGGTCATGTGCATCGCGCCAAACCCTTCCTGCATGTAGCCGTTGCAGTCTTCGGTCTTGATGTAGCCCGCCTCCGCCCCAGCTTCCACCCAGGCCCCGTACAGCGGGTTTTTCATGTGATTGCCGTTGGTGGTGTGCAGCGGCCCGGTCTGCCCGCGATAGCTGTCGCCACCCGATTCATAACTTTCTGCCCGCTTGAAGTACGGCAGGCAGTTGCGATAGCCCCAGCCTTCGGCACCCAGGGATTCCCACTCGTCAAAATCCAGTGCGTGCCCACGGATGTACACCAGCCCGTTGATCGACGACGAACCGCCCAGCACCTTGCCCCGGGGGCAGTGAATGCGTCGGCCGTTGAGGTGCGTTTCCGGCTCGGTTTCGTAGCGCCAGTTGTACTTCTTGGTGTTCATCGGGATCGAGAATGCGCTCGGCATCTGGATCACTACGCTCTTGTCACTGCCGCCGAACTCCAGGACCAGCACCGAGGTCGCCGGGTCTTCGCTCAGGCGGTTGGCCAACACACAACCTGCCGAGCCTGCGCCAATGATGATGTAGTCGTATTTTTGCGTAGCCATTTTTTGCGTGGTCATAGTTATCTCCCGACCGTCGATTCAGTGAATACCCGCGGTGGCTGCTGTTTGTGGGTCAGCGTGTCGCCAGTGGTGTATTGAGGAGAGGTTTTCTCGATCTGCTGGATCACCACTTCTTCGTGTTTGAGATCGATCGAGCGGCTCAGCCAGTAATACGCCACGCCCGAGACGATCAACCCGACCAGCCAGGCGATGTCGATGCTGCCCAGCGCTTTGGCGAGAGGGCCGACATACACCTCGCGTTGTTCAACGCCGTCGAAGATGTAGAAGAACGGGATCATCGAGATAAAACCGATGGCATAGGCGGCGATTCCGCGCAGGCCCCAGCTGCCGTAGATGTTGCCGTGGGGCATGAAGAAGTGCGGGATGGCGTAGCGGCCCTTGCGCACGAAGAAGTAGTCGGTAAGGTTGACCGAGGTCCAGGGCACCAGGAAGTACAGCATCACCACCAGGTAGATGCCGAGAACCGACAGGCCTTTGCCCGTGCTCTGGATGCTCAGGGCCACGCCCAGTTGCAGCAGGATCACGAAGCCGATGGCCAGGATGCGGGCCTTGCGGGTGGGTTCGATGTGTTTGATAGAGTCGACGCAGGTCAGCGTGGTCAGCTTGGCGCTGTAGATGTTCATCGCGATCACCGGCAGGAACGCCAGGATGGTGACCACCACCACCGCCGTACCCACCAGCGGCGACACGGTGTTGCCGACTTGCCCGAGGGCTACCAGCACGTCAGTGGAGTGCAGGTGATCGGCCAGCCAGCCACCCACGGAAATCATCCACGCACCGGACAGCGATGCCCCGAGGAACACCACGGCGATCAGCTTGCCGCTGGAGGTGTTCTTCGGCAGGTAGCGCGAGTAGTCCGACACATAAGGCGCATAGGCGATGTTGTAGCTGGCGGCCGCCGCAAACTGCGCAATGAAACCGGTCCAGTTGAAACCCAGCGGCTCACGGGCCACTTCGCCTTCTGCGAGTGCCGGCAGCACCGCATCCGGCACCCAGCCCATCACCACCGCCACGGTCACCAGGCCATACAGCGGCAATGACAGAAACAGCGCCCATTTGAAGCTGCGGTGCATCCAGTCATGGCCGAGAATCGCCAGCACCGCCGCCGGAATGGTCACCGCCACCGCGATCACCGCCGGGTTGAACCCGAACAGCGTGTGCAGCCCCTGCATCATCAGCACCAGGTTGACAATGTTGAAGCCGGCGAACACGAACAGCGTCGCCAGCAGCACCAGGATCACCCCGCGATAACCGAACTGCGCCCGGGACTGGATCATCTGCGGCAAGCCAAGGTGCGGGCCTTGCGAACCGTGAAACGCCATGAACAGCGTGCCGAACATGATGCCCAGCGTACCGGCGAGCGTGGTCCACAGCGCGGTCAAGCCGACGCTTGGGCCGACGAAGCCGATGGTCATGGTGAAGAAGGTGAAGTTGCCGAGGAACCAGAACGGGCCTTGGCTGGCCAGTTTGTCGGTGCGCTCGTTTTCGGGGATAAAGTCAATCGAATGCCCCTCGACGACAGACTTTTCGTCGAGGGCAGGCACGCTCGTGGCGGACTTGGCGTTAGTGTTCATGATGGACTCTTATTGTTGGAAGATCATGACGAGATAACCGCGTTGTTTCGGGTGAACGACGCCCGTTGGGCCTCCATGCCGTTCCTGATGTTCAATGGTGTAAAACCTGTAGGAGCGAGCCTGCTCGCGATGGTCGCCAACGATAATGCTGGCAACCTGACACCCCGTGGTGTACTGGGGTTCATCGCGAGCAGGCTCGCTCCTACAAGGGGCTGGTGTCAGCTTGGCAGCGTGATCCACACCGCCTTGGTTTCGAGCAGGTAGTCGAGCTGCTCGGCGCCCAGGTCTTTGCCAAACCCGGACTGCTTGTAGCCACCGAACGGCATCGATGGATCAAGGGTGCCGTGGGCGTTGACGTAGACCGAGCCTGCCTTCAAGCGTGGAATCAGGCTGTGCACTTTGCCCAGGTCGTTGGAGTACAGTGCCGCCGCCAGGCCGTAGGGGGAGTCGTTGGCCAGGTCCAGCGCGTCTTCCTCGTCGTCGAACGGTGCGGTGACCAGCACCGGCCCGAAAATCTCTTCCTGGACGATGCGCATGTCATTGCGGCAGTTGGCAAAAATGGTCGGCTCGACGAAGAAGCCAGGGCCATCGACCGGTTGACCGCCGTAGACCAGTTCGGCGCCTTCGGCCTTGCCGGTTTCGATGTACTCGGTCACACGCTGCTTTTGCAGGGCCGAGACCAGCGGGCCGATGAAGCAATCAGGATCCAGGCCCGGAGCCATTTTCAGGGTGCGCGTGTAGGCGATCAGTTCGCGCAGGAATTCGTCGTAGACACTGCTATGAATATAGGCCCGTGTACCGGCGTCGCATACCTGCCCAGAGTTGAAAAACACGCCGTTGGCGACTGCCTGGGCAGCGGCCGGGATGTCGGCGTCGGCGCAGACGATGACCGGTGATTTACCGCCGAGTTCGAGGGTCAGGCGCTTCATGTCATCCAGCGCTGCGCGACCAACCGTCTGGCCGACCGGAGTCGAGCCGGTGAAGGTCAGTTTGTCGATGCCCGGGTGAGTAGCCATGGCGGCACCGACCACGCTGCCGCGCCCGGTGACGATGTTGATCACGCCGTCGGGGATGCCCGCTTCCTGCACCAGTTCAGCAAAACGCAGGGCCGACAACGAGGTCAGTTCAGCAGGCTTGACCACTACGGTGCAACCGGTCGCCAGCGCCGCGCCGAGCTTCCAGGCCATGGTTTGCAGCGGGAAGTTCCACGGCACGATGGCGCCGACCACACCGACCGCTTCCTTGCGGGTATAGGCCAGGTAATTGCCCGGCAGCGACGGCTCGACGGTGCGCCCGTGAAGCTTGGTGGCCCAGCCGGCGAAGTAACGCAAGGTATCGACGGTGCCCTGGATGTCCACGTCCTTGGCGAAGGCAACCGATTTCCCCATGTCGATGGATTCGATTTCCGCCAGCTCGGCAGCGTTCTGTTCGATCAGGTCAGCCAGGCGCTGCATCATGCGCTCGCGTTCGGCCGGTTTGGCCTGACGCCAGGCGCCACCGTCGAACTGCGCACGGGCAGCCTGCACAGCGCGGTCCAGGTCGTCGGTGGTGCCCATGGGAATGCGGGTGATCAGGCCTTCGGTCGAAGGTTCGATCACATCGGACGTCTGGCCGTCGCTGGCTTCGACCCAGGCACCGCCGATGAACATTTTCTGGACCTTGCTGAGGAAGGTCTGGGTGGCTTCGCTGACGCCGAATTTTTGCAGGTAACTCTTGACGATCGTATCCATTTTTATTCTCTCTGCCCGGCAGTCAGAGCCTGCCGGGTCTCTGGTTTCGATGTTCAGGCTGGAGTCGATTCGCTCTCGGCGGCGGCCCGCACCTTGCCCCGCTCGTGGAAGATGAAACCGATGCTGTTGAGCAGCAGTTGCGCGGCGAGGATCGAGGTCATGCCGGTCGGGTCGTAGACCGGTGCCACTTCCACCAGGTCCATGCCGACGATGTTGCCTTTGCTGCGCTTGGCCAGGGCCTGGATGATTTCCAGCACTTCGTAGTAGAGGAAACCGCCGTGGCTCGGGGTGCCGGTGCCGGGGGCGATGGACGGGTCGAAACCGTCGATGTCGATGGTGATGTAGTAGTTGATGTTCTGCGGGATCAGCGCCAGCACACCTTCGACCCCGAGACGGCGAACGTCGCGTACCGAGAGGATTTTCGAACCTGCTTCATGAGCCGCTTCGTAGTCGTCGCGGTTGGACGACGAGACGTTGCGGATGCCCATCTGGGTCATGCCGACGATGTGATTCATTTCCGAAGCGCGGCGCAGCGGGTTGCCGTGGCCGTAGCGAACACCGTGGCGTTCGTCGACGAAATCCAGGTGCGCATCGAAGTGAATGATGTGGATCGGACCGCGGCCTTCGAAGGCCTTGATCACTGGCGCGTGCACCGAGTGGTCGCCGCCGAGTACCACCGGCATCACGCCGGCATCGAGGATCTTGCGCACGGCGTATTCGGTGTTCTTGTTGCTGGTGACCATGTCGGTGTGGACGATGTCGGCATCACCGACGTCGACCATGCGCACGTCCGATGCGGTGAGGTACATCACGTCATCTTCGTGATCGTAGGCGCCAGCGTGGCCGAAGGAAAACAGCGTCGATGCTTCACGAATCCCGCGTGGTCCGAAGCGTGCACCGGAGCGCCACTGGGTACCCATGTCATTGGGTACGCCAAGCACCGCGACGTCGGCATCCAGTGCATCCCAATCGGTGCACACCGGGGATTTGCCAAAGGTGCAATGACCCACGAATGGCAGGTTCAGACGACCGGATTCATAACCGTTGTTCGACATTTCTAGCCTCTCCACTTCTTGTTATCGGCTTGGCGGAACTGCAAGGCGACCGCCGTTGGAAAGACTATGGGCGCAGGTTTTCGTGGAAAAAATGCTAAACATCAGATACTCATATCGGCATTACCGATGCATCCACAGGCGGGAGGTTCCAGGTGATTCAACTGCACGATGTCGATCTGAAGTTGCTCAGGGTGTTTGCCACGATTGTCCGTTGCGGCGGGTTTTCCGCCGCACAAGCCGCGTTGAACGCCGGGCAGTCCACCATCAGCGAACAGATGACCCATCTGGAAACCCGCCTTGGGGTCAAGCTCTGCCAGCGCGGGCGCAGCGGCTTTCGCCTGACCGAACAAGGGGTGGCGATCCATGAAGCCACCCAGCGCCTGCTGTCGGCGGTGGAAAATTTCTGCATGGACGCCGACGTGCTCAAGCAGCACATCAGCGGCAAGCTCAACCTGGGAATCATCGACACCACGATCACCGACCCCGACTCGCCGATCCCGCGCACCACCCAGCGCTTCGTTTCACGGGGCCATGACGTGCACCTGAACGTGTACGTCGGCACCCCGGCGGAACTGGAAGAACGGGTACTCGACGGCCGCTTGCACCTGGCCATCGGGCACTTCCCGATCCATGTGCCGGGGTTGTTGCAATCACCGCTGTACCAGGAAGCTTTGGGCTTGTATTGCGGACGGCGCCACCCGTTGTATGGCAGTCAGGCTGAAGGTGAGGAGTTGCTCGAAGAAGTCGCTGCGGGGCGGATTGTCGTGCGCGGCTACATGCAGCAACACGACCTCGAACACCTGGGCGTGAGCAAGGCGGCCGCCACCGTGGACAACATCGAGGCCACCGCGATCCTGATCATTTCCGGCGCCTACCTGGGTTTTCTGCCCGAGCACTTCGCCGCCCAGTGGGTCAAGAACGGCGAGATGCACCAGTTGGCCCCGACGAGCCTGCTCCTGAAATCGCCGTTCGATGTGATCACCCGGCGCGGCACGGCACCGCCGCCGATCCTGCAAGCGTTCCTTGAGGATCTGGCCACCAGCGCCCGTAAAACCGGCCAGCCGTGATGTGACACTCGCCAAATTCAAATTTTGCCGGGCATACTGATTTTAGTTCGCCAACCTTGCAGGCCCCCCATGCGCATCCACGTCACCTTCATCGACCGCGTCGGCATCACCCAGGAAGTGCTGGCCCTGCTCGGCGGGCGCAGCTTCAACCTGGACGCCGTGGAAATGGTGCCGCCGAACGTCTACATCGATGCGCCAACCCTTGGCGCCGAGGTGCTGGAGGAGTTGCGCGAAGCACTGTTTGGTGTGCATGGCGTGCAAGCGGTGACCATGGTCGACATCCTTCCGGGGCAACGGCGCCGCCTGCAACTGGACGCGTTGCTGGCCGCCAGTTCCGACCCGGTGCTGGCGGTGGATGACCGCGGCCATGTGCTGCTGGCGAACCCGGCACTGATTGCCCTCTGCGGGCGTGAACCGGCCGGTGAGTCGTTGACCGCCCTGTTTGACGATGCCGATTTGCAACGCACTTTGATCGCTCACCATTTCCGCCTGCCGATGCACGAGGTCAGTCTCGGTGGCCAGACTTTGCTGCTCGACGCGATGCCGATCACTGATGCCGGCGCCCTGCTCACCCTGTATCAACCCAATCGCATCGGTGAGCGACTGTCGGCGTTGCACCACGACCATGCCGAAGGTTTCGATGCGTTGCTCGGCGAATCGCCGCCAATCCGTGCGCTCAAGGCCCGTGCGCAACGGGTGGCGGCCCTGGATGCGCCGCTGCTGATTCAAGGCGAAACCGGCACCGGCAAGGAACTGGTGGCCCGCGCCTGCCATGCGATCAGTGCCCGCCACGACTCTCCGTTCCTGGCGCTGAACTGCGCGGCATTGCCTGAAAGCCTGGCCGAAAGCGAGCTGTTCGGCTACGCCCCTGGCGCCTTCACCGGCGCGCAACGGGGCGGCAAACTCGGTCTGCTGGAACTGGCCGATCAGGGCACGGTGTTCCTTGATGAAGTGGGGGAAATGTCGCCCTACCTGCAAGCCAAATTGCTGCGTTTCCTGAGCGATGGCTGCTTCAGGCGGGTCGGTGGCGACAAGGAGGTCCGGGTCAATGTGCGGGTGCTCAGCGCGACCCACCGCGACCTGGAAAAAATGGTCGCCGAAGGGCGGTTTCGCGAAGACCTGTTCTACCGCCTCAATGTGCTCAACCTGCAAGTGCCGCCACTGCGCGAGCGCGGTCACGACATCCTGCTGATGGCCAATCACTTCATGCAACAGGCGTGCGCGCAGATCCAGCGACCGGTGTGTCGCCTGGCGCCGAGCACCTTCAGCGCCCTGCTCGGCAACCGCTGGCCGGGCAATGTGCGACAACTGCAAAACGTGATTTTCCGCGCGGCGGCGATTTGCGAAAACCCGCTGGTGGACATCGACGACCTGGACATCGCCCGCACAGCGGTGGAGCGGCAGAACGACGGCGAAGTCGGCAGCCTGGAAGAAGCGGTTGGCGACTTTGAGAAGAACCTGCTGGAGCAGCTTTATCGCAGCTATCCGTCGAGCCGGTTATTGGCTGCACGGTTGCAGACATCCCATAGCGCAATTGCGATTCGCTTGCGCAAGTACGGCATTCCAGCCAAGCCCTGAGTGATCTGCCGGATCACATTCCCCTGTAGGAGCGAGCCTGCTCGCGATAGCGGCCTGACAGTCAACCTACATTTCAACTGACACGCCCTCATCGCGAGCAGGCTCGCTCCTACAGGAGACTGTGTTGCTTCTGCACTTCTCGTATGAAAATCGATACAGCGTAGCGAAATCAAGACAATCTCCTTCCCAGCCGCCTTTACGGTGTCTGCGCTCACATCCCTGCTTGGCTGTATTGATTTCAATACAAATGAAATGGTGCGCACTTAACGAGATAACATCAAGCCATTGATTTAAAACAACTAATCAACCTTGGCACCGCCCTTGCTAACTCAACCTCAGCTCCGCTCGTTGCCCTGCCAGGAGCCCTGAATGCGTCCAAAAATAATAAGGAACTGAGATGAGCCAATTGCGTTTTACAGTCGATCACGAATGGCTGCGGCTTGACGCCGATGGCCTGGTCACCGTCGGCATCACCGCATTTGCCCAGCAGGCGCTGGGGGATGTGGTGTTCGTTCAGGTGCCTGAACTGGGCGCCTTCGATGCAGGCGCTGAAGTGTCGGTGCTCGAATCGGTGAAAGCCGCCAGCAGCATCGGCATGCCGCTGGACGGTGAAGTGGTCGAGATCAACACGACGCTGGAAAGCACCCCGGAACGGGTTAACGAAGACCCCTTGGGCGAAGGCTGGTTCTTTCGCTTCAAACCCGCAGACCCTGAAGCTTTGAGCGAACTGCTGGATCAGGACGCCTACGAGCAATTGACCGCAGAACACGCCGACGCCTGAAGCCCCCTCCCTGAATTCCGAATAAGGACCACACCATGTTCAGCAAGCACGACCAGATCAAAGGCTACGACGACGAACTGCTGGCGGCGATGAACGCCGAGGATGCGCGGCAGGAACACCACATCGAACTGATTGCCTCGGAGAACTACACCAGCCAACGGGTGATGGAAGCGCAAGGCAGCGGCCTGACCAACAAGTACGCCGAAGGGTATCCGGGCAAGCGTTACTACGGCGGCTGCGAGCACGTCGATGTGGTCGAGCAACTGGCCATCGACCGCGCCAAACAATTGTTCGGCGCCGACTACGCCAACGTCCAGCCGCACTCTGGCAGCCAGGCCAATGCCGCGATTTATCTGGCCCTGCTGCAAGCCGGCGACACCGTGCTAGGCATGAGCCTGGCCCATGGCGGTCACCTGACCCACGGCGCCAAGGTGAGTTTTTCCGGCAAGCTCTACAACGCGGTGCAATACGGCATCGACACCAAAACAGGGCTGATCGATTACGACGAAGTCGAGCGCCTGGCCGTTGAGCACAAACCGAAAATGATCATCGCCGGGTTCTCGGCCTATTCGAAGACCCTGGACTTCCCGCGCTTCCGTCAGATTGCGGACAAGGTCGGCGCGTACTTTTTCGTCGACATGGCCCACGTTGCCGGGTTGGTGGCGACCGGTCTGTACCCCAATCCCCTGCCCTACGCCGACGTGGTTACCACCACCACCCACAAGACCCTGCGCGGCCCGCGTGGTGGTCTGATTCTGGCGAAGGCCAATCCTGAACTTGAGAAAAAGTTCAACGCGGCCGTGTTCCCCGGTGGTCAGGGCGGCCCGCTGATGCACGTGATCGCGGCCAAGGCTGTGTGCTTCAAGGAAGCGCTGGAGCCAGGCTTCAAGACCTATCAGGCGCAAGTGATCCGTAACGCCCAAGCCATGGCCGCAGTTTTTATCGAGCGTGGATACGACGTGGTGTCCGGCGGCACGGATAACCACTTGTTCCTGGTCAGCCTGATCCGCCAGGGCCTTACCGGCAAAGACGCCGACGCCGCTCTCGGACGTGCCGGTATCACCGTGAACAAGAACGCCGTGCCCAACGATCCGCAGTCGCCATTCGTGACCTCGGGCCTGCGCATCGGTACGCCGGCGATCACCAGCCGTGGCTTTAAGGAAGCGCAGAGCATTGCGTTGGCGGGCTGGATCTGCGACATCCTCGATCACTTGGGCGATGCCGATATCGAAGCCAATGTTGCCCGGCAGGCCGCCGCGTTGTGCGCCGACTTCCCCGTCTACCGCGACTGACCACGCGGTGATCCGCTCTTGTAGGAGCCGGCTTGCTGGCGATGGTGCCCTGAAGGATGTCATCGCCGGCAAGCCGGGCTCCTACAGGAAGCATCAGGGCAAATCACCCTCCCGTTCGCGTAAAAGGAAAGCATCATGAATGCCATTGTCGAATCGACCGGCAATAGTCCAGCCAAAGTAGAAATCGGCACCAAACTGCGCGGCGCGGAAAAGGTTGCGCGGATTCCTGTGAAGATCATTCCCACGGAAGAATTGCCGCGCAAACCCGACTGGATTCGCGTACGTATGCCGATCTCTCCCGAGGTCGACCGGATCAAGCAACTGCTGCGCAAACACAAGCTGCACAGCGTCTGCGAAGAAGCCTCATGCCCCAACCTCGGTGAGTGTTTTTCCGGGGGCACGGCGACGTTCATGATCATGGGCGACATCTGCACCCGCCGCTGCCCGTTCTGCGATGTCGGTCATGGCCGGCCCAAGCCGCTGGATGCCAACGAGCCGATGAACCTGGCCGTGGCCATCGCCGAGCTGCGCTTGAAGTACGTAGTGATCACCTCGGTGGACCGCGACGACCTGCGCGACGGTGGTGCCCAACACTTCGTCGACTGCCTGCGTGAGATCCGCAAGCTCTCGCCCGGCATTCAACTGGAAACCCTGGTGCCCGATTATCGCGGGCGCATGGACGTCGCGCTGGCGATCACCGCCGCTGAGCCACCGGATGTGTTCAACCACAACCTGGAAACCGTGCCGCGTCTGTACAAGGCAGCGCGGCCGGGTTCGGACTTCGAGTGGTCGCTGGACCTGCTGCAGAAATTCAAGCAATCGGTGCCGCACGTGCCGACCAAATCCGGCCTGATGCTCGGCCTTGGCGAAACCGACGACGAAGTCATCGAAGTCATGCAGCGCATGCGCGAGCACGACATCGACATGCTGACCCTCGGCCAATACCTGCAACCGTCGCGCAGCCACTTGCCAGTGCAGCGTTTCGTGCATCCGGACACGTTCGCCTGGTTCGCCGAGGAAGGCACACGGATGGGGTTCAGGAACGTAGCGTCTGGCCCGCTGGTGCGCTCGTCGTACCATGCCGATCAACAACTTCATGGAGGTGCCGACGGTTTCAAGCCATCATGAGCAGACTGGTCATGCATGGAGCCGTTCCCGATGTCGCGTTCACCCTGTCTGTTGATGCTGTGCCTGAGCCTCGCCGCACCGTGCATGGCCGACGCGCCAAAGCCCGAGCACATGGTGTACTTGCGCGCCATTGATCCAGGCATCGAGCAGGACATCCGCTACGCCAGCGCCCACAACTTCACCGGGCATGCGCTCGAGGGTTATCAGGCGCCCGAATGCCTGTTGACGGTGGACGCCGCCAGGGCCCTCGCCCGGGTGCAAGCCGCGCTGAAAGCCGAGGGTTATGGCTTGAAGGTGTTCGACTGCTATCGACCGACTCGTGCGGTGGCGGACATGGGCCGCTTCGCCAACGAGCCGGGAGACCCACTCAAGGCCGAGTTTTACCCCCGCGTCGACAAGCAGGATTTCTGGCGCCTGGGTTATGTGGCTCGCGTGTCCAATCACTCCCGGGGCAACACCGTCGACCTGACGCTGACCGGCCCCGGCGCCCCGCCCGCCGACACCTGGACACCTTCCGCCACACCGGTCGATTGCACCGCGCCTTACGGCCAGCGCTGGAAAGATGGTGCGCAGGACATGGGCACCGGGTTTGATTGCTTCGATGAACGTGCGCATACGGATTCGGCGCAAATCAGCGCAACCGCCAAAGCCAATCGACAGCGACTCAACAGCGCGATGGCAAAAGCAGGATTCAACGGTTATTCCACCGAGTGGTGGCACTTTACCTTCAGCGGGAATCCACCCAAGCCGGACGTGATGGATTTCCCCATTACGCCGTTGCAGCCATGAACACGCTGATCAACACCCTGCTGACGCTGTTGTTTCCATTGGCCGCGATGGCCCAGGGACTCGACGGCAGCGATCAACTGATCGTGGTCACCAGTAAAAACTGGAATGACACTCAGGGCGTGGCCCAGCGCTATGAACGACACGGGCAGACCTTTGAAAAATTCGACGCGCCATTCGCGATTGTCCTTGGCAAGAACGGTATGGGTTGGGGCAGAGGTTTACTCGACATCGAACAACGCGAAGGGCCGGTCAAGCAGGAAGGCGATGGCAAGGCACCGGCCGGGATATTCAAGCTGGGATCGGCGTTCGGCTACGCGCCTTCGGCCGAGACCCGCCTGCCCTATCTGTCGCTGACACCGACCATCGAATGCGTGGATGACAGCCAATCCAGGCGTTACAACGAACTGGTCGACGGCGCGGTCGTCGACAAAGACTGGAGCAGTTCCGAACGGATGCGCCGTTCGGATGAGCTGTATCGCCAGGGCATTTTCATCCAGCACAACACCCCGGCCACGCCCGCTGCCGGCTCGTGCATTTTCTTCCACCTCTGGCGCGGTCCCAGCGCGCCGACCCGTGGCTGTACGGCCATGGACCCGGCGAACATCGTGCAGCTGTTCGACTGGCTCGACCCGAGCAAATCCCCGGTGCTGGTGCAACTGCCGCAAGCGCAGTACGAGCAGTTGCGCCAGCGCTGGACACTTCCCGAGCGTTGATTCAGGCCTTCGAACCCCGCTCCACCACCGCACTCATCGACGGTTTGGCCAACGCGTAATACATCAGCCCCGGCACCACCAGCCCGACAATCCAGGAAATATCCACGCCACCTAGTTGCGCAACCATCGGCCCGGAGTAGAAATGGGTGTCGACAAAAGGCAGCTGGATCAGCACGCCGATCACATAGACGCTGATCCCCGGCACGTTCCAGCGACCATAACGCCCGTTCGGGTCGGACAGTGCCGCAATGTCATAACGCTCCTTGTTGATGAAGTAGTAATCCACCAGGTTGATCGCGCTCCACGGGGTGAAGAACGTCAGCAAAAACAGGATGAAATACTTGAACGAGTTGAGGAACGAGTACTGCCCCAGCAATGCCACAGTGGTGGACGCCGCGACAATCAGCAGCACGAACAGCATGCGCTGGCCGGCGGTGATTTCCAGGCGGCGACGAAAACCACTGATGATGGTCGCCACGCACATGAAGCTGCCGTAGGCATTGAGGGTCGACACCGTGACCTTGCCGAACACGATGCTCAGGTACAGCAACGACGCGATCACGCCGGTACTGCCCAGACCGACGATGGTCGCCACTTCGTGCCCGCGGAAATTCGCCCCCGCCAGCGCTGCGGCGAACACCCCAAGCACCATTGAAGCCTGCGCCCCGATCACCGTGCCCAGGCCGACGGCGGCGAAGGTTTTCCATGACGACGTCTTGCTCGGCAGGTAGCGCGAGTAGTCCGCCACATACGGCCCGAACGCGATCTGCCAGGACGCCGAGAGCGACACCGCCAGCAAAAAGGTGCTCCAGGCAAAATGACGGTTTTCCAGCAGTAGGCCGATGTCGTTGAGGGTCAACAAACGGGTGAACAGGTAGACGAAGGCAATGATGCCCAACACGCTGGCCACCCGACCGACCAGGTGAATCACCCGATAGCCGAAGATCGTCAGAAAGGCGATGCACGCCGCAAAAATCAGGATGCCGGCGCTGTCGCTGACACTGATCAACTGCGCAATCGCCTGCCCCGACAATACCGCACCCGTGGCGCTGAACCCGAGGTACATCAGACACACCAGCACAATCGGAATGGCCGCCCCGTACACCCCGAACTGCACACGGCTGGAGATCATTTGCGGCAACCCGAGTTTGGGCCCTTGCGCCGCGTGCAGTGCCACTACAGCCCCGCCCAGCACCTGCCCGATCAGCAAGCCGATCAGCGACCAGAACACATCGCCGCCCAACACCACAGCCAGCGCGCCGGTGACGATGGCGGTGATTTGCAGGTTGGCACCCAGCCACAAAGTGAACTGGCTGTAGAGGCTGCCGTGACGTTCGGCCTCGGGAATGAAATCGATCGAGCGGGACTCGATCAGCGGACTTCGTTGCGCACTCATGACAGTGTTTCCTTTGAGGAACTGTTTTTGTTGTCAGGGAAAAACTCAGAACGTCTTGGTTGCACTGGCGACCACCGTGGCCGAGCACAGGTCGTCATAGCCGTACCAGCCGGAGCACTCGCTTTTCGACAGGTCGGTGTCGACGTAACTCAGGCCCCAGGTCACGCCGACGAAGTCGCGGGTCAGCTTGGCTTCCCACTCGTAGTAGGACTCGCGGTTGTCACCGTCGGCGGTCCAGAACGCCGGGTCTTTCACGTCGTTGCGCCCGAAACGCAGGTCCAGGGCGACTTCGGCTGGCAAGTCGATTTTGTAGCTGAGGTAGGTGTAAAGGGTGTCCTGGTCCTCGCCAAAAACGTTCGGCGTATCGTCCGAGTAATAGGCACCGAGCTTCACGCCGTACAGGTCGAGAACCGCGTACACCTCGCTGAGGTTGAATTCGGAATTTTTCGGGTAGTCGTACTTGATGTAGCCCAGGTCCAGGCTGATTGCGTCCGTTGCCTGCCAGTAGTAACCGGCGTAGTACTCAAGTTCCTGACGGGTGTCGAAACCGCCGCCGAAGTCGACGTTGGAGGTCCAGGCGCCGATGTACAGGCCGCTGCTGTGCAACAGCGTAGCCCCGCCCTGCACCGCTGGATCGCCCAGGGTTTGTGAGATGCCCCGGGTGCGGTAATCGCTGACGACACCCAGGGTCATCTCCAGGCTGAAATCGTCGTTGAGGGTCAGGGCCTGGCTGGTCAGTGGGATCAGGGCCAGTGTCGCGAGGGTCAATGCTGAAAATGCGTTCATACAGTTCTCTTGTTGTTATGACGTACGGGGAATTTCAGGCATGGCGAAGCCAGGCCCCTCGCGCTACGAGGGGCTGGCCGTTTTCTACAGGTGTCGGGTGTACGCAGGTCAGGACGCGGGGGCGTAGACCTGCTTGCCGGCGAAGAAGGTCTTCAGGACTTTGGTTTCGAACAGTTCGTCATCGCTGACCTTGAACACGTCGCGGTCGAGGATGATCAGGTCAGCCTGCTTGCCCGGTGCCAGGGAACCGATCTGCTCGTCCAGGCGCAAGGCTTTCGCCGCGTTGATGGTGTAGGCGTAGAACATGGTCTGGCGGTCGATGCTTTCCTTGGCATTGAGCACACCCAACGGCCCTTTGCGGGTGCTGGCCTGGGCGATGGCGTTGAACGGGTTGTTGCTCGACACCGGCCAGTCGCTGCCACCGGCAATCATCGCGCCGGCGTTATGCAGGGACCGCGCGGGGTACTGATAACCGTAGGCAAACGCGCTGATGTAAGGCTTGACCAGTTCCACGGTGTAAGACTCGCCGGTGGCCCACAGCAGTTGCATCGAGGCGATCACGCCCAGTTGCTTGAAGCGTGGAAACTCCTTGGGATTGACCAATTGCAAATGCGCGATGCTGTGCGGCACAGGCTTCGGGCTGAGCTTGCGCGCATACGCCACGCCATTGAGTGCTTCACGCACCGCGCGGTCGCCGACCGCATGCATGTGCACGATCCATCCGCGCTTTTCCGCTGCCACCACCAGTTCGCCAAAGTGCGACGGATCGGTCAGCAGTTGACCGTCCTTGTGGCTGTTTTTGTACGGCACGATGACTGCCGCCGTTTGCCCCGGGAATTCGAGGATGCCGTCGACAAATATCTTGATGCCAGGGAACGTGAGGTTAGGCACGCCTTCGAACTGCTTCATGACCGTGGAGATCACTTCCAGATCGGCGGGCTTGCTTTTCGGATTGGTGACCATCAACGCCGCGACGTGGGCGCTGAGCTCGCCGTTCTGCGACAGCTCCTTGTACAGCGGCAGCACGCCGACACTTTCAGCGGTGGCATGGAAATCGAACAGCGAATCTTCACTGCCGCCGTTCGCCGCCGCATCCATCCAGGCGGTGACACCGTACTGATTGTTGATCTTCACCGCCTCGCGAGCGGCTTTGAGCATCGCTTCCGGGGTGGGTGCCGGAATGCCGTTGCGCACCACGTCCCAGCGCGATTCGGCAAAGTAGCCATTAGGGGTGAAGTCCGCTTCATGGCCGATGTAACCGCGTTCTTTCTCCGGCAGGCTTTTGACCAGCGCCGCGTCGATCTTCAAACGCTTGAGCATCGCGTTGTTGGCCCAGCCGGTGTGGCCGTCGATGCCGCTGAACACAATCGGTTGATCGGCCCAACGCCCCTGGTTGAATACCTTGCCCAGTTCACGGGCTTTCTCCCAATAGGCCGAACTGACCCCGGCCACGCTGATCACGTCACCGGACCGGGCACGCCCGGCCTTGTCCTCTTCGATCAACCATTGCTCCAGTTCGGGCATGGGTTTGACCTCGTCCAGCAGGTTGGCCTTCATGCTGTCGAAAGCCCCGGAGACCGGGTGGCTGTGGGTGTCGATCATACCCGGCATCAACACTTTGCCCGCCAGGTCGATGCGCTGGGTCTTGGCATCGGCCAGGGCATTGATTTCGGCATCGCTGCCGGCCTTGAGAATCTTGCCGTCCTGCACGGCAACCGCTTGCACAAGGCCTTGGCCCGGCTCGGCGGTGAAGACTTTGCCGTTGAACAGCACCAGGTCGGCGGCGGCCATCGCCGGCACCGAGGAGATGGCCAACGCAGCGGCCAACAGGTTTGGAATCAATCGCATCAGAACGCTCTCTGGTTTTTTTATTGGGCGGATCGGGAAATGACAGACTGGGAAGCGACTTGCGGCGCAGTCCCCAGGAACGGTGCCTTGGCCCAGACGACCTTGCCGCCGACCACCGTCAACAGCACCTGGTTACGGCCGAGTTCGTCTTCGGGCACCTGCATGAAGTTCTTGTCCAGCACGATCAGGTCGGCGAATTTGCCGACTTCGACCGAGCCGAGCACCGCGTCCAGCTTCAACTGTTCGGCGGAATTGAGGGTGATGCTGCGCAACACGTCACTGCGCGACAGCGCCGGGTCGGCGTTCAACCGTCCTGCGTATTTGGTGCCATAGCTGTGCGGATTGGTCGGATCGCCGGAGCGGGTGACACCGACTTTCAGCGCCAGGAATTCATCGAGAGGATCGACCGGCCAGTCACTGCCATACGCCACTCGGCCACCGGCCCGGGCGATGCTGCCCGAGGGTTCCATGCGCGCAAAACGGGCGGTGCCCAGGTGTTCGCTGGTGCCGTCGACCGTGGACGGTGCCTGCTGGGCCCACTGGAAAGACATGTTGGCGGTGACGTCGAGTGCCTTGAAGCGTGGGTAGTCCGCGGGGTCGACCGATTCGGCATGGGTGATCGTCGGGCGAAAACCGTTGCCGGGAAGTTGCTGACGCACGTACTCGATACCATCGAGCGAGTCGCGGACCGCCCGGTCGCCGGTCGCATGCAGGTGCGGGTCGAAACCAGCCTGCACCGCTTGCAACAGCAACGGCTTGAGCACTTGCGGCGGGAAATACAGCTCGCCGACGTTGTGCCCAGGCGTCCATTTCGGTGCGACCTCGGAGCCAGTGTTGCTCAGGTAGGGACTCAACATGGCGCCGGTATCTGCCGGGGCGTTGATGATGCCGTCCATGAACAGTTTGACGTGCCGCATGTTCACGCCCGGCGCGACCTTCACCTCGCCCTGATCGTACGTGCTGGCCAGTGCCTTGGCCTCGGCGATGGTCTTCGCTGGATCGGCAATGGCGGCAGCCGGGTCAAGTTTGATGGCCAGTAAGGCCCGGGCGGTCAGCTCGCCGGAGTTTTGCAGGCCAGTGAAGGCTTTGCCGTTTTCCGGCCCTGACAGCGCATCGAAGAAACTGGTGATGCCCTGCTGGCGCATGGCGTCGAGGGCGGCACGGAGCTGGTTGAGTTTTTCTGCGTCGGTCGCAGGCGGCACTACGGCGGCCATCGACTCGGCGGCGCCGTCTTCGCAAATGCCGTTCGGGTTGCCGGCGCTGTCACGACGGTACTTGCCGTCTTCGGGATCAGCGGTGCTCTTGCTGATCCCGGCCAGTTCCAGGCCCCGGGAGTTGGTCAGGATGGTGTGGAAATCGGTGGAGCGCACCTGGATCGGACGCTGTGTCTTGAGCGCGTCGAGGGTCGCTTTATCGGCGTCGCCATCGAGTCCGGTCATGCCCATGCGGTCCCAACTGCCGACTTCAAGCCACACGTCCGGGCCCTTGTCCTTGTCAGCATCAAGGCAGGCCTGAATGCTGGCCTGAAACTGTGCGCGGGTCAGGGTTTGGTACTTCAGGTCACACAAGGTCATGGCGCGACCGCCGTCGCCCGGATGCATGTGCGCATCGACGAAGCCCGGCATCAACATGCGCCCGCCCAGGTCGATCAATCGCGTCTGCTTGCCGATGTAGTCGTCGATGCCGGCGTCGCTGCCGACATAGACAATCTTGCCAGCCGAAACGGCTATCGCTTGCTGCACGGAGTTCTGGCCATCGACGGTGTAGACGTAGCCATTGCGCATGACCATGTCGGCGGGTGTCGCCGCCAACGCCATGCCGGAAATCGCCGTCGTCGCCGCAACGGCGACAAAAAGCCTGGAAAGTCTCAAATGCCACACCCCTGTTCTTATTGTTTTGAAGCGGCCCGAAGCGACTGCGCCAGCCCCTGATAGACAGGGCCTACCCTATAGGGCGCAGCGTTCGAATGGACCTCTGCAAATGAGGAGGGGTGAGGCAAATAGTTGAAAAGACGCGATTAATCGCGGCGTGCAGACTCCGTCGGCGGACCCGCAGAGCGCAGCACCGAACCGAGCTCCACCTTGCTTTTGACGCCGAGCTGCAAATAGCAGTTGCGCAGGTAAGTGCGCACGGTGGCCGGGCTCAGGGACAGGAGTTTGGCGATTTCCTTGTAGGAGTGACCCGCGGCGAACAACATCGCCGCCGTGCGCTCCCGAGGGGCCAGGCCTTCGGCTCGCGACGGCGCTTCCAGAGACAGGATTACATGCTCGGCGTTGGGGCTCAGGGTCAACGCGCAACGACCCAGACGCACCACGCAAGGTGCTTTTTGCAGCTGTGAGACCACCTCGACCGGCAGTATCGAGCCATTCCAGCCGGGCATTTCACGTTGAATCGCCGCGCATAACCGCGCACCGACATACAGCAAGCTGCCGTCCAGGCGCGCAACACCGAAGTCGCTCGCGCCATCGTCGGTATCGAAGCGAATCATGTCCTGCACCTGAAACCGCCACAGCTGGAACAGGTGATCGCAGAACGCCGAAAACAACTGGGCCTCGTGTTCATCGAACGACTGCTCACGCAGGCCACGGTAGAGACAGACAAAGAACATCAAGCCACTTTCGGGCAACTCAAAGGTGATGCTCATCAAGTGGTAGAGATCGTAGCGCCGGGCGAAATCGTTGACCGCCTCGCACGGGTCGTTGAACCCCGTATCACGCACCACCTCGCCGGGCTGGCTCAAAGTGGCATGGGAGAACTGATCGTTGGCCGCCACCGGGTGCCATTCGGCGGCAAACGACTCAGGAAGATTGATGCTGCCGTGCATCCAGCTCTGCGGTGCAACATTGGGACCCGCAGTGGACATCTCGCCCCACCAGGCCGACGCGAACGGCACCAGCTCACCGAAGGCCTGCAAGCCATCGGCGATGAAGCGCGACGCACCGCTATCCCGCGCCAGCCGTCCAACGTGCAACACGCAGCGATTGAACGCCTTCAGCGTGGCCATGGACGTGTTGTCACCGGCCTTGATCCCCTCCTCCATCATTGCGATCCCGTTCACTGCATGGTCTGGTGGCTTGACGATGCCATAGGGCCGGGAACGGGTCCAGCTCACTTTGACATCAACGGTTACAAACCGCTGTCCAGCCCGTACAACGAGGGTCGCCGGTCCTGATGCAGGTCATTACGCGCACTGATGCGTTTGTTGCGCGCCTCGGCGAGATTCAGCGTCGCGAGCAGGATTTGTTCGCCGCCCTGCTCTGCCGGTCCGGCCAACGGATAACCGTCGGCGTCGACGATGACCGAGCCCTGCACCCAGCCGACGCCACGTTCGTGACCGTAACGGTCGCACGCGGCGATGAACATCCGATTGACCGAGGCATTGGCCTGCACCCGCAGGACCTCGGCTGGACGCTCGGTCTGCGGTCGCGGGCCGTCGGGCCAGTTGACCGGCGCGCACAGCAAGTCAGCGCCAGCCAATGCGGGCAGGCGCACCCACTCGGGGAACTCCAGGTCGTAGCAAATCAGCATGCCGAGACGTCCATGGACGGTCTCGACCACGGGCGGCGCGGCATCGCCGGGGGTGAAGAGGTCTTTCTCCGCATCCCACAAATGCGCCTTGCGGTACACCGCACGCAGCCCGTTGGCGTCGATCATCACCGCACTGTTGGCCAGTTCGTCACCTTCCAGGCGCTCGCAGAACCCGCCGACGATCACCAGGTTCAACTCGCGGGCCAGCGCTTGCCACAACTGCAACATTGGCCCATCGACCGTTTCCGCCAAAGACAGCGCTTCCTCTCGATCGGCAAACAGGTAGCCGCTCTGCACAAGCTCGGGCAGCACCACGACTTGGGCGCCCTGATGGGCTGCCTGACGAATTGCACGCTCGGTGAGTGTTCGGTTGTAGGCCAGATCGCCTATTTTCGGCGCCAGTTGGCAGCAGGCGACCACGGTATTTCTTGCGTTGTTCAACGCCCTGCCTCCGCAGATGAATGGGTCATGGCGACAATGTCATGCTCGGTCAGCGCGTCGATCACTCGACGTTCGGCCACCAGATCAAGCGAGCGGCTGAGCAGGTAATACGTCAGGCCCGAGACCAACAGACCCACCAGCCAGGCGATGTCCACGCCTGCCAGCACTCGTGCCAGAGGGCCGACGAACACCTCTTTGCCGGCGGCGGCATCGAAGATGTAGAAGAACGGCACCATGGCGGCGAAGCCGATCAGGTACGAGACGATCCCGCGAAACTGCCAGGCGCCGTAGATGCCCTTCGGCGTGAAGAAATGCGGGATCGCGTAGCGACCTTTGCGCACGAAGAAATAGTCCACCAGATTCACCGCTGTCCACGGCACGAGGAAGTACAACAGCAGCACAAGGAAGGTGTTCAACAGGGCAATGCCGTCGCCTTTGATCGACAACACACAGGTCAGCAAAATGAGGCTGATCACACTGATCGACAGGACTCGGGCGCGGGGTGTCGGGGTGATTCTCCGGATCGAGTCGACACCGGTCAGCAGCGTCAACATGGCGCTGTAGGTGTTGAGCGCAATGATCGGCAGAAAGCCCAGTACCGAGACAATCACCAGCAGATTGCCCAGCCCAGGCAGCATCGACGAGCCGACCTGATTCAACGCCACCAACGCATCCGCCGCTTTCAACTCCTGGGCCAACCAGGCACCGAGACCGATCATCCAGCTGCCCGACAACGAGGCGCCGATGAACACTGCGGCGATGAGCTTTTTGCGGCTGGTGTTCTTTGGCAGGTAGCGGGAATAGTCGGATACATACGGCGCATAGGAGATGTTGTAGCTGGCGCCGATGGCAAACAGTGTGGCGAACGCGACCCAGTTGAAGCCCAGGTCGGACGCCGGCGTAACGCCTTCGGAACCGGCGCCGAACATCAGGGCAATGGTCACCAGCGCATAGAGCGGCAAGGTCGCGAGCAACGCCCACTTGAAGGCCTTATGCATCAGGTCGTGGCCGTAGATCGATAACAATGCGCCAATCAGCACTACGACCACGGCGACGATGGTGGGGTCGATGCCGAACACATGCTCCAGGCCGTTCATGATCAGCGAGATGTTCACCACGTTGAAGCCGACGAATACAAACATCGTCGCCATCAAGGCCAGGATCACCCCGCGGTATCCGAACTGGGCGCGGGACTGGATCATCTGCGGCAAGCCCATTTCCGGCCCCTGGGAACCGTGAAAGGCCATGAAGATAGTGCCGAACATGATGCCCAGCGCACCAGCCAGCAGGGTCCACATCGCCGACAAGCCAAGGCTCGGGCCGACAAATCCGATGGAAATGGTGAAGAAGTGAAAATTGCCGAGAAACCAGAACGGCCCCTGGCTGCTGAGTTTGGCGTGACGCTCGCTTTGCGGAATGTAATCGATGGAGTGGCCTTCGATGGCCAACCCGCCGCTCGCCTCGGTGGCGTGCGCAGACACTGGGGAACCTGACATACGATTGTTCCTATGCAGTTGTTTATTGTTTTTGTGGGTGCAGCGCTCGTTTCGAGGTCCGGTTCAGGTGAAAATCCAGAAAAATCTGACGATGACGCTGGTTTCACGGCAATGTAGGCCGTCGAACTGGGCGATAAAATATCGCAGGCACACTGTTCACATAGATCCAAACCTATGTAAGTGATTATCTGGAGACCCCATGCTGGGAACTGTTACGGAGCTGGATCTGCGTTTGATCCGGGTATTTCTGACCGTCGTTGAAGCGGGCGGGATCTCGGCGGCGCAAACCGCTCTCAATACCACGCAACCGACCATCAGCGCGCAATTGGCCACGCTGGAGGCGCGG
Organism: Pseudomonas sp. P1.8; assembly: GCF_001269805.1. Lineage (NCBI taxonomy): Bacteria > Pseudomonadati > Pseudomonadota > Gammaproteobacteria > Pseudomonadales > Pseudomonadaceae > Pseudomonas > Pseudomonas sp. P1.8. Next base: position 173,548 of record NZ_LHVM01000025.1, read on the forward strand.
GTCGGTTTTCGCTTGTGCGAGCGCGGCCGCGGCGGGTTTTCAGTGACGCCCAAGGGCGAGCAATTCATCGAGGCGGCTCGCCGTCTGCTGGCGGCCGCCGAAGGATTTCGGGTCGAAGTCCAGCACATCAACCGTAAAGTCTCGGGCAACATCAACATCGGTCTGCTCGGGCAGATCGACCCGGTGGCGAACAAGAAAATCGGCCTGGCCATTGCACGCTTGAGGGCCCGGCACGAAGGCCTGTACTTTCATTTCACCGAACTGTCCTCCTCGCTGCTGGAAGAAAAAATCATTAACGGCCACATCGACCTGGCCATCGGTTACTTCTGGCACCGCTTGCCCAACATCGATTACGTTCCGTTGTTCGAGGAAACCCAGATCGCCTACTGCGCGCCGTCGCATCCGCTATCGGAACAGGCAGGCGCCTTGACCCGCGCCGATGTCAGTGCGTTTGACTGGGTCTGGCCGAGCCATCCCCTGCCGGAAATGCCCGCCCCCACCTCAATCGAACGCCTGACCGTGCTCACCGACAGCATGGACGGCGCTGCGCTGCTCATCCTTTCGGGCCAGCACCTGGGGTTTCTGCCTCAGCACTATGCGGCCCGGCATGAACAGTTGGGGCAGTTGCATCCGTTGAATCCGCAACTGCTGCGTTATGAGGTGGGGTTTCATGCGGCGGTGCGACACTCGGCGCGTCAGCGGGATCTGGTGAGTGCTTTTCTCAACGAATTGATCGAGATCTTCGGGGAACCATAGGAGCGAGCTGGCTCGCGAAGCTGTTAACGATAACGCGTGCTTACTGATTGAACGCGGGCAAGCTCGCGCCTACGGGCATTTGTCGCTCAGCTCTTTGTCAGGTGCATCCGATACGACCACTTTTCACACCACGAGGCCGATTCTCCCAAGGCACGCCGAAGACGGGAAACCGTGGTGACCCGGGCAACCGGATCAAAGCTCAACGCCTCTCGCAATTCTGGCCAGCAGTGTTTCGGCAGATTCGGCGGTGCACGCAACTCGCGCTCCAGGTTAGCGTCGCGGGCTTCGGTCGACGGCAAGCGCCGGAACGGGTGTTTACCACCCGCCAATTCGTACAACAGACAGGCTACGCCGTACACGTCGGCAGCAGCCGTTAGCGGTTCACCTTGAAGAAGTTCGGGAGCAGCGTAACCGGGAGTCCAGGCGTTGAAGCACTTGCGGTTCAGTCGCGGCAGACCGGGCAGGACCCCTTCCTGCGCCTGCCCCAGACCGAAGTCGAACAAACGCACTCCGTCATCACTGAGCATCACGTTGCTCGGTTTCATGTCGCCGTGCACCACACCGCGAGCGTGGGCGTAGGCAAGCCCATCGAGTAGCGGCAACGCGATGTCGCGCAGTTCTTTCCACGGCAGACCCAGGGGGCGTTCGCAGAGCAATTTGTCCAAAGTAAAGCCGCGCATGAGTTCCATGGTAATGAAGGGGCGCTGGCAGTGCGCGTCCACTTCGAAGGTGTGCAAGCGCAGCACATTGTTGTGGCGCAGAAGTCGGGTCAGGGCGAACTCGCTGTAGAGCAAGACGCTGGCGTCCGGTGACTCGGCAAACTCCTCACTGAGAATTTTCAGCGCGATGTAGGGATCGGGATCACCAAACTGTTCGCTCAGCAGGTCCTTTGCGCGGTAAACCGCACCCATGCCGCCAGCACCGAGCAGGCGCTCTATTCTATAACGTCCCCCCAAAACGTCCGGCAGTGTGCCGATGCTGGCCTTTGTGGGTGCCTTAGCCGATTTGGCGTTTCGCGGTTTTCCATTTTGCGCAGCGTCAAACGCAAAGTAAGTCAGGTTACTGGCATGTGCTTGCTTCATCAGAATGTCGTCGAGTGGCGGCATGAGTGGGGTCATTGGCGGATCACTACGGCAGTCAGGTTGTCCCGCGCCAAGCCACGCAGAGCGCCGTCAAACAGACGCTCCAGTGCAACCTGTGGCGCGGCCAGGCTCAAGGCGTTACCCAAGGCGTCGCTGTTCAGACAGTTGTACAAACCATCGCTGCACAACAAAAAAGCATCGCTGGGGTAAACCTCAAGCTCGATAACATCGAGCGTCAACCGATCCGTCGCCCCGACCGCACGGGTCAGGGCGTGGGCATCAGGGTGAGCCTTGGCATCCTCGACACTCATGTTTTGCTGGTCGATAAGTTGCTGTTGTAGCGAATGGTCCCTGGATAGCTGATACAGACGCTGGTTGCGCCACAGGTAACAACGGCTGTCGCCAGCCCAGATGCAGGCAGCGCGATTGCCCTCCACCAGCAGCGCCACGACGGTGCTGCCCATGATGCTGTCGTGGTGCCCGGCGGTGACGGTCAATTCCTGGCCCAAACGGCGATTGAGCCAGTGCAGGCACTGGCGAATGCCTTTGAGGCGTTCGTCAAAGTCATCCTGTAACGGTAGCTCCGACAGGCTTTCGACGATCAACTGGCTGGCGATATCGCCCCCCTGATAACCGCCCATGCCGTCAGCGACCACCCACAGCCCCAGATTTGGACAGTCCAGAAAAGCATCTTCGTTATGCGTGCGAACCTTGCCGGCGTCGGTTCGCGCAGCGCTTCGCCAGCGGCCGTCAGCCATCAGAGCTGTGCCGGCATACGGAAAGTACGCAGCACGCCCATATCGAACGGGTTCGGCGCGCGCTGGCTGCTGAGCAAGTAGTTAGCGCGCAGGCCGCCCACGTCGGATTTCAATATCAATACGTCGCGACCGGTCAAGTACTCGGTCTGCATCAGGTCAAACAGGCGAAACAACGACCATGGGCCGGTGTTTTTCTCTATGCCGACCGGGCGGCCCGCGATCTTGTCCAGCACCAGACTGGTACGACCGTCTTCAGCGTCGGTTGGCCATAGGAACGATACCGACACAATCGGACCATGGCGGTATTCGATGGTCTTGTCGCCAAACCTGAACTCGGAACGGCTGACTACCGGATCAAGGGTGTAGGGTTCCAATTTGAACTGAACTTGCGGCTCGGCTGGGTTGATCGAGAAGAAGCTCTGGCGAATCACTTGTGCTGCCGCCATCTGGTCGAGGTAACCCCTGGACATCGGCAGGCTTTGACCATCAATGACGCGCAGACGGAAGTTGCCCGGATCACCGCTCACGAAAGGACGCATATAGGTGTCGAAGAAACGGTCATTGATGCCCTGGGTCTTGAAGAATTCGCGGAAGTCGCCAAGCGCCACGTCACTGGCGCTGTGGGCGTTGAATGGATAACGCTGGTTGATCGCCTTGCCATAGAAATTGTACAGCTCGCTCTGATAGCGCTGGTTCAAGTACCGATAGGAATCGCTGAGCACCAGCCGCCAGGTGTCTTCGGCCAGCACGTTGAACCACACGCTGACCGGACGCGGCAAACGACTGGAGGCATTGCGCATGGCGCTCAGTGCGTCGCGTTGATTGCCCATGCGGGTCTTGGCCATTTCGAACGCCGCAAGCTCCGGCACGCTGGCGCGGGCCAGGCTTGCCAGCTGCAGCTGCAGGTCGTTGAGTGCTGTCAGGACCGGAATCAAATCAGCGGCCGGGCCATTGTTGTCATCCAGCAGACGGTGCAGCGGTTCGAAGCGACGTTGCAGGGACTTCTTCGCGGTGTCCGGCAGGTTATTCGCCATGTCCACCGCTTTGTCCGCTGCCGCCGAGGCCAGCTTGCCGAGCTTGCCGCCTTTCTCGGTGAGCGCCCCGGTCGCAGCAGCCACATCAACGCTGTCGGCAACCACCGAAAACCGGGTATTTTCTCGCACTTCCACCAGCAGTTGCAGCACCGGCGAATTGGCTGAGGTCAGGCCCGCCAGTTGCTCGGCACCCTCGCCTGCGTCGTTGATCGGTGGCAGCGCAACCTGGCCGACCGCCTCGCTCCAGAAAGTGGCATAGTCGCGAAAATAAAGCTGCTCCAGCTCAACCATCAGGCGACGCAAGTCCATGCCGCTGATGCCAGAACCATCGCCCAGCACCCAGTTGTCTCGCAGGATATGGGTGACCAGCGCAGAACCCTGCACCGAGAAGTACTGCCGATAACCCTGCTGGGTGTAAAAGCCCGGAATCCCGTAAGCGGTACCGACAAACAGCGAGCCCTGTGGGCCGAGGTGTTGGCTGAGGCGGTACTCGGGGAGGCTGCGAGCCTGCTCGCGCAGCATTCGGTAAACGACGTTGACCAGCGATTCGCTGCGCAATACCTGACGCGCCTGATCCACCAGTTTCTCATTCAGCGGATAGGAAAACGGCTGCAGCAACAATCGCTCCAAGTGAGTGTTCAAACCATTCTGCACCGCGGTGTTGCCGGCGTAACGTTGGGACCAATCCGTGGCGACCCAATCCTTGAGCCACTTCGCATCAAGGCGATCTTTAATGTTCAGCATCAGGTACGCGCGCAGACTGTTGAGCAGGCGTTCGCGGTCTTGCATGTTGGCCTGAATCTGCCGTTCGAGCAGCGTCGCGACCTTGGGCAGCAGTTGTGTTTCGAGCTCACGTTCGTAAGCGGTATTGACCACTGGATTGACGTCTTCGCCTTGGTACAGGCCACTTCGTTCGTGGTACGACACGTCATCTATCTTCGGGAAGACCTGAGTCGCCGCATAGCTGGCGTCGAGGGTCTTGAGCACGACCAGGGAGTCATCTTGCGCAGTCAATGCCAAGCGCTTTTGCGTCCAGATCTGTGCGAGATTGCGCAGGTTTTCCAAGCGCTCATAGTTGGCCGAGAAACCACCTGCCCACAGCATGCCAAACAGTGTCAACGTCCCCAGCGCACCTACGTACAACACACGCTGGCCCCAATGGATGCGACGGCGTTCGCGTTTGTCCAGGCCAACCAGATCGGCCTCAGGGAAGATCACCCGGCTGAGCACGTGGTGAATGAACCGCGAGCGCCCGCTGCGAAGGGTTGGGAGCATGCTGGTTTTCACGCCTGCTTTGGCGCCCATAGCAGCGGCGGTCGTGTCCATTTCCTGGGTCAGATACGGTGCGCTGGTCAAATAGAAACCGCGCAACTGGCTGGCACGCTGGTAGCGATTACCGGTGAGCGCCATGTCGACGAACACGCACAGCCGCTCACCGACCCGCTCCAGTTGATGAGGGAAGTCGAGGATGCGGCCACGGCGCCGGGTGTCGCGTTCCTGGTGCATGCGCATGACCACCTGGCTGTTCAAGCGTCGCAGCAGCTCTTCGAACTCGGCGCGTAGCACGACAGTATCGGTGCCACTCTTTTCTTTGCGGAAGCTGGCGCCGAACACCTGATCGCTTTCTTCACGGGTCAGTTGATCGAAGAACTCATTGAAGCCGAGCAGCTTGTCAGCCTTGCTCAGTACCAGATAAACCGGCACGTCGACGTGGAGTTTTTGATGCACCTCCTGCAAACGCGAACGAACCTGGCGGGCCAGGGGATCGAGGCTTTTCTCATCGGGGCAAAGCAGGGTTTCCACTTCAATGGTCACCAGCACACCGTTCAATGGACGGTTGCGGCGACGTTTGCTCAGCAGGTCGAGCAAGGTGCTCCAGGCACTGCCGTCGACGTCGACATCCGTCTGTGTCAGATAACGCCCGGCGGTGTCGATCAAGACAGCGTGGTCGGCAAAGTACCAGTCACAATGACCAGTGCCGGCGGTGTCGCGGGTCAGCTTGCGGTCGATCTTGTTGATCGGAAAGTCCAGACCCGAGAAATCCAGCAGGCTTGTCTTGCCACTTCCCTGAGGGCCAATCACCAGGTACCACGGCAAGTCATTGCGCCAGTCCTCGCTGCGACCGCGATACAAGCTCGAAGTCTTCAAGGTTTTCAGGGCATCCTTGTAGCGTGTCCTCAACTCAGTCTGCTCTTGGTCGATCTGCTCTTCACGGCGGATACGCTCCTGGCCGGTTTCGCTTTCTTCGACGGCTTTTCTACGCACACCGGCGCGCCAGCTGACGAAGACCATGGTCAGGCCCCAGGTCAGGAACAGCACGCTGATGGTCAGCAAGCGAGAGCTCGAACCTTCCCAGAACTTGTAGTCATTCACTGCCAACAGCGGCCCGACGAACCACACCAGTTGCGCGACGAACAGCACCACCAGCAAGGTCCAGACCCAGGTTTTGCGCAAGAATGCGCCGACTTTCTTGAAATACTTTTTCATCACGCGTTCCTGTTTACGGCTGCGACTGCGGCTGGACTACGACCGGATCAAGCGGCTGAAAGGTTTGCAGAACAGTGTCGCGCCGCTCGCCCAGAACCCAGGCGAAACCTGAATACATCACCACCAGGCAGACGGAGGTGAACAGCACCACCATCCACGCTGGCACAATGCGCACCAGCCTGCGGCGCTGATCGTTCAATCCTTCCCAGTGCGGCGACAGTTCGCGTGGCACGTCGCCGCGCAATTGGCGAATCTGCCGATACAAGGCGTCGTGCAGGCCTTCGAGCTCAAGCAGGCCACGCGCTTGCACGCGGTACTTGCCCTCGAAACCGAGGGACAGGCACAGGTACATCAACTCCAGTAACGGCAGGTGTTTGATCGGGCTTTTCGACAGCTGTTCCAGCAGCTGAAAGACCTTCTCTCCGCCAAAGGTTTCGTTGTGGAAGCTGCTGAGCAGGCTCTTTTGCGACCACTCGCTTTCGTTGCCCCACGGCGTGGTCACGACAGCTTCGTCGATAACGGTGCATAACACGTAACGCGCGGTCATTACCTGACTGCTTTCGACACCGTTATGCAGTGCCTGCACCTCAAATAGATTGATCCCGGCGGTCAGTCGCTCGTTGAGCGCAGTCAGGTCTTCGCGGATGTCGCTATGCTTGAGCCGCACCACGTCAGAAAACAGCCCGGACGCGGCGGCCACCAGCGAGTTGAGGCTGATGTTGAACGCCTCGGCCGGGCGCAGGCGCGCGGCGTAGATCATGCGCTCTTCCAGTTGCTCGAAGCGCGGTGGCGCGGTGAAGTCGGTCATCGGACTTTGTGCCGGACTGTGGCCCTGGCGGTCGAGCAGGACGGTTTTATCGTCCTGATGGTGTTCCGTGTCCCTGGTCATGTCTGTCAGTTCCTGATGGCCCAGAATTTCAACTCAAGCCCGGAGAATTCGCCGGCCACATGGAAGGCGAAACCGCCAGAGCGCTCCAGTTGTGCAACGTCTTCGGAACTGAGTTCGAGGATGAAATAAGTTTTGTTGGAGTGAAACGGGATCTGTCGCGGAGCCACCGGTAACGGTTTGACCTTGATGCCTGGCAGGTGCAGGTTGACCAGTTGGCGGATGCGCTCAACCGGGCCGACCTTGAGGTGTGCCGGCAGGCGGTGGCGCAGTTCTTCACAATCGCAATTGGCACTGGCCGCCAGCACGAAAGTAGCCGAGCCCAGCAGTTTATGATCGTGCAGCGGCGAAACGATGATCCCGTACTGACGCTCCTGCAGGTCCAGTTCAATGGCGTGCTGCTCCAGCACCATCGATAGCACCTGACGAATCGCCTCCATCAGCTCGCGAAAACTGGCACCCTGATCGCTGTGCTGGTAACGGCTGTGCAGGCGCGGGCGTTTGCTTTCGCTGGAAAAGGTCGCCAGATCGCCGAGCATGGTCAACAGCGTGCGGTATAACTCCTCCGGATGTACCTGCTCGAGTTCCAGATAGTGACGCATCAGCAGTTCAGTACGGTTGATCAGTTGCAGCATCATGAAGTCACCGACTTCGGCGCCACCGACCTTGCCGCTGGAGCGAATCCGGTCAGCGATAGTGTCGCCGCGATGGGCGAGCATACTGATCACTTCCTTGAGACACGACAGCAGGTAGCTGGAGGAATGCGCCTGAATATAGGTCGGCAAAAAATCCGGATCGAGGCTGATCACGCCGTCGGGCGTCGCTTCGAGTACATCGCAGATTTTAAGTTTTACATAGGTCTGGTCGCTCTCCTGCAAACCAAGCAACAGTTTGAAGTCCGGGCGTGCGCAATAAATCTGGCTGACGCAAGCATCACCGGCATTGGAGTCGGCGACTTCTGTTTCATAGGTGGTGTAACGCGCCAACACATCAGATTGTTCTGGGCGGCGCGACTCTATGTGATTTCCGGTGACCAGCGGCAGCGCCAGATAGATGGGTGTGTTGCAGGTGTTTGGTGGCACGTCCAGCGCCAGTGGCTCGGTGCTTCCGCCGAGCTCAAATAGACTGCCGTCCGGGAGTATCCCCGAGGCCTGGCTGATTACCAGCTTACCCATATTGAGGAACTGCAAGTCGATATCCAGATTGAGAAACCCCCAGGTGTAACCACCCAGCAATTGAGTGCGGCTCTTCATCTGGTGGTCGTAGTAGCGATCATTGTGCTGGAAGTGCTGTGGACGCAGCAGCATACCTTCCTGCCAAATGACTTTATGGATGTTCATGGTCAGTCATCTACCCTGGAAAGCACATCATGGTTGTTGCGGATACCGGCAGAATCGAGCGTCAGATCAGCATTCGTGACCGCCAGCGCAGAGATCTGCACGGTATAGCGCCATTTGGTTTCCGGCAGGTCGCGATAGGCGGCGAGTACACCAACATAACGGCTGCCCTCCCCCACGCTGAGTTTCAGCTCGACGGTCTCGCCGGGGCGCAGTTCAAGTTCTTCGCTAGTCACCAGGTCTGGAGCCAGAGACTTCCTGGCACGTTCATACAGACTGAAGAAGTCGGCGTTTTCGAAGGTCACCGGGTGCTTTAGCTCGAATAGACGAACAACGATTGGCGACGGACGCCCGTTCAGGTCCGGGTTCAATTGATCGCTGGCAGTCAGCTTCAGGTTGAGCTTGGTCATTTTCGAATAGGGCGACAACGACGTGCACCCGGCCAGCAGCACCAAGGTCATGACCGTTAGCACCGTCTTGAAAAAAGTGGTCGAACAGCGGGACATGCGCATCATCCTTGGTGGTCGGTGTATAGGGTGGAAATCAGGCGAATCTGTTCTTCGTAAGCCTGAGCAAAGTCACGGGCCAGCAGCCGCTCGCTCCAGTCATCGTCCTCACGCAGGCCCTGGTGATAACGACCGTAGGCTCTCCAGCGATTGCCGGAGGTGGCGAATAACGGCTTGTTATCTCGCTCGAAACGCAGGGTCAGCTGCTGCGGCGAGAAATGCTCCAGCGTTGCGCGTACGGCGGCGCGGCTGGCAGTGAGCAAGGCCACTTGATGGGCCTGCAAATCGCGGAATGCGCGAGAGATCGCCTGCTCGGCCGATAATTGACCAGGCTTGTCTGGCTGCAACAAAATGCCCAACGCTTCAACCGCATCGCCGGTCGTTTTAAGCGGGTTTTTGTTGCCGCCTTGCAAGGTGGTCCGGGCCAGGCGCAATTCGTTCTTGAGCTCATTGCGGGTGTGCAGGCTCTGCTGCAAACCGCCGACACTTTGCTTGAGCAAGTGTGCCGCGCTCAGCGCCAATGCTTCGCGGGCGTCATGGTCGAGGCCGTTCACATCCACGCCCAGCGTCGTCCCGAAACGTTCCCAGAACCCTTCACTCTGACGTTCGACCACTTTCGCCGCCGGCGCGGGTCCTACTGTGGCCTTGACCAGTTCCGGAACCAGCAGGTTTTCGATGTCAATACGCGCGCAATCGGCGCGCTGGCGGGCGTCCTCGATGGTGGTGTTCGGGGAGATCAGCTCTTCGATTTGCGAATACACGCGTTCTTGCTGCTCGAGGATCTTCAGCGGATCAAGGTCGAGGAAGGCTTCATCCGGAATGATACTGCCCGCAGCGCGTGGACGGCCGACTTCGCCAAAGGTCGTCGGATCACGCACCAGTCGCGCGAGAATCTTGAAGTCACCCAGTACATAGGTGCTGCCGTGCTCAATGCGCACCGCTTCGCCTCTGCGCAGGCGCGCACCGCTCTCCCCGTCCTGGATTCCATTACTGCTGGTATCGGTCAGGAAAAACATGTCTTCGCGGTAGCTGATGATCATGTGGTGATTGGACACGTGACGCTTTGGATCAGGGATGATCCAGTCGCAATCCTCGCCCCGGCCGACGACGCCCCCGGTCTGTTTGAAGGTCTTGCGGCACAAGTCCGTGGACGCGAATTGCTGGGTGCTCAGTATTTCGAGAACCAGTTCCATGGTGATACTCCTTACGGTCACTTGCCGCGATTGACCGCTTGCGGATCACCCAATGGGCGATAGGTGTTGTCGTCATGTTTGTAATTGCCACTACACCCGCCAAGGCCAAATAGAACGACGAGGGTCAGCAGGAAGGCTTGCCAGCAACGAACAGGCATCTGAGGTTCTCCAGAATGGACAAAGCGCCAACCCATTTGGGTGGCATTGTTAAAAGCCAGTGAGGTCCTTTGCCTACCCATCGAAATCTCCCAAACTGATGTTGAGGCGCCCGAGTCGGTAGAGCAGCGTGCGGCGTGGCAGGCCGAGTTCACGGGCGGCGAGAGTCTGGTTACCGTCGTTTTTACGCAGGCTATCGAGCAGCAGCCTGCGCTCGACCTGCTCCAGGCGTTCACGCAGGCTCCAGCGGCTGTCTGGCGGTAAGGTTTGCGTGCGCAGGGAGAAATGCTCGGCCAGCAACTCGCCGTCTTCGCATAGCAAAACCGCGCGTTCGACCATCGCTTTGAGTTCGCGCACGTTGCCTGGGAAGGCATAACCGGACAGATGATCCAGCGCTTCTTCGGACCAACGCAGCGCATCGCGCTGCAAAAACGAACAGGCTTTATCGGCAAAGTGTCGGGACAGGTCGAAAATGTCGGCTTCGCGCTGACGCAGGGCCGGCAACTCAATCGGAAACTGCGCGAGACGGTAATACAGGTCCTCACGGAACTTGCCTTCACTCACCAGTACCGACAAGTCACGGTGAGTCGCGGCGATAATGCGCACGTCGATTTTATGAGTGTCGCTGGAGCCCAGCGGGCGAATCTCGCCTTCCTGCAACACGCGCAACAACTTGGCTTGCAGCGACAATGGCATGTCACCAATCTCATCGAGCAACAAAGTGCCGCCATTGGCCGCGTCGAACAGTCCGGCGCGGTCACGGTCGGCACCGGTGAACGCACCTTTGCGATAGCCGAACAGCTCGCTTTCCAGAAGATTTTCGGGGAACGCCGCGCAGTTCTGCACGATGAATGTCTGCGAGCGTCGTGGGCCGCAATCGTGAATCGCCCGCGCGACCACTTCCTTGCCAGTGCCGGTTTCACCGCGCAGCAGCACTGTGTACGGGCTGTGCAGGACTTTGCTGATCAACGCACGGGTCTGGCGCATGGCCAGACTCTCACCGATCAATCCGTAACCGCTGGCACAGGGCAGGCTGACAGGCACTGGCGACAAATCCACGGCGGGCTGACGCGAGCGTTGCAGCAGATTCAGTTGGCCCAGCACGAACGAGCCTAACTGCCCGAGCGAGTCTGCAAAGACTTGCAAATCAATGTGCCGGTGACTCGCACAGAGCAACAAGCCTTTGACCGCTTTGAGTTGATTGACCAGCGGCACACACAACAGAGATTGCCAAGGTGATGCCTGTGGCGGCATGAAACTGGTTTCGTGGAGGCTGCTGCTCAACCCCTCGAGACTTACCACGCGGTTCTGGCACAGAGAAAATTGCAGCAATTGCCCACCGCTGTAATCCGCTGGCAGGCTCGCCACTTCGCGTGATTGCAGTATGCCGTTGAGGCACTCGGCGTTCATCCCAAGGCATGTGTGAGTCGCATCCAGCAAGTAGAGTTGCGTCAGTTCGCAACCGCTTAGCTCGGCCACCCCTTGCACCAATTCACCCAGCAGCGCAGCATCGTTCGCCGCACGTGACAACTTGGTAAACTGCCCCAGCAAAGCTTCGGCATAGGCCAGTGGTTGCGATACCTGAGTGAACATCACACCCACCTCAGGCGAACTCGCAAATCACGCTGGCGCCACCGTCGAGCGTGGCATGCACACGCTTGAGGCTTTCACCGCAGGCCATCGCATCGAGCAAGCGGTCGGCCACCAGCGGTAACACATGCAGATCGAGCAAGTGGTCGGTCAGGCGTGCGCCGCTGTCACTCTGCGTGCAGCGTTCGGCCAAATGATCGACGAGGCTTTGGCAATAGGTGAAAGCCAGCTGAAGACGGTTCAGACGCTCGCCCAGCCGGCCGAGTTTGATTTCAATCAGTTCACGCAGCACCGGACCTCCCACCGGGTAGTAAGGCACCACTCGCATGCGCGCCAGCAGAGCCGGCTTGAAGTGTTTGCTGAGTATCGGGCGAATGGTTTCTTCCAGCACTTCGGCGGCGGGCCGCGCGCCGTTATCGCAGAGGTCGATGATGCGGTCGCTGCCCAGGTTCGAGGTCATCAGGATCAACGTATTGCGAAAATCGATTTCGCGTCCTTCACCGTCGTTGGCCACGCCTTTGTCGAAGATCTGGTAAAACAGGTTCAGCACGTCCGGGTCGGCTTTCTCGACTTCGTCAAGCAAGACGACGGAATACGGTTTCTGGCGCACCGCTTCAGTGAGCATGCCTCCCTCGCCGTAACCGACATAGCCCGGTGGCGCACCGATCAGGCGCGACACAGTGTGTTTCTCCTGAAACTCGGACATGTTGATGGTCGTAATAAAACGATCGCCGCCATACAGCAAGTCAGCCAGAGCCAGTGCGGTTTCGGTCTTGCCGACACCGCTCGGGCCGACCAACAGGAATACGCCAACGGGGGCTTGCGGATTGTTCAGACCTGCCGCAGTGGCACGCATAGTGCGATCCAGGGCGCGAACGGCTTGCTCCTGACCACGAATGCGCATGCGCAGTTCGGTGGCGAAAGTGGCGACCTTGGTGTTGTGTTCGCGGGCCAGTTGCGCCAATGGCACGCCGGTCCAGGCACTGATGACTTCGGCCACCAGGCGCGGGCAGACTTCGAAACTCACCAGACGCTCTTTTACTTGAGCCTCGGTCAAGGCGCGGTGGGCGGCGTTCAGCGATGCTTCCAGAGACTCAACGCTTTGTAATTCATCGGCATGAAGGGATTCGATCACCGCGCCTTGCTCAATCGTCGGCTCGACGGCGCTGGCTTCACGGGCCATGGCCAGTCGCTGACGCAGATCCAGCAGCTGCTCGGCCAGTGCTTTCTGTTCAGTCCACAGCGATTCCAGCGCGATCATTTCGCTTTCGGCTTCGTCGAGGCGATGCTCCAACGCCTTCAGCGCTGGGTAATCGATCAGCAAACCGGCGTCTCCATCACGGCACAGAGCCTGGCGCTGACGGCCACTTTCAGCCAGTTCACTACGCAGGCGCTCAAGGCTTTCCGGGGCAGCCGCGAGGCTGATGCGCACACGGGCGCAGGCTGTGTCGAGCACGTCGACCGCCTTGTCCGGCAGCTGGCGACCCGTCAGGTAACGGGCGGACAGTTCAGCGGCAGCAACCACTGCGTCATCGCGCAGGTAGATGCCGTGGCTCTTTTCGTAAACCTGAGCCAAGCCACGCAGAATAGTGACGGCTTCACTGACCGTCGGCTCGTGCAATTGCACCGGCTGGAAACGACGAGCCAGTGCGGGATCCTTTTCGAAGTACTTCTTGTACTCCGCCCACGTGGTGGCGGCGATGGTGCGCAACTCGCCACGGGCCAGGGCCGGTTTCAGCAAGTTGGCCGCGTCGGAGCCACCGGCATTGCCACCCGCGCCGATCAGCGTGTGAGCTTCGTCAATGAACAGGATGATCGGATGCGGCGAGGCTTTGACTTCGTCGATGACGCCCTTGAGGCGGCGTTCGAACTCGCCTTTGACGCTGGCGCCCGCTTGCAACAGGCCAACGTCCAGCGAGAGCAACTCGACGCCTTTGAGCACAGGGGGCACTTCACCGGCGGCGATGCGCAAGGCCAAGCCTTCGACGACCGCGGTTTTACCGACACCGGCTTCGCCGACAACAATAGGGTTGCTCTTGCGCCGACGAGCGAGGATATCGATCATCTGCCGGAGCGCGCCATCACGGCACAGCACCGGGTCGAGTTTGCCGTCGCGAGCCTGTTGAGTCATGTTGTGGGTAAAACGCTCCAACAGCGATTCACCCGGTGCGGTGGGTTTGCCAGTGGCCGCTGGTTCTTTCTGTGACAAGGCGAACTCTTTGAGACGCTCGATGTTCAGCCTCGCCAGCAACGGCTGGTAGCGACTGCCGGCATAACGCATCGGGTTGCGCAGCAGCGCGAGGATCAGCGCAGCCTGTTCAACCTGGCTCTGCCCCAGTTCGAGGTTGGCCACCAGCAACGCATCTTGCAGCCATTGCAGCAGTTCCGGGGCGAACACCGGATTGCGCGAGCCGCTGTGTTCCATCCGGGAGTGCAATGCAGCGCTCAATACACCGGCGTCCATCCCGGCATCTTGCAATGCACGGACGAGCAAGCCTTGCGGGCGCTCCAGCAAACCCAGCAGCAAGTCTTCGATCAGGATTTTGCTGCCGCCGCGGGCGACGCAACGCTCAGCCGAACGCTCCAGATCGCGACGGGTTTCGGCATCCAGGGCGTGGATAAGTTGTTGCAGGTCTACGTTGATCATGGATCATCTGTCCTTAATGAATTTTGCTGCCCAGCGTCACCACGCCGTCCGCTCTTTCGCGGCCCAGCCAACTGGTCCATCCCAGACGACAGGCGTTCTGCTCGCCGATGCGCTGCTCGGGAATTTCGTCCTGTCGCAGTACCAGGCGAATGTCGTAATCGAGCGGGTCACGCAGAGTGAACCGAACCAGCGCGCGCAACGGCTGGTAACCGAAACCGATCGGCAGAAATTCGTGAAAGCGTTGCCAATCGAGTTGGGTGATGTGGATGCGGAATTTGCCGCTGCGGTCGCGTACGTGTTCGCCCAGTACCAGGTCTTCGCCCAGCAGACTGTTGGCACGACCCAGACGATTGCGCTGTTCGTCGAGCATTTCCACGCGACGCTCGATGCACTGCTCGATAAGCAGGTTTTCGTGCTTGAAGTAGTAACGCAGTACCGCCTCAATCAGCGCCGCAGAGTGCGCCCGCAAGCTGAGCAACCCGAGGTACGGCAGCAGGCGCTTCCAGTTCAGTTCCCCGGCCTTGCGGATCTCTTCGCCGCCTAGACCGATCAAGGCAAACAGCTGTGAGGAAAACGGGTCGAGCGCGCCGCTCAGGAATCGCGCGCGGTAGCGATACTTGCGCCAGATCGGCAACATCAGCCGGTGCAGGCGATGGTGAAACAGATCGAGGAAGTTGCGCGTCGAATTGCCTTCTTCGCTGTCGCCCAGAGCCTGTTCGCCATAGAACGCCGGTAGCGGCGAACCGGACCCCACCAGGCCGATCAGGTTGAATCGCAGTCGCGCGCGCATCTGCCCGTGTTCTTCGAAAAACTCCACGCGATCAACGTCGCTGCCAGGGAAACCCAGACTCGGGTTGGCCTGGAACTCCAGCTGGTCGTACAGCTCCTCTTCGCTCATGTACGGGTGAGCCACACGCAGCCGGTCGAGTACCAGCAGTACGGCCTGAAACAGCGAATACTCGCGTATTACCCGGGTCAACCCGCTTAAAGCAGGGGCTGCAAGCCCATACGTGGCGCCCATTGGTACACCTCTCCCTGTGTGCTTTTTACCCGTAGCTCGTGGAACGAATTGAGACTGGCGTAAAGCGCGAAAAACTCGTTGAGAACCGAAGCGAACACGAACAGGTCCCCTTCGCCGATATAGCCTTGCGGGTCGATGGTCAGCTCGGTGCGCAGTCCTCGCACCGGCAAACCGCGATGCAATCGGTCGACATGCTGATGCTCAATCGACTTGAGCCCGTCGAGCAGACGCTTGCTGACCTTCTCTGCCTGCTGATCGTAGTAACGCGGCAGATCGTAGGTTTCGAGAATGACCTTCAGCGCGTTGACGTCGGCCAGGGACAGATAGTTAAGCGACATATTGCTGATCAGTTTCCACAGGAAGTCACCGTTCAGCGGCGGCGCGAAACTTGCGGTGACCGGGGTGATGTTGCGGAAACCGAGGAACTCCGGCGTGCCTTCGCAGGCCATGTTGATATCACCGAGCTTGAGTCTGCGCGGCAGATTCTGGTTGGTGCACATCAGCTCGATTGACAAGGTTTCGTGAGCTTCGGTGTGGCGGATGCCAAAGCTCAGATAGGTATCGAGGCCGTCGTGGAGCAATGACGAACGCTGGTGGACGCTGTAATGCGGACGGCTGTTGGGCACGTCGAAACTCGGATCGTGTTCGAAGGATTCGAACGGCACGTATTCCTGATAACCGGTGCCGCCGGGCTTCCAGCCGGTCACCGTTTCCACGGAAAACACACCGCAGCTTTCCAGGTTATGTTCTGTGGGCAGTAGCAGGTATTCGTCCTGCTTTCCATCGAGACGAATCGGTAACGCATCGTGCTTGAACAAATTAACGATGGGGGTGCAATGCAGCTTCACGTTGTCCAGGGTCGGAGGCATGCGCAGGTTGCCGCTCTTGCGAATGTCGAAACGCAACTCCAGTCCCCGCATCTGTTTCAGCGTGTCTTGCGGCAGCGCCTTGAGCAGATCCAGACCGAGGACATCGACGAACATGAACTTGTCCTGGAAGGCGAAGTATTCCTGCAGATAGCGGTAACCGCGGAAGGTGTTCAGCGGATAAGGGATCAACGCCTCGTCTTCGGCAAACCCCACCGGTTGTACGCGGTTGCATGGCATCTTGAACGCCATTGGCTTGCCGTCGACACCTTTGATTGCCATGCCGGCGCTATCGAGCGGAATCAGTTCAATACCTTCCAGATTACGCAACAAACTCAGGTACAGCATTTGACTGATGTAACGCTCGCCAGCCAAGTGCAGACGCAAGCGGTTCAATTCCAGCTCGCCAAGGTGGCCGTCGGCGCTCATCTCCAGGCGCAGGTTCAGCAACGAACCACTGCCCTTCACCGAATACGTCAGTCCGGTCAGATCCAGTGCCTGAACTTCGGTCGGGTAACAGGTGCGGAAACCACAATGTACCTCGTCGATCTGCTGACTCTGGACCGGCGTATCGCGCCCAACCATCAATGCAGGTCCGGAGCGCTTCAGCGGGTCGAACTGCAAAATGCTGAACGCAGGCAGCGGCCGCATGTAGTTCGGCCACAGCAATTGCATCAGCGAGTGGCTGACCTCAGGCAATTCATCGTCGAGCTTCTGCCGTAGACGACCGGTCAGAAACGCAAAGCCTTCCAGCAACCGCTCAACATCCGGATCACGTCCGGCCTGCCCGAGGAAAGGCGCCAACGCAGGGTTGCGCTCGGCAAATCGGCGGCCTAACTGGCGAAGTGCCGTGAGTTCGCTTTGGTAGTAATGGTTAAAGGACACAGTCGGCTACCCGCTTTTCTTGTTCGCGAAAGGTGTGAGGTCAGTGGCGTTAAAGAAACGTCCCGAACGTCGATGCCGATCAATCAATAAAATTGTTTCGATCTCCGTCATGTGCTGACTTTGACTTGGCCGTTGCCATCCAGGCGCGCGGCAAAGCTGACCCGTCGCTTGAAACCCTCAACTTCCATAAGCGCGTTGATGCTGAAGGACAAGCGGAGCTGTTCGTGGTCAGGCGGTAGGGAGATGACATGCACGTTGCTCAGGCGTGGCTCGTAGGCTTCTATGAATTTCTCGATAGCCAAACGGGCCTGACTCAAGGCGTCGTGCAGGCTCAGACGCATGTCATTGAGATCGGGAAGCCCGTAATCGGACAGCGTTTGCACACTGCCCGCACGTGTACTCAACATCTTGGCCAGATGGGCAGCCACCGACGCCATGGCGCAAAACTCGAGGCTGCAATCGATGCGTTTTCCAGCATCGCCACCCAGGCGTTCGAAAAGGCTGCCGTATCCAGTCATGAGTCAGGCTCCGCTTACTCTTTATCCAGCTTGCCGACCAGTGACAAGGTGAAGTCTGCGCCCATGTATTTGAAGTGGGGCCGCACGTTCAGGCTCACGCGGTACCAGCCTGGCTCGCCTTCGACATCACTGACGATGATCTGGGCAGCACGCAGTGGACGGCGGCCACGGACTTCGGCGCTGGGGTTTTCCTGGTCGGCCACGTACTGACGGATCCATTTGTTCAGCTCCTGCTCAAGATCAGTACGTTCTTTCCACGACCCGATCTGCTCGCGCTGCAGTACTTTCAAGTAGTGAGCCAGGCGGTTGACGATCATCATGTACGGCAGTTGGGTGCCGAGCTTGTAGTTCAGTTCGGCCGTCTTGCCCTCTGCACTGTTGCCGAAGAACTTTGGCTTTTGCACCGAGCTTGCGGAGAAGAACGCCGCGTTGTCGGAGCCTTTGCGCATGGTCAGAGAAATAAAGCCCTCTTCCGCCATCTCATATTCACGACGATCGGAAACCAACACTTCGGTAGGAATCTTGGTTTCGATTTCGCCCATGCTTTCGAAATGGTGCAACGGCAGGTCTTCCACCGCGCCACCGCTTTGCGGGCCAATGATGTTCGGGCACCAGCGGAATTTGGCGAAGCTATCGGTCAATTTGGTGCCGAACGCGTAGGCGGTGTTACCCCACAGGTAGTGTTCGTGGCTATTGGCTACGGTTTCCTTGTACACGAACGACTTCACCGGGTTTTCTTCCGGGTCGTAGGGGTTGCGCAGCAGAAAACGCGGGACGGTAAGACCTACGTATCGGGCGTCTTGCGATTCGCGGAAACTCTGCCATTTGGCGAATTGCGGGCCTTCGAAATGATCTTTGAGATCCTTCAGGGCCGGCAAACCAGTGAAGTTTTCCAGGCCGAAAAACTGCGGGCCGGCTGCGGCGATGAACGGCGCGTGGGACATGCAGGCCACACTGGACACGTACTGCATCAGCTTTACGTCCGGCGAGCTTGGAGTCATGAAGTAGTCCGCAATGATCGCGCCCACCGGCTGACCACCAAACTGACCGTATTCAGCGGTATAAATGTGCTTGTACAGGCCAGCCTGCATCACTTCCGGTGAATCTTCGAAATCGTCCAGCAGGTCTTCTTTGGAAACGTTGAGAATCTCGATCTTGATGTTTTCGCGGAAGTTGGTGCGCTCGACCAGCAATTGCAGGCCACGCCACGAGGATTCCAGAGACTGGAAGTCCGAGTGGTGGAGGATTTCGTCCATTTGACGGCTGAGTTTGGCATCAATCTCGGCGATCATGCGGTCAACCATGGCTTTCTTGACCGGTTCACCATCGTTCTGCGGTTTGAGCAGCTCCTCAATGAACGCTGACACGCCGCGCTTGGCGATGTCGTAGGCTTCGTCGCCCGGCGTCAGGCGGGTTTCGGCAATGATGCTGTCGAGAATGCTGAATTCGCCCTGCTCGTTGTTGTTCTGCTGTGCTGCGCTAGTGCTCATTGTCTTGGCTTCCTTGGCTGATGGGGACTCAGGCATCCTGAGCGGCGGTGCTCAAGCCCAGCTCACCCAGAACGCGAGCGCGGGATTCGTCGTCGGCGAGTACGCCTTCGATGGCTTTGCGAAATGCCGGTGCGTTACCCAGCGGCCCCTTGAGGGCTACCAGCGCATCGCGCAGTTCCATCAGTTTTTTGAGCTCAGGCACTTGCTCGACCAGGCTGGCCGGATTGAAGTCCCTCATTGAGTTCACATGCAGCTTCACCGCCAGCTCTTGCGTGTCGCTGTCTTCCTGCAGTCGGTTCGGTACGCTAAGTGTCAGGTTCAACTCTTGTTTGGCCAGCACGTCGTCGAACGTCATCTTGTCGATGCTGATCGGCTTGCGATCTTCGACCTTGCGCTCATCCTTGCGGTGGGTGTAGTCACCGATTGCCAGCAGTTTCAACGGCAGTTCGATCTCCTCCCTGGCAGCACCGGTGGCAGGTTTGAAAGTGACGTTGATGCGTTCCTTGGGGGCTACCGAGCCTTCTTTGGCCATGGCTTTTCTCCTTGCGGTTGTGGCCCTGAGGCCTATTGCAGTACCACTTCGAGATCGAGGTGACACAGCCTGCGATAAATCTCTTCCTTGCATTCACGTACGGCATGGTTCTGTGGCAACAACTCGCAGCAGCTATGCAGCAAATGCAGCACGTCCAGTACAAGGTCGGGCTCCCAGGCGTTAAGGCCCGAGCCCTGTAGTGTCTGGTCCAGTGTTTCGAGCTGGGTCTTGGCCAATTCGTACTTTTTTGCCATGAAGCACAGCCGCGCCAGAGCGAACTGCCAGAAGAATCTAACGCGCCCGCCCTGGGCGCCTTGCAAGCCCTGCTTGAGGGACTGCACGGCCGCCTTGAGGCCTTCCGTGCGCAGAATCGGCAGGGCTTCTTCCAGGGCCAGCTCCCAGGCGGACTGCGCGTCGATGGCTTCGACCTTGCGCGGCGTACTGGCGGATTGCAGGTGTGGCATGACGTTGGCGGCGATCCATGCCTGAGTGGCTGGATCGGCAAACGGGGAGCCATCATGAAAACGCAATTCGACAATGCCTGGCAGGCGCTGAATCAACAGCGCGAAATGGATTTCCACTTCTCGCATCGCCATTTCCGCGCTCAAGCCCTGAAGGCATTCCCAAACCATCCGTTGGCCATCAAACCAAAACGGGGCCTTTGCGACACTCGCCTCCAGCTCCACCAGCAGGTCGGCGTACTTGGACTGGTCATATTGGGCCTGATAGGCCTTCAGCCTGTCCGTCGGCAAACCGCGCAATGCAGTGATTTGCTCGGAATTACGTTCAGGGACGACGTCAATGGGTAACCACAGAAGCGTTCGATTGAGGCGATAGGCCCGCAGGTCGGTGGCTTTCTGCTTGAGCCACCACGCGCATAAAGGCCGTGCCGCCTCCTGCTGATCGCGCAGGGCCTTATGGGCGTCTTTTTCGTTGTCGATCGTAGCGCCAGGGGTAAACAACTGTGTGGCTGCTTGCTTGACCTGAGCCACTGTTGCGCCCACCACACCAGGCTCTGGCTGGTTGTTTGCAGCACGCAGAACCCTGCTTCTCAAGCGGCGAGTGATCGGCAACAGCAGCGGCGCATCGCCACCCAGATGCTCTGCGCAGGCGGCATCGAGACCTTCAAGGTGTTCAACCAGTTGGCGGAACACCGGCAACTGCTCTTTGATTGCGACACTGTCAGTGAGTACCTGCTCAAGCCGCGGCACCAGCCAGCCGACAGCCGCAGCGCGGGTTCGCCACTTGACCGGGTGGATCTGCGACCACGAGTGCTTACACAAGTGATGCATGAGCCCACAGCCGGCCACCAGGCCGGAAAAGGACTCACGCTGGTACAGCGCCCACGTTACCCAGCTCGCAACCCGCAAGTCCTTGGACTGAGTACGTAGCAACGCCTCACCGACTTCCTGCACTTTCAGCCAGTCAACCTGCCCGCTTTCATGCATCGATCGGGCTTTGGCCAACTCGCTTTCCAACGTCTCGAACTCGCTCGAAAAACGAACGTCTTCACCTGCAAAGGACTGCTCACCAATAGCTGACTTCGCGAGTTCAAGATAGTGAGCCGATAGCTTGCTTGAATAGGACATTTACGGCTCGTCCTGTAGCGTGAGTTCACGCGCAAAACCAGTGCTGGCGACAGACTGAAAGTTTTCCAGACAACTGCCGGCCATCACTACTTGCCGCTGATTGCCATACAGATCGCGCTGCCGCAAGCAGCCAAAGCTAGCGATCAGCACCGGTCCGAGGAGGTAGCCGCAAAGCACCTCATCAAGCTGCGACCCACCCGGACCCAGGCTCCAGCGCGCTCGCGGCAAAACCGTATCCCGGGTAGCGCAGAAATGATCCGCCCCGCTAATCAGGGCTTTGCGGACTGACCTCATCAGAGGTGAACTCGCTGCATACTAATTCCATTCACGACGCTACGGTTTGGCGTAATCGATCCCAGACTGACCCTGAACCGATTCCCCTAAAAGCGACTGGAAGTATTGAGTTTTGCGCCACGCATTGATGTAGGAGTTATCTGCAAGCAACGAAGGAAATGCCCTGAAATTTGATCCGGGGTGTTGCGCTACCTCTCGAGCTGACAACCGTAAAGCTGTGCCCATGATGATGTGTCGTTACAGGGTTTCCAGCAGGGCAATCATTGGCTGAGGATGGCCATTATCGGCTGCACGTAAAAATGCTGGTGCTGTTGATAAAGACCAGCAACTGGCATCCAAAATAGATCTTTTACCACCTGCAACCGTCAGTCAGTGCTCATTGGCACATTCACCTTGGCTTTGATGAAGGGCACGCCGGGAGATAAATAAGGCCTGATGAAATCAGCCACACTTTCCTTATGCTTGCGTTTGCAAAAAACATTAAGACTCCAGTTCGTCTTATAGTCATTCCCCGCCAAAATGACGCTATATTTTAAATCCACCACCTCTCTATTAGTCGCAATGGCCAACTGTGTAAGGTCCTCCCACTTGAAAGCATGGTGATGATATTGGGTGTGCATGGCTTGGTAATCCTTCGAATTGGCCATCGACAAGTACATCAAACCCACCCCCCCCGGACCTATGAGCGCACCGATCAAGAACGCAGGATCAAGGGTTGCAAGAAAGAAGGCTGACTCATCCCGCTATAGACGGAGTACATGATGAATCCAGCCCCAACTATTACAACGGACATAAATACGAACATGCAGTTAGCCACAAACGTATTGTAATTACGCGCCCGTATCGTCCAGCCCAATAATTCGGGCTCATTGGCGTATTTCCACTGCAGTTGCGGCGGCAACTCAAGGGCTTTGTTAAAGTTAAACATCGTCACGCTCATCGCTCATTGACAAGGGAACAATCAACTGCAAGGGCTGAATGTGTTTATTAGCCAGCAGCACACCGCTCTCTTGCGTCAGTTCGCTGGTAAAGACATTGTTGAGCCGGTCTGCTTCATTCGTGGTCCATTCCAACGCCAGTCGAAACATGTATCCCCGGAAGTCCGAGCGCTGACGCACGCCGGGCGGATAGGTAATCTCCAGTTCCAGTTCCAGGATCGGCCGTCGGGTCGTGGTTTCGACCCACACCTGCCACTGCTGGTGCTGGTCTGTAGCGGCATAACGGAAGTCCGCCGGCCTGACGGTGCGGGCGGGCACGCTGGGCAGTTCGCCGAGCTGTTGTGGAACGGACATCTATATCAGCCGTTTCGCGCCGCTTGCGGTTAAACACCCATGGCATCGTAATTAGTTCAGAACATCCACTTTTCCGACAATACAAGGAACGGCAGGCGGTAAATGTGTTTTGACCAAGGTTACTACCTCATTTTTTCTATCGCGTTTAAAAAACACATACAGACTCCCTTCGGTCATGTAAATAGAACCTTCCTTCGGCACGCTATAGTCAACCTCCACCATATCTCTATTTGTCGCGATCGTTAGTTTTGTCAGTTCATTCCAATGAAAAAAATGATTGTGATATTGAGTATGTAGCTCTCGATAGCTCTTTGAGCTCGCCATTGACAGGTACATCAACATCCCCCCCGGACCTATGAGCGCACCGATCAAGAACGCAGGATCAAGTGTTGCAAGAAAGATAAACATCACTGCCGTTATGCCCGCAAACCACTTTACAAACGGCAATACCCATTTTGGAAAGTCTTTCCATTTGCAATACTCCACGCCAGATTCCGTGAAGCGATAAGCGAAATTCATGCGCTGATGGGTCATACCGACTATCACCAAAAACATGGCCGTACAAAAAAACACACAAGACAATGTACGCCAAGGCTGACTCATCCCGCTATAGACGGAGTACATGATGAATCCAGCCCCAACTATTACAACGGACATAAATACGAACATGCAGTTAGCCACAAACGTATTGTAATTACGCGCCCGTATCGTCCAGCCCAATAATTCGGGCTCATTGGCGTATTTCCAGTGCAACTGCGGCGGCAACTCAAGGGCTTTGTTAAAGTTAAACATCGTCAAGCTCATCGCTCATTGACAGGGGAACAATCAACTGCAAGGGCTGAATGTGTTTATTGGCCGGCAGCACACCGCTCTCTTGTGTCAGTTCGCTGGTAAAGACATTGTTGAGCCGGTCTGCTTCATTCGTGGTCCATTCCAACGCCAGTCGAAACATGTATCCCCGGAAGTCCGAGCGCTGACGTACGTCGGGCGGATAGGTAATCTCCAGTTCCAGGATCGGCCGTCGGGTCGTGGTTTCGACCCACACCTGCCACTGCCGGTGCTGGTCTGTAGCGGCATAACGGAAGTCCGCCGGCCTGACTGTGCGGGCGGGCACGCTGGGCAGTTCGCCGAGCTGTTGTGGAACGGACATCTATATCAGCCGTTTCGCGCCGCTTGCGGTTAAACATCCATGGCATCGTGATTAGTTCAGAACATCCACTTTTCCGACAATACAAGGAACGGCAGGCGGTAAATGTTTTTTGATCAAGGTTACTACCTCATTTTTTCTATCGCGTTTAAAAAACACATACAGACTCCCTTCGATCATGTAAATAGAACCTTCCTTCGGCACGCTATAGTCAACCTCCACCATATCTCTATTTGTCGCGATCGTTAGTTTTGTCAGTTCATCCCAATGAAAAAAATGATTGTGATATTGAGTATGTAGCTCTCGGTAGCTCTTTGAGTTCGCCATTGACAGGTACATCAACCCCATCCCCCCCGGACCTATGAGCGCACCGATCAAGAACGCAGGATCAAGGGTTGCAAGAAAGATAAACATCACTGCCGTTATGCCCGCAAACCACTTTACAAACGGCAATACCCATTTGGGAAAGTCTTTCCATTTGCAATACTCCACACCAGATTCCGTGAAGCGATAGGCGATATTCATGCGCTGATGGGTCATCCAAGAAATCACAAATGAAAAAAACATATAGAAACACAGGCTAAATACAAACTTGGAGGCGACACTATCATTTGCATCAGCCGTCGCATACAAAAAATAAGACCACCCCATAATCACCAGAGACATAAACGCAAACATACAATTAGCCACAAACGTATTGTAATTACGCGCCCGTATCGTCCAGCCCAATAATTCGGGCTCATTGGCGTATTTCCACTGCAGTTGCGGCGGCAACTCAAGGGCTTTGTTAAAGTTAAACATCGTCACGCTCATCGCTCATTGACAAGGGAACAATCAACTGCAAGGGCTGAATGTGTTTATTAGCCAGCAGCACACCGCTCTCTTGCGTCAGTTCGCTGGTAAAGACATTGTTGAGCCGGTCTGCTTCATTCGTGGTCCATTCCAACGCCAGTCGAAACATGTATCCCCGGAAGTCCGAGCGCTGACGCACGCCGGACGGATAGGTAATCTCCAGTTCCAGGATCGGCCGTCGGGTCGTGGTTTCGACCCACACCTGCCACAGCCGGTGCTGGTCTGTATCGGCATAACTGAAGTCCGCCGGCCTGACGGTGCGGGCGGGCACGCTGGGCAGTTCGCCGAGCTGCTGGGGGTCGACCCAGTTGCCGTTAAGAAACTGGTCGTGGACGGCGGCGGTGTTCAAGGTGCGCAGATCACCTTCGGAAAAATGGCTCTTTTCCACCAGCCACGGTTGCAAGGTCAGCGCTTTGCCCGCCACTGCGACGGGCACCTGGATCTGTACCCAGAAGCCCAGCCCCCTGCTCGGCATCCGGTCGCCGTCGTAATGCAAGGCTCTGCCCATCACGGTGGGTCGTTGCAGGGTTTCCAGCAGGGCGAACATTTGTTGGGCATGGCCTTCATCGCCCTGCCACTCGGGTATAGCCCCGCGCCCCCAACTGCAACGGTGCAGCCACAGACGCAGCCCTTCACGTTTGTAACGGTTGGCGGCCATGGTAATCATCAGATAAGCGATGCCAAGGCCGGCCAATATGACTGTTACCGGGGTGGACATGACCCAGGCAAAACCAAACCAGTAACCGAGACCTGCGCCAGCCAGTTGCCCTCCAGCAACAATGGACATTCCCACGACAGTATGTTTCTTCCACGTAAGCAGGAACCACTCTTCTTCGCTGGTGGCTCCTTCGACTTCGTGGGAAATCTGCCAAGCCTCAAGCCCGGCCGCAACAGCCCCCAAGGCCGCCCACGTCACCGTGCGCCAAATCAGCCCTTTCGAAAACGTTGCAAACTCGTTGGCTACCGCAGCCTTGGCAGCCTCTCCTTTGGCCAGCCCTTGTTCAGCGGCAGACAGCCAACGTTTATAAGCTACCTGAGCCACCTTGAGCGTTTCCGCACCCAGCTCACCAACCATCCCCCCGCCCGACTCCACGCCGGCCCCACCCACAACGCCGCAACGGCATTGCCCGCATACGCCGCATTGGCCCCGACAACCCGCCACTCCTGCGCGGAAAACCGCCCGTCGTTCTGCGCCTGCCGAGCGCTGTGATGCAGGTTCCAGGCGTTCAGGCCGACCAACAGGGCCGGCAGGGCGTGGCCCAGGTTCTGGTTCATCCAGGCTTTCGTGCGGGTTATGTGCTCATAGGTGCCTGTCAGCTTGAGTTGGGCCAGCACTTCGCTTTGCCCCAGGTCGGCGAGCCAGTGGTTGATTTGCACCAGCCCCGCCGCAAGCCGCGTGTGGCCCGAGGCGTGGGCGAGGATCTGGTTGGGGCGGCTCAGGAAAAGGTTTTTCAGTGAGGCTTCATGGGCCTGCAGGGCAATGCGCGCGGCGCGTTGATCGTACGCCGCGCCGGGGCGCAGCAGCACCCTTTGGGCGACGTTGATCCTGTTCTTGACGGCCTCGACCTCCAGCAGCCAGGCTTGATAATCACGCGGGTAGTTTGGGTTGAAGAGCAGTTGCGTGGCGCTGGAGATTTCGCTGGAGATCAGCACCTGGGGCACGGCGAGGATCAGCCCTGCCTGCTGCTTCATGGCCGGCAGCAACATGCCACTGAGCCCGTGCCAGGCCTCCTTCGCCTGGTGGTTGGCGACCTTGATCAAGGTTGTCATGGCCTGCCTGGCCGTGCTGCTCATGGCCTGGTAGAGCTTGCTGTTGCGCAGCGTCTCCAGGTCCAGTACCGCCTTGATTTCGCTGAAGCGAGTGGCGAGGTTTGTCTCGCCCGCCGCCGAGGCAGGCGTCAGGACCGGCGAGCTGCCGTCCCCTTCACGGCCCTGATAGTCCAGTTTGCCGGTGGTGCTGAAGTTGTGCGACACGGTCCTGATCAAGGTGGCGACTTCGGCATTGAAATTGAACAGCGCCATGCCGAACAGGGTGCTCGGTTGGCGGGCCTGCGCGCACAACCACTGTTGGCCGTTTTCGCCGTTGCCCAGGACGGTGTAAAGGGCGTGGGCGGTTTCCAGTAACTGACTGGCGTGCC
Organism: Pseudomonas sp. P1.8; assembly: GCF_001269805.1. NCBI lineage: Bacteria > Pseudomonadati > Pseudomonadota > Gammaproteobacteria > Pseudomonadales > Pseudomonadaceae > Pseudomonas > Pseudomonas sp. P1.8. The sequence goes on from NZ_LHVM01000025.1 coordinate 200,604, forward strand.
CTTCATCGCAGGTATCGTGGTAGACCGCCTCCGCGCCCGGACCCAGCTGATCCAGCCAGGTCAGCAGGTCGCGCTCGCTGCGCTGGCCATGCTCGCGCAGCCGCCGCGCCTCGGCGGTGGTCTGACGCAGGTACTGCTGTACGTCGTCAAAGCGCACATCTTCGCGCCACAAGCGCTTGGCGTTCCACTCTTCCAGGGCCTGCTGCCATTGGAGATGATCGGGCAACTGGCCCCATCTGGCCTTGAACGAGGCCATGCCGGCTTCCACGGTTGAGGTGGCGCCCAGCGTCACCAATCCCACCTGGTCGGCGGACGCCAGGTCCTTGCCGCACTCGACTTCATCCTGGGCTTTCAGGAGCGCATACAGGTCATCGTTGCAGGCTTGACGTTGCACCGGGTCGGTCAGCGCGTCGGGCACAAACGCCTCGGTATCAAACCCGCACAAACGCTGCACGGCGATTGCGCTTTCCACCGGGTATTGATGCAGGCTTTCAAACCGGCTTTGCTCTAGGAGGCGACCGGTCAGGTTCATGGTCAGGTCATCGATCAGGGCCAGCGGATCATCCAGGGCGATAAACAGCGCGGTGTCCTGTTCCGGCACCCGGCCCCGTACCAGCGCCTCTTCGAACGCGGCCTTGAAGGGCGCGCCGGGCTCCGTCGCGGTGGTCGGCAATAGCGTACTGGTAAAGCCGGGAGGCGTTGCGCCGTAGACCAGGATATCGGCCACGCTATTGCCCAGCTCGGTGATCAGGCCGCCATGGGCGACCTCGCCAGTGCGGCAAAAACCCGGCAGATCCAGGCTTCGCATCCATCGGCTGTGTGCAGTCGCACTGTTGCGCATCAACTCGCACAGGCGCCACGTCCATTGCACCGGCGAATAGGCGAGCCGCAACTGGCTACGTCGCGGGTACAGCAGGTAGGGATGGGTTTCGCCCGGGTTGTGGCGCACGTCCTGATGCAGCTGGACGTCCGTCCACGGGTGCCGCGTGAAGTGTTCGCCGTGTATCTGATATTCATGGAACGTCTGGTCGACGCTGTTCCAGACGTAGAGCCAGCCATCGCGCAATTGCCGCAGGGTATAGCTGCGGGTCTGCAGTGCAGGCGGTGGCCTGGACCAGCCGGCGGGCAAGGCATGCGGCCCTTGGTGGCTGCCCTTGGCTGATGGTGATTCGTCCAGCGCATAACGCACCGGAAAAATGGCTACCTCGGCAAGTTTCAAGGGGCACTGGCCCATGCCCATGGGCGCATTGCTGAACATCTGGTTACGCCTGGCCTGCCTCAGCAAGTATTCCGCGGTGGGCTGGTTCATCACAGTTCCTTGTTCAATTCGAAGTCGCTGTCCATTTGCTGGATACGTAACTCTGGAGCGAACCTGGGGGCATCGGGGGTACGGACCAGCCATTGCTGATAGGGTCCATCGGCACGCAATGTAAAACCCTCGCCCCAGCGCAGGCTGTATTCAACCCAGATCGCGAGGCTGCGCTGGGTGCCAAGCCCCCAGGCCTGAGCCTCATTCAGACGGTCATGGAACCATCGAGTCAGCTGGCTTATGTCTATTCGAGCGAGGTGCTGAGGAAGGCTCTGTTCGAGGCTTTGATGCAGTTTCTCCATGAACCGCCAGCGTGCCGCCTGATCCAGTGCGCCCAATTGGGTTTCTCCCAATTGAGCGCATGAATCAACCCACTCGGGCGACGGCGCCGCACGAAAAATGCTTCGCCACTCGAGGGATACAACAGGCTCCCAGGAATGCGGATGTTCAGGAACGTGCCAGGCATCTATAGGGCCAAGCACGGTATCCAGCTGCGCGCCTTGATAGCTGCCCAACCAATGGCGCGCCACCAGCGGGTCGGCAAAACGCAGCAAACCATTGCCGCCCAACACATCTGGCGGAGCTATGAAGCGCCGCAAATGAGCCGCTACGACACTCATCGGCGCCAGGCTGTACAGCAGGCTCGCATCAGGTTGACCGGTAGCGCTTCGGCATGTCTCGTTAACGAAGCCTGATGAACCGCGAATCGAGACCAGTATGGGGCCAAGATCATTCAGCGCAGCCCATCGCGTGCCCAGGTACAAGGGTTCAACTTCAACCGACTCATCGAGTTGATACAGGCTCGTCAGTGCATTGGCACGCAATACACCATCGATCAGCAAGTAGTTGGCCGGGGAATCAATACTCATGTCGCACTTTCCTCCTCTGCCTGCTGACAGATTTCGCAACGTGGGGTAGCGCTCTGCAATGCTCGCCGCTGAGCCAGGACCAAAAGAGGTGACGCAGATAGCTCCTCCAACATGCCTGGCAGCAGTGGAGCCGCAGCGACGCCCGCAAGCGGCGCACCGCCGACTTGAATCTCTGTGCTGCTGAAAATGCCACCCGGCCCGATCACGATGTGCTGGCCGCCGGCTTTCAAGGTGATGCTGACCCCGGCATCGAGGATAAGATTCGCCCGGCCTTGAGGTGCACCTGCTGGCCGGCTTCGGCCACCAGCGTCTGGCCGACACGGGTGTGGCTGCTGTGAGCCACCTGCAAATAATCGTTGGCCTTGAGCTCGACCTTGCGGTCGGCAGTCACGGTGCGCCGGTCTTCTGCCTCCAGCACCGTGATGCTGTCGCCCTTGATGATTTCATGCCGCTGGTTACCCACCTCCAGCCGGCTGTCGTTGAGGACTTGCTGTTGTAGGTCACGCTGGGCGCGCAGGTAGATCAGCTCCTGGCCGGCGCGGTCTTCGATCGACAGCTCGTTGAAGCCGCCATTGGCCGGTGAGCTGTGGCTGCGCAGCACGGTTCGGGTCTTGTGCTCCGGCAACGGATACGGCACGGCGGTGACGGTGTTTGGCACGCAGCCGGTGATCAAAGGCTGGTCGGGGTTGCCCTCCAGAAA
>NZ_LHVM01000026.1:0-5826 GCF_001269805.1 Pseudomonas sp. P1.8
ATCGTTTCACTGCTGAGTTCGGGATGGGATCAGGTGGTTCCAATGCTCTATGGTCGTCAAGAAATTCTGTGTGCGAGTCCGTCGTTGACGACGTGCCAGCGAATTCTTGATGTTTCTACTTCAAAAACAAAACCCCAACTGCTTTCGCAATTGGGGTTTCGGAATTTAATCTTGACGATGACCTACTCTCACATGGGGAAACCCCACACTACCATCGGCGATGCATCGTTTCACTGCTGAGTTCGGGATGGGATCAGGTGGTTCCAATGCTCTATGGTCGTCAAGAAATTCGGGTACCGAATCGTGGCCAGTCGGCCGCGCTTCAGCAAATTGGGGATGTGATAGMAATYGGTGTTTTGTGAGTATTWCGAACTTTCGGTTCATTGCGTCTTCACACACCGCAATCTGGCCTTTCGACTCAAATTGCTTGGGTGTTATATGGTCAAGCCTCACGGGCAATTAGTATTGGTTAGCTCAACGCCTCACAGCGCTTACACACCCAACCTATCAACGTCGTAGTCTTCGACGGCCCTTCAGGGGACTCAAGGTCCCAGTGAGATCTCATCTTGAGGCTAGTTTCCCGCTTAGATGCTTTCAGCGGTTATCTATTCCGAACATAGCTACCCGGCAATGCCACTGGCGTGACAACCGGAACACCAGAGGTTCGTCCACTCCGGTCCTCTCGTACTAGGAGCAGCCCCTCTCAAATCTCAAACGTCCACGGCAGATAGGGACCGAACTGTCTCACGACGTTCTAAACCCAGCTCGCGTACCACTTTAAATGGCGAACAGCCATACCCTTGGGACCGGCTTCAGCCCCAGGATGTGATGAGCCGACATCGAGGTGCCAAACACCGCCGTCGATATGAACTCTTGGGCGGTATCAGCCTGTTATCCCCGGAGTACCTTTTATCCGTTGAGCGATGGCCCTTCCATACAGAACCACCGGATCACTAAGACCTACTTTCGTACCTGCTCGACGTGTCTGTCTCGCAGTCAAGCGCGCTTTTGCCTTTATACTCTACGACCGATTTCCGACCGGTCTGAGCGCACCTTCGTACTCCTCCGTTACTCTTTAGGAGGAGACCGCCCCAGTCAAACTACCCACCATACACTGTCCTCGATCCGGATAACGGACCTGAGTTAGAACCTCAAAGTTGCCAGGGTGGTATTTCAAGGTTGGCTCCACGCGAACTGGCGTCCACGCTTCAAAGCCTCCCACCTATCCTACACAAGCAAATTCAAAGTCCAGTGCAAAGCTATAGTAAAGGTTCACGGGGTCTTTCCGTCTAGCCGCGGATACACTGCATCTTCACAGCGATTTCAATTTCACTGAGTCTCGGGTGGAGACAGCGCCGCCATCGTTACGCCATTCGTGCAGGTCGGAACTTACCCGACAAGGAATTTCGCTACCTTAGGACCGTTATAGTTACGGCCGCCGTTTACCGGGGCTTCGATCAAGAGCTTCGCGTTAGCTAACCCCATCAATTAACCTTCCGGCACCGGGCAGGCGTCACACCCTATACGTCCACTTTCGTGTTTGCAGAGTGCTGTGTTTTTAATAAACAGTCGCAGCGGCCTGGTATCTTCGACCGGCGTGGGCTTACGCAGTAAATGCTTCACCCTCACCGGCGCACCTTCTCCCGAAGTTACGGTGCCATTTTGCCTAGTTCCTTCACCCGAGTTCTCTCAAGCGCCTTGGTATTCTCTACCCAACCACCTGTGTCGGTTTGGGGTACGGTTCCTGGTTACCTGAAGCTTAGAAGCTTTTCTTGGAAGCATGGCATCAACCACTTCGTGTTCTAAAAGAACACTCGTCATCAGCTCTCGGCCTTAGAATCCCGGATTTACCTAAGATTCCAGCCTACCACCTTAAACTTGGACAACCAACGCCAAGCTGGCCTAGCCTTCTCCGTCCCTCCATCGCAATAACCAGAAGTACAGGAATATTAACCTGTTTTCCATCGACTACGCTTTTCAGCCTCGCCTTAGGGACCGACTAACCCTGCGTCGATTAACGTTGCGCAGGAAACCTTGGTCTTTCGGCGTGGGTGTTTTTCACACCCATTGTCGTTACTCATGTCAGCATTCGCACTTCTGATACCTCCAGCAAGCTTCTCAACTCACCTTCACAGGCTTACAGAACGCTCCTCTACCGCATCACCTAAGTGATACCCGTAGCTTCGGTGTATGGTTTGAGCCCCGTTACATCTTCCGCGCAGGCCGACTCGACTAGTGAGCTATTACGCTTTCTTTAAAGGGTGGCTGCTTCTAAGCCAACCTCCTAGCTGTCTAAGCCTTCCCACATCGTTTCCCACTTAACCATAACTTTGGGACCTTAGCTGACGGTCTGGGTTGTTTCCCTTTTCACGACGGACGTTAGCACCCGCCGTGTGTCTCCCATGCTCGGCACTTGTAGGTATTCGGAGTTTGCATCGGTTTGGTAAGTCGGGATGACCCCCTAGCCGAAACAGTGCTCTACCCCCTACAGTGATACATGAGGCGCTACCTAAATAGCTTTCGAGGAGAACCAGCTATCTCCGAGCTTGATTAGCCTTTCACTCCGATCCACAGGTCATCCGCTAACTTTTCAACGGTAGTCGGTTCGGTCCTCCAGTTAGTGTTACCCAACCTTCAACCTGCCCATGGATAGATCGCCCGGTTTCGGGTCTATTCCCAGCGACTAGACGCCCTATTAAGACTCGCTTTCGCTACGCCTCCCCTATTCGGTTAAGCTCGCCACTGAAAATAAGTCGCTGACCCATTATACAAAAGGTACGCAGTCACCCAACAAAGTGGGCTCCCACTGCTTGTACGCATACGGTTTCAGGATCTATTTCACTCCCCTCTCCGGGGTTCTTTTCGCCTTTCCCTCACGGTACTAGTTCACTATCGGTCAGTCAGTAGTATTTAGCCTTGGAGGATGGTCCCCCCATATTCAGACAAAGTTTCTCGTGCTCCGTCCTACTCGATTTCATGACCAAGAGATTTTCGCGTACAGGGCTATCACCCACTATGGCCGCACTTTCCAGAGCGTTCCGCTAATCTCAAAGCCACTTAAGGGCTAGTCCCCGTTCGCTCGCCACTACTAAGGGAATCTCGGTTGATTTCTTTTCCTCAGGGTACTTAGATGTTTCAGTTCCCCTGGTTCGCCTCTTGCACCTATGTATTCAGTACAAGATAACCATCTTATGATGGCTGGGTTCCCCCATTCAGACATCTCCGGATCAAAGTCTGTTTGCCGACTCCCCGAAGCTTTTCGCAGGCTACCACGTCTTTCATCGCCTCTGACTGCCAAGGCATCCACCGTATGCGCTTCTTCACTTGACCATATAACCCCAAGCAATCTGGTTATACTGTGAAGACGACATTCGCCGAAAATTCGAATTTCTCAACTAAGAGAACTCACAAATTTTACCTTAGCCTGATCCGTTACCAGTGAAAGTAACGTTCAGTCTATCTTTCTATCACATACCCAAATTTTTAAAGAACGAACTAGTCAAAGACTAGAAATCAACATTCACCATCGAACCGATGGAATGCTCATTTCTAAGCTTTACACAATCAGAAGCAGTTAGTGGTGGAGCCAAACGGGATCGAACCGTTGACCTCCTGCGTGCAAGGCAGGCGCTCTCCCAGCTGAGCTATGGCCCCGTATTTCTACAGGTTCCCACACAAAATTGGTGGGTCTGGGCAGATTCGAACTGCCGACCTCACCCTTATCAGGGGTGCGCTCTAACCAACTGAGCTACAGACCCAATTTCGGGCTGCTTCTTTTCGTCTTCTTCAATGAATCAAGCAATTCGTGTGGGARCTTATGGAGCAGCTGAGTCGTCGATTAAGGAGGTGATCCAGCCGCAGGTTCCCCTACGGCTACCTTGTTACGACTTCACCCCAGTCATGAATCACACCGTGGTAACCGTCCTCCCGAAGGTTAGACTAGCTACTTCTGGTGCAACCCACTCCCATGGTGTGACGGGCGGTGTGTACAAGGCCCGGGAACGTATTCACCGCGACATTCTGATTCGCGATTACTAGCGATTCCGACTTCACGCAGTCGAGTTGCAGACTGCGATCCGGACTACGATCGGTTTTGTGGGATTAGCTCCACCTCGCGGCTTGGCAACCCTCTGTACCGACCATTGTAGCACGTGTGTAGCCCAGGCCGTAAGGGCCATGATGACTTGACGTCATCCCCACCTTCCTCCGGTTTGTCACCGGCAGTCTCCTTAGAGTGCCCACCATGACGTGCTGGTAACTAAGGACAAGGGTTGCGCTCGTTACGGGACTTAACCCAACATCTCACGACACGAGCTGACGACAGCCATGCAGCACCTGTCTCAATGTTCCCGAAGGCACCAATCCATCTCTGGAAAGTTCATTGGATGTCAAGGCCTGGTAAGGTTCTTCGCGTTGCTTCGAATTAAACCACATGCTCCACCGCTTGTGCGGGCCCCCGTCAATTCATTTGAGTTTTAACCTTGCGGCCGTACTCCCCAGGCGGTCAACTTAATGCGTTAGCTGCGCCACTAAGAGCTCAAGGCTCCCAACGGCTAGTTGACATCGTTTACGGCGTGGACTACCAGGGTATCTAATCCTGTTTGCTCCCCACGCTTTCGCACCTCAGTGTCAGTATCAGTCCAGGTGGTCGCCTTCGCCACTGGTGTTCCTTCCTATATCTACGCATTTCACCGCTACACAGGAAATTCCACCACCCTCTACCATACTCTAGCTTGTCAGTTTTGAATGCAGTTCCCAGGTTGAGCCCGGGGCTTTCACATCCAACTTAACAAACCACCTACGCGCGCTTTACGCCCAGTAATTCCGATTAACGCTTGCACCCTCTGTATTACCGCGGCTGCTGGCACAGAGTTAGCCGGTGCTTATTCTGTCGGTAACGTCAAAACACTAACGTATTAGGTTAATGCCCTTCCTCCCAACTTAAAGTGCTTTACAATCCGAAGACCTTCTTCACACACGCGGCATGGCTGGATCAGGCTTTCGCCCATTGTCCAATATTCCCCACTGCTGCCTCCCGTAGGAGTCTGGACCGTGTCTCAGTTCCAGTGTGACTGATCATCCTCTCAGACCAGTTACGGATCGTCGCCTTGGTGAGCCATTACCTCACCAACTAGCTAATCCGACCTAGGCTCATCTGATAGCGCAAGGCCCGAAGGTCCCCTGCTTTCTCCCGTAGGACGTATGCGGTATTAGCGTTCCTTTCGAAACGTTGTCCCCCACTACCAGGCAGATTCCTAGGCATTACTCACCCGTCCGCCGCTGAATTCAGGAGCAAGCTCCTGTCATCCGCTCGACTTGCATGTGTTAGGCCTGCCGCCAGCGTTCAATCTGAGCCATGATCAAACTCTTCAGTTCAAACATCTTTGGGTTTTGAGAAAACCCTAAACTTGGCTCAGCAATCGTTGGTTACATCTTTGATTTCTCGCGGAGTAACTTGTGATGCTGATAATCTGTTGACTAGCAGTCTGACTCCACAAGCACCCACACGAATTGCTTGATTCAGTTGTTAAAGAGCGGTTKGTTAAGATCTTTCGTCTCAACCGAGGCGCGCATTCTACAGCAGCCTCATTTGCTGTCAAGTGGTATTTTTCAGAAGTTTTCAAGGATTTCCTTAACAACTTCAACCACTTGCGCTTCAGATCTCTCGTCAGCGGGACGGCGAATTCTACAGCGTTACACGCTGCTGTCAACACCTCTTTTTCAACTTCTTTCTGGCTTCGATGACCTGAAGCAACCCGCTGCCGAAAACTGCGTAACTCTTTGTTTTCCAAGGAGTTTTCCGTTTCGACTGCGCCGGAAGTGGGG
>NZ_LHVM01000027.1:0-1283 GCF_001269805.1 Pseudomonas sp. P1.8
ACACCTGTTTCAGTCTCAAAACGCCCGATGCACCGCATCGGGCGTTTTGTATTTCAAGGCCAGATGTGGCCGCTCCGCGTTGTAGATCAGCACCGATTCATCAACCATTCTCACCGCGTCGGCCAGGTTCTTGGGGCGATGCAGCAAAAACTCCGTCTTCAAAATCCCGTTTATTCGCTCCGCCATCGCGTTCTGATAGCAGTCATAGCCATCGGTCATCGAACAAATGACCCCGTGCTTGGTGTGAAAACGCTGATAAAGGTCGGAGCAATACTGCGCCCCACGGTCTGAGTGATGAACCAGCGGCTGCTTGGTTTTCCTTCCTCCTACAGCCTTCTTCAGCGCTTTGAGCACCGACTCTGTATGCAAGCTCTCATGCACATGATGTCCCACTATTTTRCGCGAGTAGGCGTCGGTGATCAGGCTCAGATAAGCAACGCTCTCCTGGGTAGGCAGATAGGTTATATCCGCAACCCAAACTTGCTCAGGAGCACAGGCAATGATTTGCTGCGGGCCTGCCTTGAGTAGGTTTGGATGGCGGCGAAATCGATGATGGCTGTGGGTGGTCTTGTGGTATGCCCGCTTGCGAGGGACCAATTCTCGCGCTTCTCGCAGGATGCTGAACAGGCGATCGCGCCCCACCCGCAGACTCGTTTCTGCTTCGGCCTGCAGCATATAATGCAGCTTGCGTGTTCCCAGCCTTGGCTGGCGCCGCCGCTTTTCCAAGACGAAATCCACGACCTTTTGATCGTCGCTAGCCTTCGCATCAAACGCTCGGTTGCGCTTGTAGTAAGCCTGACGTGAAATGCCCATGAACAGGCAAGCCCTGCTGATACTCAGGTCTTTGACTTGCCCTTGCGCGAGGACTTGCCGGGTCGCTTTTTTACGATGGATACACCGTAGTCGTTCTTCAAGACGTTTACGACAGCCTCGAAAAACTGAGCCTTTTGATTGCTCAGTTCAAGCTGTTCTTCAAGCTCTTTGATCCGCTGCTCGGGTGACAGCGGTACCGTGGACTCGGCCATGGAACTCTTCCTCAGCACTCGAATAGACGCGCCTTGGCTCCAATCCTGCCGACCATGCTTGCGTAACCACACCAACACCGTTGACCGACCCTGGATGCCATAGCGCCGTTGAGCCTCTTTATAACTCAACTCGCCCTTTTCGACCTGATCGACCACCGACAATTTAAAAGCCAGCGTGTAATCGCGCTGACTGCGCCTTTTCCCCGAATCCATTGCTCCCTCCTGAAAATAGGTCAGAAGGTGTAAACCTTATTCAGG
>NZ_LHVM01000028.1:0-1189 GCF_001269805.1 Pseudomonas sp. P1.8
CTCGTTCTTGCGCCAGATGATGTTGAGCACATCACACGGCTTTTCTCCGGTAGGGATGGGCAGCGGCGCCAAATAATCATTGCGCGACAACAGCCGTTTTTTTGTGGTGCCTGCCTCGGGCGTGCTCATGGTTTGTCCTTGGGTTGCAGGTAAGAGGCGCCGGGATGATCCTCGCCGAGCCGGTAGCGCGGGACACGATCCAGCTCAGGCGTCGGGTCGTTCCGCAGCGCGATCACGCCGGTGCTGTCGCTCAAGGTAAAGGCCAGCCCTGCTTCGCCACCGATGAAGGTCGGGGCGCCGAGCATGGCGAGGAGTGGCGTGCGATAGCGCAACCGCAGGGAAACGCTGCTGGGGGTTGTGCCCAAGACATCGCGTAGCGCCTTGAAGGGACCACTCAGGCGCAGACCCTGACCGTCCTTGAACGGTATCCACTCGCAAACGCTGCTGACCAGCCAGTGCGGCGTCATGTCCCGCCAGGGACGCGGCGGCTTGAAATGTTGGTTGGGGCTGTTCTTGATCAGATGGCGGTAAGCCTGGGTATCCACGGGATCACCGATCATGCTCAGCTCCAGGTAGGCACTGCCGGGCTCGGCCCCCGGTAAATCGATGGTCAGGGCCTCGATGGCGCTGACGAAGGCAAGGCCCGACGCGCCACTACCCAGGGTCGATTCCGTGCTGCTTTGCATGCTGACCCGAGGTGCATACAGGATGAAGTACAGCCTATCGAGTTCTTCCTCTTGGGCTTTGGGTGCGATGGGGGCCAGGTCAAGCGCCCGGGCTTTTGACCAGCAACAGAAGTTGAGGAAGTTTTGCAGCGGGGTTTGCTCGAACACCCAAGTGATCAAGTGCAGCACGCCCAGCACGGCAATCAGCCAATTCAACGGCCCCAGGTACAGCGTGTAGCGCAAGATGGCGGTTTCGACGGTTATTGAACCTGCCAAGGCGCGGGCAGTGTAGCCAAACCCTAACAACGCTTGGGCGCCAAAGGCCGCGATTTGTCCACCGACTACGCTCTGGCGCATCTCCAGCCATGGATCGACCCGGCTTTGGGCGTTTTCCAGCTGTACTTGCAGAGACCTGAACTCTGCGAATGCTGCACCGCCAGATAGCCCACCAATCACCCCACCCAACACCGTAAGCATCGCCGCAGTTGAACCAACGAAGTGAAACCTACCCTTCCCCAACCCCT
>NZ_LHVM01000029.1:0-1183 GCF_001269805.1 Pseudomonas sp. P1.8
CGTTATCGTTAACGCCCATCGCGGGCAGGTTCGCTTGTATGTGTAGACTGGAAGGGGTGAGTGGGACTAAAGCTCGTCATCTGACTCTGACCAGTACAGACCGTGGGAGACTTCGTCCCACCCCTTCACCTAATGCGCCGATAAGGAATGCATCGGCTCGGACCGACGATAGAAACAAGCCAGCGCAACGGTGAACCCCGACAAGTCTTTAAACCCTAGCTCGGAGGGTGGGCCATGACAATCCTTGATTCGCAGGTGGTCGTTGGTGTGGATGTGGCGAAGGACGAGATCGTTGTCTATCGATCCGACCTGCAAAAACCCCTCAAGGTCGCGAACAAGCGAACAAGCCTGAAGCAATGGCTCAAGACGCTGCCAATGAACAGCGCCATCGCGCTTGAGGCGACCAATATCTATCACCTTGATACAACGGAAATGGCCCATGAAATGGGCCATGACGTTTACGTCATCGATGGCAGTCGCCTCAACAAATACCGCGACGGCATAGGCATGAGGGCGAAAACAGACGCCCTGGATGCCGAACTGCTGGCGCGTTACTTGTGCCGGGAGTCCGACAGGCTGAGGATCTGGAACCCGCCACCGAAGGCTTACACGCAGCTCAAAAGCCTGCTTCGTCGCCGGGCCCAACTGGTCCGGGGCTGTGTCGCACTCAAGCAGAGCTGGAAAAACGAGCCCCTGCTCAAAGAGCAGTTCAACCAGCTTCTGGTCGCCATTGCCCAGTTCGAAAAAACGATTCAGAAAACACTCAAGGAGATTGCCGAGGACGCCGGGATGCAGGATCAGGTGAAGCGCTGCCAGGCCGTCGAGGGTGTCGGGCTGCTGACGGCCACCGCAGCGGCCACGGCGTTTTTGCGTGGGGAGTTTGCAAACAGCGACGAGTACGTCGCCTTCCTCGGCATGGATCCGCGGGTGAGGCAGTCAGGACAAAAGGATCAAAGGCGTCGGCTATCCAAGCGAGGGGACTCTGAGTTTCGGCGCCTGTTTCACAACAGTGCCATGGCCGCCAGCCGCTCGCCGGTCTGGAAACCGTACTACCAGAGCTACCTGGCCAGAGGCCTAAAAGGTACTCAAGCCTTGGTTATCCTGGCACGCAAGCTCGCCAGAGTGATGTTCGCGCTGATGAAAAACCAAAGTGAATACACGCCAAATTCTATGCTTGGGRGTT
>NZ_LHVM01000003.1:0-47504 GCF_001269805.1 Pseudomonas sp. P1.8
AGCCGGCTCCTACGAAAAGCTGTTCCCCATCGCGCACCACTTTGTTACCGAACGCCCCAGCGTGGCTCAAAACCACGCTTCAGTAACAATCGTCGCGACCTCCAAAAAATCCCCGCAGAAAATTTCATCTTCGCCAGAACCCTTGTTTCAGGCGCTCTCCAGCCATTTCAGAGTTTTTCTTGAACACCCATCCAGCAAGTTGGCCGCTTGATTGCATATGCTTGTATGTACAAGTAAAGACGTATGCGTATGAGTCATGAAGACTCAACCGTCGTCCACTGATTCGCCGGTGTGCACTGATGTCCATCGGCTTGCTCGCCCACTGCCTGGGTTGGTTTTGGATTGATTGCTGAGGAGTTCTTTTCGTGACTAAATTTCGTGACGTTGAAATCCGCGCTGCCCGCGGTAACACGCTGACCGCCAAGAGCTGGCTGACCGAAGCGCCGCTGCGCATGCTGATGAACAACCTCGACCCGGAAGTCGCCGAGAACCCTAAAGAACTGGTGGTTTACGGTGGTATCGGGCGTGCAGCGCGTAACTGGGAATGCTACGACAAGATCGTCGAAAGCCTGACCAACCTGAACGACGACGAGACCCTGCTGGTGCAATCCGGCAAGCCGGTCGGCGTGTTCAAGACCCACAGCAACGCTCCTCGCGTACTGATCGCCAACTCCAACCTGGTGCCACACTGGGCGAGCTGGGAACACTTCAACGAACTGGACGCCAAAGGCCTGGCCATGTACGGCCAGATGACCGCCGGCAGCTGGATCTACATCGGCAGCCAGGGCATCGTCCAGGGCACCTACGAAACCTTCGTCGAAGCCGGTCGCCAACACTACAACGATGACCTGAAAGGCAAGTGGGTCCTGACCGCTGGCCTGGGCGGCATGGGTGGCGCACAGCCGCTGGCTGCAACCCTGGCCGGCGCTTGCTCGCTGAACATCGAATGCCAGCAGGTCAGCATCGATTTCCGTTTGAAAAGCCGCTACGTCGACGAGCAAGCCACCGACCTCGACGACGCACTGGCCCGCATCGCCAAATACACCAAAGAAGGCAAGGCGATCTCCATCGCGCTGCTGGGTAACGCGGCTGAAATCCTGCCGGAGCTGGTCAAGCGCGGCGTGCGCCCGGACATGGTCACCGACCAGACCAGCGCCCACGATCCGCTCAACGGCTATCTGCCGGCCGGCTGGACCTGGGACGAGTACCGCGCTCGTGCCAAGACCGAGCCTGCTGCTGTGATCAAAGCCGCCAAGCAATCGATGGCCGTGCACGTCAAAGCGATGTTGGACTTCCAGAAAATGGGCGTACCGACTTTCGACTACGGCAACAACATCCGTCAGATGGCTCAGGAAGAAGGCGTGGAAAACGCATTCGACTTCCCGGGCTTCGTACCGGCTTACATCCGTCCACTGTTCTGCCGTGGCATCGGCCCGTTCCGTTGGGCTGCACTGTCGGGCAACGCTGAAGACATCTACAAGACCGACGCCAAGGTCAAAGAACTGATCCCGGACGACGCCCACCTGCACAACTGGCTGGACATGGCCCGCGAGCGCATCAGCTTCCAGGGTCTGCCGGCACGTATCTGCTGGGTTGGCCTGGGTCTGCGCGCCAAGCTGGGTCTGGCGTTCAACGAAATGGTGCGCAGCGGTGAATTGTCCGCACCCATCGTCATCGGCCGTGACCACCTGGACTCCGGTTCGGTAGCCAGCCCGAACCGCGAAACCGAATCGATGCAGGACGGTTCCGACGCCGTGTCCGACTGGCCACTGCTCAACGCTCTGCTGAACACCGCGAGCGGGGCGACCTGGGTTTCCCTGCACCACGGCGGCGGCGTCGGCATGGGCTTCTCCCAGCATTCGGGCATGGTGATTGTCTGCGACGGTACGGACGAAGCGGCAGAGCGCATTGCTCGCGTTCTGCACAACGACCCGGCGACTGGCGTTATGCGTCATGCCGATGCCGGTTACCAGATCGCCATCGACTGCGCCAAGGAACAAGGGCTGAACCTGCCGATGATTACCGGCAAGTAATGCTTGCCCTGTAGGGGCCGGCTTGCTGGCGATAGCATCAGTGCGTTGCACCAGACACACCGCGCCGCATGGATCGCCAGCAAGACGGCTCCTACAGGGGATTGTCCAACCCACAATAACAATCCACAGAGGTTGAACCATGGCTGTCACCAGCGAACGTGCAGGCAACAAACCGTTGATCGAGAAACGCTCGATCGACTACATCCCGGAAGCGGAAAGACACGGTCGTCTGTTCAGCCAGTTCACCCTGTGGATGGGGGCCAACCTGCAAATCACCGCGATTGTCACCGGCGCATTGGCGGTGGTGCTCGGCGGTGATGTGTTCTGGTCGCTCATCGGTTTGCTGATCGGGCAATTGCTCGGCGGTGGCGTGATGGCGTTGCATGCGGCGCAAGGGCCCAAGCTTGGCTTGCCGCAGATGATCTCCAGCCGGGTGCAGTTCGGCGTTTATGGCGCGGCCATCCCGATTGTGCTGGTCTGCTTGATGTACCTGGGCTTTACCGCAACGGGAACCGTGCTTTCCGGCCAGGCGCTGGGCCAGTTGTTTGGGGTCAGCGACACCGTCGGCATCCTGCTTTTTGCCAGTGTCATCGTGCTGGTCACGGTGCTCGGTTATCGGGTGATCCATTGGATCGGCCGTGTTGCCAGTGTCATTGGCGTGATTGCCTTTGTTTATCTGTTCAGCCGTCTGATGAGCCAGGTTGACGTTGGCGCGCTGTTGCAAATCCGCCACTTCAGCTGGAGCAGTTTCCTGCTGGCGGTGTCGCTCGCGGCGTCCTGGCAGATCGCCTTCGGCCCCTATGTGGCTGACTATTCCCGCTACTTGCCGAGCAAAGTTTCCTCGGTAAAGACCTTTTTTGCCGCAGGCGCAGGTTCGGTCATTGGTGCACAGGTAGCGATGGTTCTCGGCGTGTTCGCTGCCGCGTCGGCCAACGGGCAATTCGCCGGCCACGAAGTGGCCTACATCGTTGGTCTGGGTGGTACCGGTGCTACCGCTGCGCTGCTGTACTTCAGCATCGCGTTCGGCAAGGTCACCATCTCCACGCTGAACTCCTACGGCAGCTTCATGTGCATTGCGACCATCATCAGCGGCTTTCGCGGTGAGCTGAAAGTAACGCGCTTGCAGCGTCTGGTGTTCGTGCTGGTCATCGTCGGTGCTGCGACCCTGATGGCGTTGCTCGGCCAGCACTCGTTCCTCGGTGCATTCAAGTCCTTCATCCTGTTCTTGCTGGCGTTCTTCACGCCCTGGAGCGCGATCAACCTGGTGGATTACTACTGCATCACCCGCGAACGCTATGACGTGCCGGCGCTGGCCGATCCGAACGGTCGTTACGGCCGCTGGAACACTCTCGGGATCAGCGTCTATGTTTTCGGTGTGTTGGTGCAGCTGCCGTTCATCTCCTCCAAGTTCTATACCGGTCCGCTGGTGGATGCCCTGGGGGGAGTGGATATTTCCTGGATCATCGGCCTGGTGCTGCCCGCCGCCCTGTATTACCTGTGCGCAAAAAAATGGCACGGCACAGTGCCCGATCAACTGATCCTGCCGGTCGAGCAGGACGCCGTCATCGAACAAAAGCTGAGCACCGGCCGCGCTGCGGCGCAGGCCTGACTGGACGTGGACAGGGCTGGATGCCTTTTGACTGCCGTAAGCCCATTCATGATTAGGAGCGTCAAGACAATGAAATCGAACAAGACCCTGCTGACCACATTGCTTTCCATGGGCCTGCTGGCCAGCGCCGGCGCCACGCAGGCGGCGGGTTGGTGCGAGTCGGGGAAACCTGTGAAATTCGCCGGTCTGAACTGGGAAAGCGGCATGCTGCTGACCGACGTGTTGCAGGTCGTGCTTGAGAAAGGCTACGACTGCAAGACCGACAGCCTGCCGGGTAACTCCATCACCATGGAAAACGCCCTGAGCAGCAACGATATTCAAGTATTCGCCGAAGAATGGGTCGGCCGCAGCGAGGTCTGGAACAAGGCCGAGAAGGCCGGCAAGGTCGTCGGTGTCGGCGCTCCTGTAGTCGGTGCTGTCGAAGGCTGGTACGTGCCGCGCTACGTGATCGAAGGCGATGCCAGCCGCAAGCTCGAAGCCAAGGCGCCAGACCTGAAAAACATCGCCGACCTGGGCAAGTACGCCACGGTGTTCAAGGATCAGGAAGAGCCGACCAAAGGCCGCTTCTACAACTGCCCGGCCGGTTGGACCTGTGAGCTCGACAACAGCGAAATGCTCAAAAGCTACGGCCTGGAAAGCACCTACACCAACTTCCGCCCAGGCACCGGCCCGGCGCTGGATGCCGCCGTGCTGTCGAGCTACAAGCGCGGAGAGCCGATCCTGTTCTATTACTGGTCGCCGACGCCGCTGATGGGCCAGGTCGACCTGGTCAAGCTTGAAGAAAAACCGGGCGTGGACAAGACCGTGACCATCAAGGTCGGCCTGTCCAAGACCTTCCATGACGAAGCCCCGGAACTGGTGGCCGTACTGGAAAAGGTCAACCTGCCGATCGACCTGCTGAACCAGAACCTGGGGCGCATGGCCAAGGAGCGGATTGCTTCGCCGAAACTGGCGAAAATCTTCCTCAAGGAACATCCTGAAGTCTGGCGCCAGTGGGTGAGCGAAGACGCTGCCAGGAAAATCGACGCGGCCTTGTAGGTCGGGCTTCTCCGACTGCCGGCAACGGCAGTCTGATGCTTGATCGCAACCCCTTGATTGAGAGTCTCTTATGTTTCCCGAAAGCTTTACCTTTTCCATCGCCGACTGGGTCAACGGTTGGGTCGATTCGCTGGTAACCAATTACGGCGACGTGTTCCGCAGCATCTCCGACACCCTGTTGTGGGCCATCGTCAATCTCGAAGGCCTGCTGCGTGCGGCACCGTGGTGGCTGATGCTGGCGATCGTGGCCGGCGTGGCCTGGCACGCAACCCGCAAGGTGGTGACCACCGCGGTGATCGTCGGTTTGCTGTTCCTGGTCGGCGCGGTCGGCCTCTGGGACAAACTGATGCAGACCCTGGCGCTGATGATGGTGGCGACGGTCATTTCGGTGCTGATCGGCATCCCGCTGGGCATCCTCTCGGCGCGCAGCAATCGCCTGCGTTCGGTGTTGATGCCGCTGTTGGACATCATGCAGACCATGCCGAGCTTCGTGTACCTGATCCCGGTGCTGATGCTGTTCGGTCTGGGCAAGGTCCCGGCGATTTTCGCCACGGTGATCTATGCCGCACCGCCGCTGATCCGCCTGACAGACCTGGGCATTCGCCAGGTTGACGGCGAAGTGATGGAAGCGATCAACGCTTTCGGTGCCAACCGCTGGCAGCAATTGTTCGGCGTGCAACTGCCGCTGGCCTTGCCAAGCATCATGGCGGGTATCAACCAGACCACCATGATGGCCCTGTCGATGGTGGTGATTGCCTCGATGATCGGTGCCCGTGGTTTGGGTGAAGACGTACTGGTGGGGATTCAGACCCTCAACGTCGGACGCGGCCTGGAGGCGGGTTTGGCGATTGTGATTCTGGCAGTGGTCATCGACCGCATTACACAGGCGTACGGTCGGCCACGGCATGAGGTGAGCAAATGAACAACGCATCCGTAAGCAAGATCGAAGTCAAAAACGTCTTCAAGATTTTCGGTAACCGTTCCAAGGACGCGCTGGCCATGGTCGGCCAGGGCAAGACCAAGGAGCAAGTGCTGTCCGAGACGGGTTGCGTGGTCGGCGTGAACGATCTGTCCCTGAGCATCGGCAGCGGCGAGATCTTCGTGATCATGGGGTTATCGGGTTCAGGAAAATCCACTCTGGTGCGCCACTTCAACCGCCTGATCGATCCGACCAGCGGCGCGATCCTGGTGGACGGCGTGGACATCCTGCAATACGACATGGAAGCCCTGCGCGAATTTCGTCGGCGCAAGATCAGCATGGTGTTCCAGAGCTTCGGCCTGTTGCCGCACAAGAGCGTGCTGGATAACGTCGCCTATGGCTTGAAAATCCGTGGCGAAAGCAAAGCCCTGTGCAACGAACGGGCGCTGCACTGGATCAACACCGTGGGCCTCAAGGGCTACGAAAACAAATACCCGCATCAGCTGTCCGGTGGCATGCGTCAGCGTGTCGGCCTGGCTCGCGCCCTGGCGGCGGACACCGACATCATTCTGATGGACGAAGCGTTCAGCGCCCTCGATCCGCTGATCCGCGCCGAGATGCAAGACCAGTTGCTGGAGCTGCAAAAGACCTTGCACAAGACCATCGTCTTCATCACCCACGACCTCGACGAGGCCGTGCGCATCGGCAACCGCATCGCGATTCTCAAGGACGGCCGCCTGATCCAGGTCGGCACGCCGCGAGAGATCCTGCATTCGCCGGCGGATGAGTATGTCGACCGCTTTGTGCAGCGTCGGGCGGCGGTGGTTTAAGAAATTTGTGGTGGTTGTGCTGGCCCCCATCGCCAGCAAGCCGGCTCCTACAAGGTGTACACAATCCCTGTAGGAGCTGGCTTGCCAGCGATGGGGTCAGTGAAGCTGCATCAATATTCAGGTACGAGGTTAAAGATGTCCCAGGCTGAAAAAATCGTTATCACCCAAGCGCAAGTCACTTGGCAGGATGTGGTGGCCGTGGCCCGCGATGGCGCACCGCTTGAGCTGTCGGCGCCGATCTGGGCACGCATCGAAAACGCTCAGGCCATCGTCCAGCGCATCGTTACCAGCGGCGAACGCGCCTATGGCATCAACACCGGGCTGGGCGCGCTGTGCAACGTCTCGCTGCAGGACGAGCAACTCAGCCAGTTGTCGCGCAACACGCTGCTCAGCCACGCCTGCGGCGTCGGCACACCGCTGACCAACGAACAGACCCGTTCGATCATGTGCGCCGCCGTCATCAACTACAGCCATGGCAAATCCGGCCTGCACCGCCAGGTCGTCGAAGCGTTGTTGGCGCTGCTCAACCGTGGCATCACCCCGCAAGTGCCGTCCCAGGGTTCCGTGGGCTACCTGACCCACATGGCCCACATCGGCATCGCGCTGCTGGGCGTCGGAAACGTCAGCTATCGCGGGCAGATCGTTGCCGCGCAGCAAGCGCTGGCTGAAGAAGGCCTGCAACCGGTCAAGCTGGGTGCCAAGGATGGTTTGTGCCTGGTCAACGGTACGCCGTGCATGACCGGCCTGAGCTGCCTGGCGATTGGCGATGCCACGCGCCTGCTGGAATGGGCCGACGTGGTCGGCGCCATGAGTTTTGAAGCTCAGCGCGGACAAATCGATGCGTTTGACGCCGAGATCATCGCGCTCAAGCCGCACCCGGGCATGCAACAGGTCGGGATCAACCTGCGAGCCTTGCTCGACGGCAGTGAAGTGATCGCCCAGAGCAAGGGCATCCGCACGCAAGACGCTCTGAGCATCCGCTCGATCCCGCAGGTGCACGGCGCCGCGCGCGATCAACTGGTGCACGCGATCAAGCAAATCGAAACCGAGCTCAACAGCGCCACCGATAACCCATTGGTGTTGGGCACCGCGGATAACTACCGCGTTGTTTCCCAGGCCAACCCGCACGGTCAGTCCGTGGCAATGGCAGCGGACTTGCTGGCCATCGCGATGGCAGAAATCGGCTCCATCGCCGAGCGTCGTCTGGACCGCTTGATCAACCCGCACGTCAGTGGTCTGCCGGCATTTCTGGTGGCCAACCCGGGTGTGAATTCCGGGATGATGATCGTGCAATACGTGGCTGCTTCGCTGTGCGCGGAGAACCGCCAACTGGCGCAGCCGGCGGTGCTGGATAACTACGTGACCTCGGGCCTTCAGGAAGATCACCTGAGCCTGGGCACCAACGCTGCGCTAAAGCTGCATCGCGCACTGGAAAACTGCACGCAGATCCTTGCCATCGAGTATTTGTTGGCAGCCCAGGCGTTCGAATTCCTCAAGGAACAACGCTTCGGCGCGGGCACCGATGCCGCGTGGCGTCTGCTGCGTGAGCGCGTTCCGGCTTACGATCAGGATCGTTGGCTGGCGCCGGATATTGCCGCTGCTGCTGGCGTTTTGAAAGAAGCGAATTTGCTGCACAAGGTTTTGCCGAACCTGAACTGATTTCCATACAAAAACCAGCGTGCCAAGGCGCGGCTCCCCATAAGGTAGACGCGACGGACAACGGACATCTCCGGAGCGTCTGGTAGTTGATAACAAACTCTCAAAAGGAGCACATAAATGACTGCCCTAAACCTGATTCCCGGCCAACTGACCCTCGCTCAGCTGCGTGATGTCTTTCAACAGCCGGTACAACTGACCCTCGACAACAGCGCCTCGGCGCAGATCGAAGCCAGCGTTGCCTGCGTGGAACAAATTCTCGCCGAGAACCGTACCGCCTACGGGATCAACACCGGTTTCGGCCTGCTGGCCTCGACCCGCATCGCCAGCGAAGACCTGGAGAATCTGCAGCGTTCGCTGGTGCTGTCCCATGCCGCCGGTGTCGGCCAGCCGATCAGCGATGAGCTGGTCCGCCTGATCATGGTGCTCAAGGTCAACAGTCTGAGCCGAGGTTTCTCCGGCATTCGTCGCGTGGTGATCGATGCGCTGATCGCGCTGATCAACGCCGAGGTTTATCCGCACATTCCTTTGAAAGGCTCGGTCGGTGCGTCCGGTGATTTGGCGCCTCTGGCGCACATGTCGCTGGTGCTGCTGGGCGAAGGCAAGGCGCGCTACAAGGGCGAGTGGATGGAAGCCACCGAAGCGCTGAAAGTCGCCGGCCTGACTCCGCTGACCCTCGCCGCCAAAGAAGGCCTGGCGCTGCTCAACGGCACGCAGGTGTCGACCGCGTTTGCCCTGCGTGGCCTGTTCGAAGGCGAAGATCTCTTTGCGGGTGCCTTGGCTCTCGGCGGCCTCACCGTTGAAGCGGTCCTGGGCTCGCGCTCGCCGTTCGACGCACGCATCCACGCGGCCCGTGGTCAGAAAGGCCAGATCGACGCCGCCGCTGCTTACCGCGATCTGCTGGGAGAGCGCAGTGAAGTGTCCGATTCCCACGAGAACTGCGAGAAGGTGCAAGACCCTTATTCCCTGCGTTGCCAGCCGCAAGTCATGGGCGCCTGCCTGACTCAGTTCCGTCAGGCCGCCGAAGTGTTGGCCGTCGAAGCCAACGCGGTCTCCGACAACCCGCTGGTGTTCGCTGCTGAAGGTGATGTGATTTCCGGCGGCAACTTCCACGCTGAACCGGTGGCCATGGCGGCCGACAACATGGCGCTGGCCATCGCTGAAATCGGTTCTCTGAGCGAGCGTCGCATCTCGCTGATGATGGACAAACACATGTCGCAACTGCCGCCGTTCCTGGTGGCCAATGGCGGCGTCAACTCCGGTTTCATGATCGCCCAGGTGACGGCTGCTGCTCTGGCCAGCGAGAACAAGGCACTGTCCCATCCGCATTCGGTGGACAGTCTGCCGACCTCCGCCAACCAGGAAGATCATGTTTCCATGGCTCCGGCGGCGGGCAAGCGTCTGTGGGAAATGGCCGAGAACACTCGCGGGATTCTCGCGGTGGAATGGCTGGCGGCGGTGCAGGGGCTGGACTTGCGCAATGGCCTGAAGACTTCGACCAAACTGGAACAGGCTCGCGCCATTCTGCGTAAAGAAGTGCCGTTTTATGAGAAGGACCGGTTCTTTGCACCGGACATCAATGCGGCGACTGAACTGTTGGCTTCGCGGTGCCTGACTGAGCTGGTTCCAACCAAGCTTTTGCCTAGCCTGTGATGCCCCCATCGCTGGCAAGCCGGCTCCTACAGGGGTTCGTATTCACCCTGTAGGAGCCGGCTTGCTGGCGATTCGATTTTGAATACTGTGGAGACTAAGGGATGAAAATCCTCTGGCAACACTGCCACGTCGCAACCATGGCCCAAGGCGTCTACTCGATTATCGAGGACGCGGCCATCGTGACGTCCGGTGCGCTCATCGAGTGGATCGGCCCTCGCGCTGAACTGCCGGCGGGCGAGTACCCGGCGGTCAACGATTTGAACGGGGCCTGGGTCACGCCGGGCCTGATCGACTGCCACACCCACACGGTGTTCGGCGGTAACCGCAGCGGCGAATTCGAGCAGCGTCTGCAAGGCGTCAGCTATGCGGACATCGCAGCCAGCGGTGGCGGCATCGCCAGCACAGTGCGTGCCACCCGCGCTGCGAGTGAAGACGAGCTGTTCGCCAGCGCAGCCAAGCGCCTGAAAAGCCTGATGCGCGATGGCGTTACCAGCATCGAAATCAAATCCGGCTACGGCCTGGACCTGGCCAACGAACGCAAGATGCTGCGTGTGGCCCGTCGCCTCGGTGCAGAATTGCCGGTCAGCGTTCGCAGCACCTGTCTGGCGGCTCATGCCTTGCCGCCGGAATATGCCGATCGTGCCGACGATTACATCGATCACATCTGCGCTGAAATGCTCCCGGCCCTGGCCGCCGAAGGCTTGGTGGACGCCGTGGATGCGTTCTGCGAGTACCTGGCGTTCTCCCCGGCGCAGGTCGAGCGCGTATTCATCACCGCTCAGAAGCTGGGTTTGCCGGTGAAGCTGCACGCCGAGCAGCTGTCGTCGCTGCACGGCTCGAGTCTGGCGGCGCGTTACCAGGCGTTGTCCGCCGATCACCTGGAATTCATGACCGAAGACGACGCCATCGCCATGGCCAAGTCCGGCACCGTCGCGGTGCTGTTGCCCGGGGCCTTTTACTTCCTGCGCGAAACCCAATTGCCGCCGATGGAAGCCCTGCGCAAGCACGGCGTGAAAATCGCCATCGCCAGCGACCTCAACCCCGGCACCTCGCCGGCGCTGTCATTGCGCCTGATGCTGAACATGGCCTGCACCTGTTTGCGCATGACCCCGGAAGAAGCCCTGGCCGGTGCGACGATCCATGCCGCCACTGCATTGGGCATGGCCGACACCCATGGTTCGCTGGAAGTCGGCAAGGTCGCGGACTTCGTCGCCTGGCAAATCGATCGTCCGGCCGACCTGTGTTACTGGCTCGGCGGCGACCTGGAAAAACGCGTCGTGCGCCACGGCGTCGAATCAAGTTTGCAGGAGATCTGCTGTGGATAAGGTTCTGAACTTCAAACAAGGCCGCGTGCCGCTGCTGATCAGCATGCCCCACGCTGGCGTGCGCCTGACGCCTGCGGTCGAAGCCGGGTTGATCCCTGACGCGAAAAGCCTGCCGGACACCGACTGGCACATTCCGCAGCTCTACGACTTCGCCGCCGAACTGGGCGCCAGTACCCTGGCCGCCGAGTATTCGCGGTTCGTTATCGACCTTAACCGCCCGTCCGACGACAAACCGTTATATGTCGGCGCGACCACCGGCCTGTACCCGGCCACGTTGTTCGATGGCGTGCCGTTGTTCCGCGAAGGGCAGGAGCCTTCCAAAGAACAACGCGCGATTTATCTGGAGCAGATCTGGACGCCGTACCACAGCACACTGCAAAACGAGCTGGCGCGTCTGAAGGCCGAATTTGGCTACGCGCTGCTGTTCGATGCGCACTCGATCCGCTCGATCATCCCGCACCTGTTCGACGGCAAGCTGCCGGACTTCAACCTCGGCACCTTCAATGGCGCCAGTTGCGATCAGCAGTTGGCGACGCAACTGGAAGCCATTTGTGCGCGTCATGACCAATACACCCACGTGCTGAACGGTCGCTTCAAGGGCGGCCACATCACCCGGCATTACGGCAACCCGGCCGAAAACATCCACGCCGTGCAGCTGGAGCTGGGGCAGTGCACGTATATGGAAGAGTTCGAGCCGTTCCGCTACCGGCCGGACCTGGCGCAGCCGACGCAGGTTGTGTTGAAGGAATTGCTGCAAGGGTTGTTGGCGTGGGGCGAAAAGCACTACAGCGCTTAAACACGAAACGCTGGCAAGTGGGCTTTTGTGGCGAGGGAGCTTGCTCCCGTCCGGCGGCGAAGCCGTCGTAAACCCGGACAGTCAGGTGTATCTGACAAAACTCGGTTGAAGGGTTTTGGGGCTGCTACGCAGCCCAGCGGGAGCAAGCTCCCTCGCCACAGGTTTGATTGCGAACTCTTGCCAGGCTGGGCATGCTCATTGACGTAAATCGGGTTTATGATGCCCCACGGCAGAATAATAGAAGTCCCCCCAGGGATGACCTCGACCCCTTACGGAGCGCGCAATGCAGACTTTGTACCCGCAGATCAAACCCTACGCCCGGCACGATCTGGCTGTCGATGCGACCCACACCCTGTATGTCGATGAAAGCGGTTCTCCGCAAGGTTTGCCGGTGGTGTTCATCCACGGTGGCCCCGGTGCCGGATGTGATGCCCAGAGTCGGTGCTTCTTTGATCCGAACCTGTACCGCATTGTCACCTTCGACCAGCGCGGTTGCGGTCGTTCCACTCCCCACGCCAGTCTGGAAAACAACACCACCTGGGATCTGGTTGCCGACCTTGAGCGGATTCGCCAGCATCTGGGCATCGAAAAATGGGTGCTGTTTGGCGGGTCCTGGGGTTCGACCCTGGCGCTGGCCTACGCGCAAACTCACCCGGAACGGGTGCACGGTCTGATCCTGCGCGGGATCTTTCTTTGCCGTACGCAGGAAATCGAATGGTTCTACCAGGCGGGCGCCAGTCGTCTGTTCCCCGACTACTGGCAGGACTACATCGCGCCGATCCCGCTGGACGAGCGTGACGACTTGCTCAAGGCTTTCCACAAGCGCCTGGTCGGCAACGATCAGATTGCCCAGATGCATGCGGCCAAGGCCTGGTCCACGTGGGAGGGGCGCACCGCAACCCTGCGTCCGAACCCGCTGGTGGTCGATCGTTTCTCCGAGCCGCAGCGTGCGTTGTCCATCGCACGCATCGAGTGTCATTACTTCAGTAACAACGCTTTCCTTGAACCGAACCAGTTGATTCGCGACATGGGCAAGATCGCCCATTTGCCGGGGGTGATCGTGCACGGTCGCTACGACGTGATCTGCCCGTTGGACAACGCCTGGGAGTTGCACCAGGCCTGGCCGAACAGTGAACTGCAGGTGATTCGTGATGCCGGTCACGCCGCTTCCGAGCCAGGCATCACTGACGCGCTGGTTCGGGCCGCCAATCAGATGGCGCGCCGCCTGCTCGACCTGGCGCCCGAAGAAGCATGAAAGGCTTGTTGCAACGGGTGCGTGGAGCACGGGTCGAGGTAGCGGGCGAGGTGGTGGGTGCCGTCGATCAGGGTTTGTTGGTGCTGGTGGCCGTCGAGCCCGAAGACACTCGGGCCAGTGCCGACAAACTTCTAAATAAGCTGCTTAACTATCGGGTATTCAGCGATGCCGTGGGCAAGATGAACCTGTCCCTGGCGGATGTCGGCGGCGGGTTGCTGCTGGTCTCTCAGTTCACCCTCGCCGCCGACACCAGGAGCGGGCTGCGTCCGAGTTTCTCGACCGCGGCCCCTCCGGCCCAGGGAGAGGAACTTTTCAACTACCTATTAGACAAAGCGAAACAGGTGCATGGCACTGTGGCATCAGGTAGATTCGGCGCGGATATGCAGGTGCACCTGGTCAACGATGGCCCGGTTACCTTCCTGTTACAGACCTGAAAGCCCTTGAAACATCTTTTTAAGCGCTTTTCGGCTGAAAACAGGCGTTTTCCCCGATAAATACTTTGTTACGCCTGATGCGTTGTAACGCGGCCTACTAGATAATCGCGCGCTACGGGGATCGGCGTTCGTTGGTCCATTTTGACTTAGGTAGAGACTTGTCCTGATCCGATTGGGGAATCATTTTGCCCCAGCGGAGTCGGAACAATGCTCGCCAACTTGGCAAGAGTGGTTTGTAAGGCCGGTTTTTTTACGCCGGGATCCGCACAAACCCTTCAACTGGCCGTTGGTTTTTTGATCTGTTTTCGGCGAGGGTTGCTCGTGATTGTTAGTCCCTGTAATGCACCAAAATTGTCTGCCAAACGGTTACGTAGCGCACTGGTAGCGGGCTCTGCACTGCTCTGCCTGCTCAGCGCCGGCCAACTTTGGGCATTCAATCTGGATGATGTGTCGGTCAAGGCAAAAGAGCTGGCCGGGCAGAAGTACGAAGCGCCGCGCAGTAACCTGCCGAACGAATTTCGTGAAATGAAATTCGCGGACTATCAGAAAATCCGTTTTCTGACCGAAAAAGCCGAATGGGCTGATCAAAAGACGCCGTTCAAGCTGTCCTTTTATCACCAGGGCATGCATTTCGATACGCCGGTGAAAATCAATGAAATCACCGCGAACACCGTCGAAGAAATCAAATACGACCCAAGTCGTTTCGACTTTGGCGACCTGAACTTTGATCCTAAGGCCACCGAACAACTGGGCTATGCCGGTTTCCGTGTGCTGTACCCGATCAACAAGGCCGACAAGCAAGACGAAATCATGACCATGCTCGGCGCGAGCTACTTCCGCGTCGTGGGCAAGGGTCACGTCTACGGCTTGTCCGCCCGCGGCATGGCACTCGATACCGCCTTGCCGTCCGGAGAAGAGTTTCCGCGTTTTCGCGAATTCTGGATTCAACAGCCAAAACCGGGCGACAAGCACCTGGTGATCTTTGCACTGCTGGATTCGCCGCGTGCCACCGGCGCCTATCGCCTGACCTTGCGTCCGGGCAGTGACACCATTGTCGACGTCAAGGCGCAGATGTATCTGCGTGACAAGGTCGGCAAACTGGGTATCGCACCGCTGACCAGCATGTACCTGTTCGGCGCCAATCAGCCGTCGAAAGTGCTGAACTACCGTCGTGAACTGCACGACTCCAGCGGTCTGGCGATCCATGCCGGTAACGGCGAGTGGATCTGGCGTCCGCTGAACAATCCCAAACACCTGGCTGTCAGCAACTTCTCGGTCGAGAACCCGCGTGGTTTCGGTCTGCTGCAACGCGGCCGCGACTTCAGCCACTATGAAGACCTCGACGACCGTTACGACAAGCGCCCGAGCGCCTGGATCGAGCCCAAGGGTGATTGGGGCAAGGGCACCGTCGATCTGGTCGAAATTCCGACCGCCGACGAAACCAACGACAATATCGTAGCCTTCTGGAACCCGGAAAAATTGCCGGAACCTGGTCAGCCGCTCGATGTCGCTTATCGTATGCACTGGACCATGGACGAGGCTTCGATCCACGCCCCGGACAGCGCCTGGGTCAAGCAGACCCTGCGTTCTACCGGTGACGTCAAACAGTCCAACCTGATTCGTCAGCCGGACGGCAGCGTTGCTTACCTGGTGGATTTCGAAGGTCCGTCCCTGGCTGCTTTGCCAGCCGATGCGGAGGTTCGCAGTCAGGTCAGCGTTGGTGATAACGCCGAACTGGTCGAGAACAGTGTGCGTTACAACCCTGAAACCAAGGGCTGGCGCCTGACGCTGCGTATGAAGATCAAGGATCCGGGCAAGGCTACTGAAATGCGTGCCGCGCTGGTGCAGAACATCGTGCCTGCGGACCTGGCCAAGACTTCGATTCCAGCGTCCAACTCCTCCGTTGCCAAGGCTGACAAAGTCGCCGCCAAGCAGCAGGAAAAAGCCGACAAGGAAGCCAAGGCCGCCGAGGCCAAGCAGGCCGACGTCAAGCCGGTTGCAGATGCCAAGGACAAGGCCAACAACAAAGACGCCCAGCAGCCTGCCGCTGCCGGCGCGGCCCCAGTCACACCGGAATCGGCACCGACTGAAGAAGTCCTGACCGAAACCTGGAGCTATCAGTTGCCTGCCGATGAGTAATTCCCAAGTACAGCCAGAAACTCTTGCCGAGTATCTGGCGCATCTGCCGATGAGCGACCAGCAACGTGCGGAACTCGCCGGTTGCCAGTCCTTCAGCGAACTGCATGAACGCCTGTCGTCATCGACGTTCGACGCCCCGACCGAGGCCGCTCAGGCTTCGGTGGGCAAGCGCCTGACGCTGAGCACTGCCGAAGAATTGCAGGACGCGGAAATGCTGGCGCTCGACGCCAGCGGTCGGATCTGCCTCAAGGCGACCCCGCCGATTCGCCGCACCAAGGTCGTGCCGGAGCCGTGGCGCACCAACATCCTGGTGCGAGGCTGGCGCCGGATGACCGGTCGTACCAACCCGCCGAAGCCGCCCAAGGACGAACGTGTCCTGCCGGCCGCACGCTGGCGCACCGTAGGTTCGATCCGTCGCTACATTCTGTTGGTGCTGATGCTCGGCCAGACCATCGTCGCCGGTTGGTACATGAAAGGCATCATGCCTTACCAGGGCTGGTCGTTCGTCGACCTCAACGAAGTGCTGCATCAACCGCTGCTGCAAACCGCCACGCAAGTGCTGCCGTATGCCTTGCAGACCAGCATCCTGATCCTGTTCGGGATTTTGTTCTGCTGGGTCTCGGCCGGTTTCTGGACCGCGCTGATGGGGTTCCTTGAGTTGCTCACCGGTCACGATAAGTACCGTATCTCCGGTAAAAGTGCCGGTAACGAGCCGATTGCGAAAGATGCGCGCACCGCACTCGTAATGCCGATCTGTAACGAAGACGTGCCGCGGGTATTCGCCGGCCTGCGGGCGACCTTCGAGTCGGTTGCGGCCACGGGTGACCTGGACCGTTTCGATTTCTTCGTCCTCAGCGACAGTAACGACGCCGATATCTGTGTCGCCGAGCAACAGGCCTGGCTGGATGTTTGCCGCGAAGCCGGGGGCTTCGGCAAGATCTTCTATCGCCGCCGTCGTCGTCGCGTAAAACGTAAAAGCGGCAACCTCGACGACTTCTGCCGTCGCTGGGGCGGTGACTACAAGTACATGGTCGTACTCGACGCCGACTCGGTGATGAGCGGTGAGTGCCTGACCAGTCTGGTGCGTTTGATGGAAGCCACGCCGGACGCCGGGATCATCCAGACCGCGCCGCGTGCGTCGGGCATGGACACCCTGTATGCGCGCATGCAGCAGTTTGCGACCCGTGTGTACGGTCCGCTGTTCACCGCCGGTCTGCACTTCTGGCAGCTGGGCGAGTCGCATTACTGGGGCCATAACGCGATCATCCGCATGAAGCCGTTTATCGAGCACTGCGCCCTGGCGCCGTTGCCGGGCAAGGGTGCGTTTGCCGGTGCGATCTTGTCCCACGACTTCGTTGAAGCCGCGCTGATGCGTCGTGCCGGTTGGGGCGTATGGATTGCCTACGATTTGCCGGGCAGCTACGAAGAGCTGCCGCCGAACCTGCTGGACGAACTCAAGCGTGACCGTCGCTGGTGCCACGGCAACCTGATGAACTTCCGCCTGTTCCTGGTCAAGGGCATGCACCCGGTGCACCGTGCGGTGTTCCTGACCGGCGTGATGTCTTATCTGTCGGCGCCGTTGTGGTTCTTCTTCCTGGTATTGTCGACGGCGCTGCTGGCGGTCAATACGTTGATGGAGCCGCAATACTTCCTTGAGCCGCGCCAGCTCTATCCGCTGTGGCCACAATGGCATCCGGACAAAGCGATCGCGCTGTTCTCGACCACTGTCGTGCTGCTGTTCCTGCCGAAGCTGTTGAGCATCATCCTGATTTGGGCCAAGGGTGCGAAAGAGTTCGGCGGCAAGTTCAAGGTGACCCTGTCGATGCTGCTGGAGATGCTGTTCTCCATGCTGCTGGCGCCGGTGCGGATGATTTTCCACACCCGTTTCGTCCTCGCCGCGTTCCTGGGCTGGGCCGCGACCTGGAACTCGCCGCAACGTGACGACGACTCCACGCCGTGGAGCGAAGCGGTCAAACGCCACGGTCCGCAAACCTTGCTGGGCTTCTTCTGGGCCTTGCTGGTGATCTGGCTGAACCCGAGCTTTCTCTGGTGGCTGGTACCGATCGTCGGTTCGTTGATGCTGTCGATCCCGGTGTCGGTGATCTCCAGTCGAGTTGGCCTGGGCCTCAAGTCCCGTGACGAAAGCCTGTTCCTGATCCCTGAGGAATACAATCCGCCACAGGCGTTGCTGGCGACTGACCAGTACACCCACGAAAACCGTTGGCATGCGCTGAACGACGGCTTCGTCCGGGCAGTGGTCGATCCACAGCAGAACGCCCTGGCGTGCTCGCTGGCGACTTCTCGTCACGGTCAGGCCGAGCCGATCGAGTGGCTGCGGATCGAGCGGGTTCGTCACGCCATGAAAGTCGGCCCTGAAGGGTTGACCAACAATGAGCGTGTGCAACTGCTCAGCGACCCGGTGGCTCTGGCGCGCCTGCATGAGCAGGTCTGGAGCGAAGGTCACCCTGAGTGGCTCGGTGCGTGGCGCAAATCGGTCAAGGCCGATCCCCATGCGCCGCTGCTGCCGCTCAAGCCCTTGAGCGTGCAGGCACAACCGGCCTGATGAAAAAACCCCGCTATCCAGCGGGGTTTTTTTTGCCTGATCGTCCCCAAACCCTTGTGCAAACAGACGAGTGCGTTAGGATCCGTCCCCGAATTGGTGTGCCCGGATAATTTTTGTCCGTAGGGGTGTGTTTCCTTCAGGGGAGCTGCCTTTTTGCGCGCCTCACAACGCAATGTTTTTGGGGACTTTAAGATGAAGAAGTATCTGTCGATGCTGCTGGTCGGCGTCACGGCATTGGTCGCAGTCAGCACGGCGCAAGCGGGTGCCATCGATGACGCGGTCAAGCGCGGCACATTGAAAGTCGGCATGGATCCGACCTACATGCCCTTCGAAATGACCAACAAGCGCGGCGAGATCATCGGTTTCGAAGTCGACCTTCTCAAAGCCATGGCCAAGGCCATGGGCGTCAAGCTGGAGCTGGTGTCTACCGGCTACGACGGCATCATCCCGGCCTTGCTGACCGACAAATTCGACATGATCGGTAGCGGCATGACCCTGACTCAGGAACGCAACCTGCGCCTGAACTTCAGCGAACCGTTCATCGTGGTCGGCCAGACCCTGCTGATCCGCAAAGAGCTGGAGGGCACCATCAAGTCCTACAAAGATCTGAACACTGCCGACTACCGCATCACTTCCAAGCTGGGTACCACCGGCGAGATGGTCGCCAGGAAGCTGATCTCAAAAGCCAAGTACCACGGCTATGACAACGAGCAGGAAGCCGTGCTCGACGTGGTCAACGGCAAGGCCGATGCCTTCATCTACGACGCACCGTACAACGTCGTTGCGGTGAACAAGGTCGGCGCCGGCAAGCTGGTGTTCCTCGACAAGCCGTTCACCTACGAACCACTGGCTTTCGGCCTGAAGAAGGGTGACTACGACAGCATCAACTTCATCAACAACTTCCTGCACCAGATCCACGAAGACGGCACCTACGATCGCATCCATGACAAGTGGTTCAAGAGCACCGAGTGGCTCAAGGACATGGAATAAGGCCGGTCAGAAAGACCGAGTCGCTCCCATCGCCAGCAGGCGGGCTCCCACAATGAAATGCATTCCCCTGTGGGAGCCAGCCTGCTGGCGATGATGGCCTTCAAGGCAACACAAACCCGGAACTTGCAATGACACTGAAAAAAGCCCAATGGCCCTGGCACGTGCTGACCGTGCTGGTGCTGATCGGCCTGGCCGGCGCGTTGTATTACGCCACCTCGCTGATGTCCTACGAATGGCGCTGGAACCGCGTGCCGCAATATTTCGCCTATCACGCCGAAGAGTCCCAGCGCGCTGCCGACATTTCCACTGTCAGCGAACTGGTGCGCAAGGGCGACAAGGCTGAGGTCACCCTGCGCAATGACGCGGGTGAAGAACAACACCTGATTGTTGACGACAACAGCCTGCAAGTCGCTCAGGGCGATGACGTGGCTGAAGGTGACGTGATTGGCGTGACCCGGCACTGGGCCGCCGGACCGCTGTTGTGGGGGCTGTGGACGACGCTTTGGTTGTCTGTCGTGTCGGGCGTTCTGGGTCTGCTGATTGGCTTGGCGACCGGCCTTTGCCGTCTGTCGAACAACCCGACCCTGCGCGACCTCTCGACGATTTACGTCGAACTGGTGCGCGGTACGCCGCTGCTGGTGCAGATTTTCATTTTCTACTTCTTCATCGGCACGGTGATGAACCTGTCCCGGGAATTCGCCGGGATCGCCGCGTTGTCGCTGTTTACCGGTGCCTACGTGGCGGAAATCATCCGTTCCGGCGTGCAGTCGATTGCTCGTGGCCAAAATGAAGCCGCGCGTTCGCTGGGCTTGAGCGCCGGGCAGTCGATGCGCCACGTGGTGTTGCCGCAAGCCTTCAAGCGCGTATTGCCACCGCTGGCCGGGCAGTTCATCAGCCTGGTCAAGGACACGTCTCTGGTGTCGGTGATCGCGATTACCGAACTGCTGAAAAGCGGCCGTGAAGTCATCACCACTTCGTTTTCACCGTTCGAAATCCTGTTCTGCGTCGCCGGCCTGTACCTGTTGATCAACCTGCCGCTGTCGAAAATCGCCAGCCGTCTTGAGCGGAGGCTCGCGCAAAGTGATTGAAGTCCGTGATCTGGTAAAAGTGTATGACACCCGCGGGCTGGTGGTGCGTGCGGTGGATAACGTCAGCACCAACGTCGCCAAAGGCGAAGTGCTGGTGGTGATCGGCCCCTCCGGCTCCGGCAAATCGACCTTCCTGCGTTGCCTCAATGGACTGGAGGAGTTCGACTCGGGTTCGGTAAGCATCGACGGCCTGCAACTGGCCGACCCGAAAACCGACGTCAACGCCTATCGCCGCGAAGTCGGCATGGTGTTCCAGCATTTCAACCTGTTCCCGCATATGACCGTGCTGGAAAACCTCTGCCTGGCCCAGAAAGTCGTGCGCAAGCGCGGCAAGAAAGAGCGCGAGGCCAAAGCCATGGCATTGCTGGAAAAGGTCGGGATTGCACAGAAGGCCAACGAATTCCCATCACGCCTGTCCGGCGGACAGCAGCAGCGCGTGGCGATTGCCCGGGCGCTGGCGATGGAGCCCAAGGTCATGCTGTTCGATGAGCCGACCTCGGCGCTCGATCCGGAAATGGTCGGCGAAGTGCTGGACGTCATGAAGAACCTGGCTGTGGAAGGCATGACCATGGTGTGTGTCACACACGAAATGGGCTTCGCCCGGGAAGTGGCGGACCGGGTGTTGTTCTTCGATCACGGGAAGTTGCTGGAAGATGCGTCGCCAGCGCAGTTCTTCGATTCGCCGAAGGATCCGCGGGCGCAGGCGTTTTTGCGGCAGGTTCTCTAAAGGCCGCGGCCTTGGGGTCGCTAATCGCCAGCAGGCTGGCTCCCACAGAGAGTTTGTAGTGTTGATGCCAAACCCTGTGGGAGCCAGCCTGCTGGCGATTGCATCACTTCGGTCCATAGCGAACCGAGGCAGATGAATCACCTCAAACCTTGAATCTGCCCACCAGCATCTGCAAATGCGTCCCCAGCCGCGCCAGCTCAACGCTGGACGCCGCGGTCTCTTCACTGGCCGCCGAGGTCTGATCCGACACATCCCGTACATTCAGCACGCTACGGTTGATCTCTTCCGCCACTGCACTTTGCTGTTCAGCGGCAGCGGCGATCTGCTGGTTCATCGCCTGAATTGCGGAGACAGTGCGGGTGATGCTCTCGAGCGAACCCCCCGCACGACGGGTCAGTTCGACGCTGCTGTCGGTCAGGGTGCGGCTGTTGTCCATGATGCTCGCAACTTGCTGCGTGCCGTTTTGCAGGCCGACGATCAGCTCTTCGATTTCCTCGGTGGATTTCTGGGTACGCTGGGCCAGGCTGCGGACCTCGTCAGCCACCACGGCAAAACCGCGACCCGCTTCGCCGGCCCGTGCGGCTTCAATCGCCGCGTTCAGCGCCAGCAGGTTGGTTTGCTGGGCCACGGACTTGATGACGTCCAGGACACTGCCGATCTTGTCGCTTTCGCGTTTGAGCTCGCCCATCGCTTCGGTGGAGTGGCCGACTTCCAGGGCCAGGCGCTCGATTTGGGCGATGGCTTCGCCAACCACTTTGTCGCCCTCACGCGCTTGCTGGTCTGCGGCGACGGCGGCCTCGGAGGCTTCCTCGGCGTTGCGCGCGACTTCCTGCACGGTGGCGGCCATTTCGTTCATGGCGGTCGCGACCTGATCGGTTTCTATTTTCTGATTGTTGACCCCGGCACTGGTCTGCTCGGTGACGGCGGACAGCTCTTCGGCGGCGCTAGCGATTTGAGTCACGCCATCGCTGATGCCGCCAATCAGTTCACGCAAGCCCTGGGTCATGCTCTGCATGGCACGCTGCAGCTGGCCGAGTTCATCGCGACGCTTGGAGACGAGGTTGTGGGTCAGGTCACCGCTGGCCACGCGCTGGGCCACGGCCAGGGTCTGGTTCAGCGGAATGATGATCTGGCGGGTGATCGCCCAGGCGGCCAGCAGGCCGAAAGCGATGGCCAGCACGGTGGCGAGGGCCAGCATGTCCTTGGCGTGTGCAGCATCGGTGTCGCGCACTACGGTTTGCGAGGCAGTGAGTTTTTCGCTCACATCCAGCAGGATGTTGCCCTGGGCAGCCATGGTCACCAAGGCCTTGGCGCTGGCTGATTGGGCATCGCGGAACTGGCTGACAGCGGCGCGATAGGCCTTGAGCGAGTCGGTTGCCTGTTGCAGGTTGGCGAGATGCTCCTCAGGCAGTTTGGCCGGCAGGCTCTCGAGATTTTTCAGGGCATCATCGATAGCGTTCAACGCGGGTTGTTCGGCTTCGCTCTTGCCGCTGTAGGTGTAGCCGCGAACCTGGAAACGAGCCTGCTGGATCAGCTTGGTCAGATCGATCACGCTGTTGAAGGTGCTCACGCTGTCGCCTTGCAGCATGGATTTTTCCACGTCGGCCACGCGGGTTATGGCGTTGTCGGCGGTGACGCCGAGTTTGCCACGAGCCTCTTCGCGGTGGGCGCCGGCCTGGGTCATATCGCTGAACGCGCGACGGTACTCGGCGACGGCCGCCAATTGCTGATCGACCTTGGCGGTGTCAGCGGGTTGCTCAATCAGGGTGCGAGCGGTCTGCAGGCTGGTTTCGAGCTTGCTGAGCAAGTCGTTGACGACGCCCGGGCCTTGTTCGCCGCGGCGCATTTCGTAGTCCAGGCGCGCGATGCGCAGGTCTTTGGTCAGCCCGTTGATCTCGGAAATGAAACCCAGTTTATCGCCGCGACTGGTCACGCCGGTCAGGCCGGTCCAGCCAGTGAAGGTAATCAACAGGGTCAGTAACAGCACCAGACCAAAGCCGATCCCCAGTTTGCGTTTGACGCTGACGTTTCCCAGATTCTCGGCTAACCATTGATACATGCTGAAACTCCCCCGGACCTTAATTTGGTATCACGGGGGGTATATCGGCCGTTGTCGGCCAATCTATAGGGGTCGTCGGATAGACGGGAAGGCGAGATAGGAGCTGCCGAAGGCTGCGATCTTTCGACTTTGATTGTTCAAGATCAAGAGATCGCAGCCTGCGGCTGCTCCTACGGGGGTGGTGTTGGTTAGAACAGCCGTGCCAGCAGGGCGGTCACGGCGGTTTCGACGCGCAGGATTCGATCGCCCAGTTGCACCGCTTGCAGGCCGGATTTGCCCAGCAAGTCGATCTCGTAAGGAATCCAGCCACCTTCCGGGCCGATGGCGAGGGTTACCGGTTCGCTGAGGGCGCGGGGGCAGGGTGGGTAGTTGCCGGGGTGGCCAACCAGACCGAGCGTGCCTTCGGCGATTGCGGGCAGGCGGTCTTCAACGAATGGTTTGAAGCGTTTCTCGATCATGACTTCCGGCAGCACGGTGTCCCGGGCCTGTTCGAGGCCAAGAATCAGCTGTTCGCGAATCGCTTCAGGCTCAAGGAACGGTGTCTGCCAGAAGCTCTTCTCGACGCGATAGCTGTTGACCAGCATGATCCGCGGCACACCCATGGCCGCCACGGTCTGAAACACCCTGCGCAGCATTTTGGGCCGCGGCAGGGCCAGCACCAGTGTCAGCGGCAGCTTGGCCGGAGGCGGTTGATCGAGGGTGACGCGCAGTTCGGCTTCATCGGCGTCCAGACGCAGCACTTCGGCCGAGCCCATCAGCCCGCCGATTCGCCCGACGCGCATGCTGTCGCCGACTTCACAGCGGTGAACTTCCTGCATGTGCGTCAACCGGCGATCACGCAGGATCGCCCGGTCGGCCGCAATGAAATCGGCCTCTTCGAGGAGCAGCAGGTTCACGCTTGGGTCGCTGGTGGCTGGTCGTTGTGATCGTCAGCCGTTTGATCGTCCGGATGCTCGCCACGCTTACTGATCAGGCTGCCAAACAGGATGCCGACTTCGAACAGCATCCACATCGGTATGGCCAGCAGGGTCTGCGAGAAGATGTCCGGCGGAGTCAGGATCATGCCGACCACGAAGCAGCCGATGATCACGTATGGGCGGATTTTCTTCAGGTACTTAACGTCGACCACGCCGATCCACACCAGCAGCACCACGGCCACCGGGATTTCGAACGCCACGCCGAAGGCGAAGAACAGCGTCATGACGAAGTCGAGGTAGCTGGTGATGTCGGTCATCATTTCCACGCCGGCCGGGGTGGCGGCGGCGAAGAACTTGAAGATCAGCGGGAACACCAGGAAATAGGCGAAGGCCATGCCGGCGTAGAACAAAAAGATGCTGGAGACCAGCAAGGGCACGGCGATGCGTTTTTCATGCTTGTACAGGCCTGGAGCGATGAAGCCCCAGATCTGATGCAGGATCACCGGGATCGCCAGGAACAGCGAAACCATCATGGTCAGCTTCAGTGGCGTCAGGAATGGTGACGACACATCGGTGGCAATCATCGTCGCGCCGGCGGGCAGATAGGCACGCAGCGGCGTCGAGACAAAGGTGTAGATCTGCTGGGTGAAAGCAAACAGCCCGGCAAAGATGATAAAGATCGCCGCTACGCAACGCAGCAGACGGGTACGCAACTCGGTGAGATGCGAAACCAGCGGCATGTGCTGGTCGTTTTCAGGGAGATCGCTCATGGGGCTCGCGGCGGCAAAGTGGTGTCAGTAGGCGCTGGCGTTGTCGGCGCGGCGGCTGGAGCAACGGGTTCAACCGGCATCGCTGCCACTGCCGGCGCAGGTTCCGCTATCGGAGCAGGTGTCGGTGGGACTGCTGCGGCAGGCGTTTGAATCGTCTGCTCGCCCACGTGCTCGACAGGCGTCGGTTCTTGCTGGGTCGGCGTGAAGATCTTCCGCGCTTCCTGCTCAAGCGACAGGATGTGTTCGTTGTGCAGTTGCCGACGAATTTCGTCAGCACCGATTTCCCGTTCAACTTCCTGTTTGATCGCGTTGAAGCTGCGCTTCAGGCGCCCGACCCACAGGCCGGCGGTGCGCGCTGCGCCCGGCAGGCGCTCGGGACCCAGCACCAGCAGGGCGACGAGGCCGACAAGCAGCAGTTCAGAGAAGCTGATACCAAACATTAGTCAGTGCTCACACGTCTTTGCGGATCGGCTCTTCGACTTTCTGCGCCTGCACGTCAATGGTGTGCGGCTGGTTCACAGAGGCTTGTGGCTGAACAGGCGGAACCGGTTGCGCCGGGGTCGCGTTCGGGTCGGCCGGCTTTTCGTCATCGTTCATGGCCTTGCGAAAGCCTTTGATCGACTCGCCGACATCAGTGCCGAGGTTTTTCAGTTTCTTGGTGCCGAACACCAGTACGACAACAACCAGGATGACGATCCAGTGTTTCCAGTCAAAAATGCCCATGTTGCTGCTCCTCTCTAATAGTTATTCAGGCGGACGGTCGCGAGGCTTTCTCGGCGTGCCCGGACAGACCGAAGCGACGGTCCAGTTCATCGAGTACAGCCTGAGGATGCTGCCCCAGTTGGGCGAGCATGACCATGCTGTGGAACCACAAATCGGCGGTTTCGTAGATCACATCACTGCAGTCACCGCTGACGGCGGCGTCCTTGGCGGCAATGATGGTTTCGACCGACTCTTCGCCGACTTTTTCCAGAATCTTGTTCAAGCCCTTGTGGTACAGGCTGGCGACATACGAGCTGTCGGCGGCGGCGCCTTTGCGCTCCTCCAGTACCTCGGCCAGACGGGTCAGAGTGTCACTCATGTTTGTGTCCTGCGGAATAGATGGCGTGCGGATCTTTCAGGACCGGGTCGACTGTTGTCCAGTCGCCGTTCTCATAGACGCGGTAGAAGCAGCTCTGACGGCCGGTATGGCAGGCGATGTCGCCGATCTGCTCGACCATCAGGATGATGACGTCGGCGTCGCAGTCCAGGCGCATCTCGTGCAGGGTTTGCACATGACCGGACTCTTCGCCCTTGCGCCACAGCTTGCCACGGGAACGCGACCAGTAAATGGCACGGTTCTCGGTAGCGGTCAGTTCCAGTGCTTCGCGGTTCATCCAGGCCATCATGAGGACGCGCCCGGTCTTGTAATCCTGGGCAATCGCCGGCACCAGGCCGTCGGCATCCCACTTGATCTCGTCCAGCCAGTTTTTCATCTTTGACTCCGACAGTGAGCCCCACACTTCAATAGTCGAGCTCAGGCGTTGAAACAGTGTGCCAGTCGTTCACACAACTGGCTATCGGCGAACGACCAGATACAAACCCACGGCCATCATGATGCCGGCGGGCCAATAGGCCAACTGGTTCAATGGCCCACCAGCGGCTAGGATGGCGCCACCGGCCAGGTGCGCGGTGCCGAGCAGGCGCAGGAACCAGTCGTCGCGGCGTCGGTGCCACGGTGGTGGCGGGTCGTAGGCGTGGGGCTGGGACATGCGTTCGAGCAGGTCGCGGGCCATATTGGCCAGATGCGGCAGTTGTTCAAACTGGCTCTGCACGTTGCCGAGCAGGGCTTTGGGGCTGACGCGCTCGCGCATCCAGCGCTCCAGGAACGGTTGCGCGGTGTTCCACAGGTCAAGGTCCGGATACAACTGACGGCCCAGACCTTCGATGTTCAACAGGGTTTTCTGCAAGAGAACAAGCTGCGGCTGCACTTCCATGTTGAAGCGGCGCGCCGTCTGGAACAGGCGCATTAGCACCTGGCCGAAGGAAATATCTTTTAACGGTTTTTCGAAGATCGGCTCGCACACGGTGCGGATTGCCGCTTCGAATTCGTTGAGCTTGGTTTCCGCCGGCACCCAGCCCGAATCGATGTGCAGCTGCGCTACACGACGGTAATCGCGCTTGAAGAAGGCAAACAGGTTGCGCGCCAGGTAGTCCTGGTCTTCCGGCGTCAGGCTGCCGACGATACCGCAGTCGATCGCAATGTATTGCGGGCTCCACGGGCTCACGGTGCTGACGAAGATATTGCCGGGGTGCATATCGGCATGGAAGAAGCTGTCGCGGAACACCTGGGTGAAGAAGATCTCCACACCGCGTTCAGCGAGCATCTTCATGTCGGTGCGCTGGTCGGCCAGGGTCGTCAGATCGGTGACCTGGATGCCGTAGATTCGCTCCATCACCAGCACTTTCGGCCGGCACCAGTCCCAGTAGACCTGTGGCACGTACAGCAGCGGTGAGCCTTCGAAGTTACGCTTCAACTGGCTGGCGTTGGCCGCTTCGCGCAGCAGGTCGAGTTCGTCGTAGATGGTTTTTTCGTAGTCGCTGACCACGTCCACCGGGTGCAGCAGGCGCGCATCGGCCGAGAGTTTTTCGGCGGCGCGGGCGAGGATGAACAGCCACGCCAGATCCTGGGCGATGATCGGTTTGAGGCCCGGACGAATCACTTTGACGACGACTTCTTCGCCGGTTTTCAGTTGCGCGGCGTGTACCTGAGCCACCGAAGCCGAGGCCAGTGGTTCGACGTCGAAACGGCTGAACACTTCGCTGATCTTCTTGCCGAGTTGTTCTTCGATCAACTTGACCGACACCTGCGAATCGAACGGCGGCACGCGGTCCTGGAGTTTCATCAGCTCATCGGCGATGTCTTCCGGCAGCAGGTCGCGGCGGGTGGACAGGATCTGTCCGAACTTGATGAAGATCGGCCCCAGGTCCTGCAACGCCAGACGCAAGCGCGCGCCACGGCTCAGGTCCAGGGTCTTGCGCGGGAACCAGCGCCACGGCAAGGCATAACGCAGCGCCCGCAGGAACCAGGGCAATGGCAGGGCGAACAGCAGGTCATCGAGGCGGTAGCGGATCACGACGCGCTGGATGCGCAACAAACGGCGGACGGCAAGCAGCTTCATGCGTTATCGCTTGGGTCGAGGGATCGGGAAAGGCGCTCGAAACGCGCCTCGAGACGTTCCAGATCGAGCTTGATCTGGTCCAGTTCACTGAATCGGGCTTCGGCTTCGCGCTGACCGACAAGCGCGCGCGATTCTTCGGCCAGGTATTCGCCCAGGTTCTGGCCCAGGCTGGCAAATCCTTGCTGATACCAGCGGGCGCGACTGCGCAAATGACCGCCGACCAGTTGCGTGGCCACCGGGCCGAGCCAGCGCGAGAGTTCGTACTCCCAGTCCAGCTCCAGGTCCTGAAGGATTGCCGCCAGCTCCAGCAGCACGCCGCTGTCGCCGTCGAGTTCGACTTGCGGGCCATGCAAAACGGAAGTCTTGTCCTTGCTCATCGCCAGTTTCAACAGGCTCGAAGCCGGTGCGCGCAATGTGCAGTCGGCGCCGGTTTCCCACTGGGAGGCGAGCATCAGACCTTCGTCGCTGGGCAGGATGAACAATTGCAGCGCCGGGCACCGGCAGTCGACGGCAATCACTTTGCCGGTCAAATGCGCGAGCCGCGGCAACGCCGTGCTGTCAAGGCGCAACACCCGGTTCAGGCCGAGTTCAACGCTGGCGAGCAGGCCGGCGAGCAACATCAGGGCTTGATGCCGCGGTGCAGGGCGACGATGCCTGCAGTCATGTTGTGATAAGTGACGCGGTCGAAACCGGCTTCCACCATCATCGACTTCAGGGTTTCCTGATTCGGATGCATGCGGATCGATTCGGCCAGGTAGCGATAACTTTCCGAGTCGTTGGTGATCAGCTTGCCCATCAATGGCATGAAGGCGAACGAGTAAGCGTCGTATGCCTTGGACATCAGTGCGTTGGTCGGCTTGGAGAATTCCAGCACCAGCAAGCGCCCGCCCGGCTTGAGTACACGCAGCATGGAGCGCAGGGCGTCTTCCTTGTGCGTGACGTTGCGCAGGCCGAAAGCGATGGTCACGCAGTCGAAATGGTTGTCCGGGAACGGCAGCTTTTCAGCGTCGGCCTGAACGAACTCGACATTGCCGGCCACACCCAGATCCAGCAGGCGGTCGCGACCGACCTTGAGCATGGATTCGTTGATGTCGGCCAACACGACCTGGCCGGTCGGGCCTACCAGGTGCGAGAATTTTTTGGTCAGGTCACCGGTGCCGCCCGCGATGTCGAGCACTCGGTTGCCGGCACGAACGCCCGACAATTCGATCGCAAAGCGCTTCCACAGACGGTGCATGCCGCCCGACAGAAGGTCGTTCATCAGGTCGTACTTGGCGGCTACCGAATGAAAAACCTCAGCGACTTTTTCCGCTTTCTGGCTTTCCGGAACGTTTTTGAAGCCGAAGTGAGTGGTGGGTTCGGCATCGCTGCCTTTGCGCTGATCAGTCATATCGCTGTCACCAAAAGAGAATGCGCGACATTCTAATCCCCAAGGGATGCTTTGTCTTGGCAAGGCTGAAGGTAAGATGGATCAACCTCGGGACGTTTTGCCGCAGCGGCGGTCAAGATTTACCGAACAGGCATTCATAAAGCAGGAGTCATTCAATGGCCCGTATTAGTGTTGAGCGTGCCCACGGCCTGGGCAAGGAAGCGGCCCGCGAGAAGGCCGACCAGTTGGCGCAGAAACTTTCCGACCAGTATGGCCTGGAGCCGCAATGGTCCGGCGACACCCTGAACCTCAAGCGTTCGGGCGTGAAAGGTGCGGTACATGTCAGCGAAGATTCGATCAAGGTCGATGTGGAGTTGGGCCTGATGATGTCGGCCATGAGCGGCATGATCAAAGCGGAAATCGAAAAGGCGCTAGATAAAGCCCTCGCATAAACGCGCTCTTGTAGGAGCAAGCTTGCTCGCGATGCAGGCAACTCGGTATTTCAGTTGCACCGAGGTGATGCCATCGCGAGCAAGCTTGCTCCTACAGTCAGAGGCAACCCTCTGTCCATGTCAGTTGTTAGGGTGCCGTTTCTAATTTTTCTCCCTACCTTTGTGCCCAAGCCCGACACTTCTTGCGGGCAGTTCCTCAAACCTTCTGCGCGTGAGGTGCACCATGGCCAAAGTTATTCTGAAGAAAAAAATCGACGCATCGACCACTGCTCTGGGCGACGTCAAATCCTATGCCCGCAAGATCTGGCTGGCAGGCCTGGGTGCCTACACCAAGGTCGGCCAAGAGGGTAGCGAGTACTTTCAAGAGCTGATCAAGGCTGGTCAAGTTGTTGAAAAAAATGGCAAAAAAGTAGTCGCTGAAAAACTCGAAGCGGCGAATGCCGAGATCGATGAAGCCAAGACCGAAGTGAGCACTTTCAAAGGTCGCGTCGAAGTTCAACTCGACAAAGTCGAGAAGGCGTTCGACACGCGTGTCGCAAGTGCCTTGAATCGTATCGGTATTCCGTCTAAACATGACGTTGAGACACTCTCTGCTAAGCTCGATGAGCTGACGGCATTGCTCGAACGTGTCGCGCGTAAATCTTAAGGAGAACGGGATGGCTGGCAAAAAGAATACTGACAAAGAAGGCAGCTCGTGGATCGGGAAAGTCGAAGACTACTCCCGCAAAATCTGGCTGGCTGGCTTGGGCGTGTACTCGAAGATCGACACTGACGGCAGCAAGCTCTTCGATACACTCGTTAAAGACGGCGAGAAAGCCGAGAAGCTCGCCAAGAGCGCTGTTGGCAACAAGGTCGACGACGTCAAGGATTCCGCTTCTTCGGCCAAGTCGCGCATCAGCGGCGTGAAAGATCGCGCACTGGGCAAGTGGGATGAGCTGGAAGGGGCTTTCGACAAGCGCCTGAACAGCGCCATTTCGCGCCTGGGCGTGCCGAGCCGCAACGAAGTCAAGGCTCTGCACAGCAAGGTCGATACCCTGACCAAGCAAATCGAAAAACTGACCGGCGCCAAGGTTGCGCCTGTTGCGGCGAAAACTGCAGCAGCCAAACCAGCCGCCAAAACCGCGGCAAAACCACTGGCTAAAGCAGCTGCAAAACCAGCGGCCAAGACAGCGGCAGCAAAACCTGCTGCAGCCAAGCCAGC
The DNA here is from genome assembly GCF_001269805.1 of Pseudomonas sp. P1.8. Taxonomy (NCBI): domain Bacteria; kingdom Pseudomonadati; phylum Pseudomonadota; class Gammaproteobacteria; order Pseudomonadales; family Pseudomonadaceae; genus Pseudomonas; species Pseudomonas sp. P1.8. The sequence goes on from NZ_LHVM01000003.1 coordinate 30,985, forward strand.
GGCCAAACCAGCTGCCGCGAAAGCCGCCGCTAAACCGGCTGCCAAGCCAGCAGCTAAACCTGCGGCCAAAACTGCAGCGGCCAAACCTGCTGCGGCGAAAAAACCAGCTGTGAAAAAGCCGGCTGCACCGAAAGCTGCTGCGCCAAAACCAGCAGTGGCTGCCGCCAAACCGGCAGCCCCGGCACCTGCAGCCAGTTCGTCGAACTCTGCGTCCGCGCCGACCCCTGCTGTAACCCCGACTGCCGCGCCAGCTCCATCGACGCCAACCAGTCAGTCCTGATTCTCAGGGCTCAAGAAAACGCCCGGCCTGTAAAGGTCGGGCGTTTTTGTTTGTGCAGAAAAAGATCGCAGCCTTCGGCAGCTCCTACAGATCTCATTGGTCTTCAAGGTACTCCATCGCCATCTGTTCGGTCGCCACTTTCATCGACGCAAGCAGGTGCGGCGCCACCAGCATCATGATCTGGTAAATCACCAGTCGCACTTCACCTTCGCGGCCGAGGATTCGCTGATAGTCCAGTGAAAACAGCAACGTCAGGGTGATTTGCTCCACCAGTTGCCCCAGCGCCTGGGTCTCACTGACCAGCAACCCTTGCGCCTGTAAGCGCGCCAGCAACGACGCCAGTGTGCGCTTGAGGGAATTGAGCAGGTTGCGAATGCCCTTGGCCAGTTTCGGCAGACGTCCTGCGAGGTTCGACAGGTCCTGGAACAGAAACCGGTAGTGGGACAGGCGTTCGACGATCAGGTGCAAGAACAGCCAGTAGTCCTCAGGTGCCAATTCGACATCGGCCGGTGGATCGAGCAGTGGCGCGAGTTCGTTTTGAAAGCGCTCGAAAAGCCCGAGAATCAGCGGTTCCTTACCGTGGAAGTGGTAGTAGAGGTTGCCCGGGCTGATGCCCATTTCGTTGGCAACTTCCATGGTGGAGACATTCGGTTCGCCCTTCTCGTTGAACAAACTCAGGGCACATTCGAGGATCCGGTCGCGGGTTTTCATCCAGTCTTCTTATTGATCGGGTCATGCCACGGCAGGCAGCCGCCGTGGCTCGTTTAACGTCAGCGCACGCGCACGTAAGTGCCAGGTGCCGCCTCCATCGGTGGATAATTCTGGTTGCCCAGCGCCGTGTGCGTTTCTTTTTGCGCGCCGGAGCGCTCCTGGATCCAGCCGAGCCATTGGCCCCACCAGCTGCCCTCGACTTGCTTGGCGTCGTAGAACCAGGCCCGTGGGTCGCTGCTCAGCTTTGCGCCCTCGACATAGTTGGCTTTCGGATTGTTCGGCGGGTTTAGAATGCTTTGTATGTGGCCGCTGTTGGACAGCACAAAACGACGGTCGCCACCGAGTAGCAGCGTTGAACGATACACCGCATCCCACGGCGTAATGTGATCGTTGATGCCGGCAACGCTGAAGCTGTCGACGGTCACCTTCTGTAAATCTATCGGTGTGCCACAGACTTCGAGACCGCCCGGATGGCCCAGCGGGTTGTGCTTGAAGAAGTCCAGCAAATCGCCGTGCAGGGCGGCGGGCAGGCGTGTGTTGTCGTTGTTCCAGTAGAGGATGTCGAATGCTGGCGGCTCTTTTCCCAACAGGTAATTGTTGACGAAGTAGCTCCAGATCAAATCGTTGGGGCGCATCCAGGCGAACACCTTGGCCATGTCCCGCCCGTCCAGCACACCTTTCTGGTAGGAGCGGCGCTTGGCGGCTTCCAGGGTTTGTTCGTCGGCGAACAGTGTGGCAGGCGAATCCATTTGGCTGTCGAGCAAGCTCACCAGATACGTCGCGCTGGAGACCCGGCGCAGTTGCCGCTTGGCCTGCAAGTGCCCCTGCAGCGCGGCAATGGTCAGCCCGCCGGCACAGGCGCCCATCAGGTTGACCTCACGGGCGCCGGTGATGGCCCGGCAGACGTTCATGGCTTCTTCCACGGCCTCGACGTAAGTCGACAGACCCCATTCACGGTGGCGCACATCAGGGTTGCGCCAACTGATCACGAATGTCTGCAGGCTGTTCTTGAGTGCGTACTGGACGAAACTGTTGTGCGGGCTCAGATCAAAAATGTAGTACTTGTTGATCTGCGGTGGCACCACCAACAGGGGCTTGGAGTACTGCTTTTCGCTCATGGGCTTGTATTGGATCAGCTCCAGCAGTTCATTGCGAAACACCACCGCGCCGGCGGTGGTGGCGACTGTTTTGCCGACCTCGAACGAGTGCTTGGTGACTTGTCGTGGCAGGCCGTCGTTGTGCAGAAAGTCGTCTACCAGGTGGCTGATGCCGCGCACCAGGCTATTGCCGCCGGAGTTGAAGATTTCCTTGATCGCCAGCGGATTGAGCAGGGTGTTGGAGGGCGACACGGCATCGTTGAGCAAGGCAAAGGCGAAGTGAGCGCGGGCGCGGTCGTCCGGGCTCATATTGCTCTCGTCGATCCACTGTTTGACTTGTTTCTGCCAGCTCAGATACGCCTGCAGGCTGCGACGGTAAAACGGGTTCAGGCTCCATGCCGGGTCAGCGAAGCGCGCATCCTGCGGGTTGGTCGGGTGCAGGGTATCGCCCAGCAGCACACGACCCAGTTGTCCGCTCAGTTTCAAGGCATGTCGCGCGGTGTGCACCGGGTTGCGCAAACCATGAGCGGCCACACTGCGCAGAGTCGACAGCAGATCCCGGCCGCGCAGACCGGTGATCGCACTTTGTGCGTTGATGAACGTGGCGGGAGGGGGTAGAGACTCCCTCGCTGGTTTATCGCGCATGACTCAACACTCCTTCGTCTTCAGGCCAAATACAAATACCGAACCAGAACACCATAGACGCTGTAATGGGTTGTTGCGCGGCGCGGCGTCCTGCCGTTCCCTTACTGCAAGGTTTAGCCGCCCAATGGCGCTGGATGCGGATGCATCACCGCGCGCTGTCGCTCCTCTTCCAGGAATTTCATGATGATCGGGGCGACCGCTTCGGCCCGGGTAATCAGGAACAAATGCCCGTCGTCGATAATGTGCAGCTGGGCATTGGGAATCCGCCAGGCCAAAACGCGCATGTTGATCAGCGGGATCAGTGGGTCATCATCGCCCGCCAGCACCAGGGTCGGCTGATTGATCTTGTGCAGCCAGTGGATACTGGTCCAGCCGACGCCGGCGAACAGTTGCCAGTAGTAACCGAGTTTGCCTGCCGAGCGCACTTTGGCGGCGTGGCTGGCTGCCAGGGTCGGATCGCGACGGAACGAACCACCGTAAATCAACGGCGCAATCCGGATCACGTGGGACGGCTGAATGTAGCGCCGCGGGCTGGCCATCAGCCACAGCACCTTCGGCTTGCCCGGCACCATCACCGCACCGGCCGCCGTGGCAGCCAGTACCAGCTTCTTGCAGCGCTCTGGATAGTCAAAGGCAAACTGCTGAGCGAGGGCACCACCCCAGGACACTCCGATCACGTTGACTTGCCCGTAATCGAGATAGTCGAGCATTCGCGCCGTGAGTTTTGCCAGGCCGGGAAAGCGATAAGGCCGGCGCGGTGTCGACGAGCCGCCGACACCGGGTACGTCGAAAGCGATGACTTCCAGGTCCGGGTCGAGCGCCGCGATGAACGGAAACACCAGCTCCAGGTTGGCGCCGATGCCGTTGAATATCAGCAAGGGCGTCAAGTGAGGCTTGCCGGGGCGTACCGCCGTGCGGAGCGTCTGGCCATCCAGCTCGACGGTACGGAATATAAAGGGTTGCGGCATGCTTCGGGGCCCTGTGGGTCGCGTTTTTAAATTCTTCCCCGATCCCCTGTAGGAGCGAGCTTGCTCGCGAAAAACGCAAAGGCAACGCATTCATCCAGACAGCGCGCGTTATCGTTGACGTCCATCGCGAGCTCGCTCCTACAAGGGGCGAGGTGTGTCAGTTACCGCTCATGTACATAGGTACCGGGTGCAGCTTCAGCCGCCGGATAGGCCTTGTTGCCCAGTTTCAAAGGCGCCTTCTTCAGGTTGCCCGAACGCTCGGCCTGCCAGGTCTGCCAGTGCAGCCACCAGGAGTCGGTGTGTTTGGTCGATTCTTCTTGCCATTCATCGGCATGGGAAGGCATTTCTGCATTGGTCATGTAGCGCGATTTCGGATTGCCCGGCGGGTTCAGGATGCTCTGGATGTGCCCGCTGCTGGACAGCACGAATTCAACCTTGCCGCCAAACAGCTGCGCCGATTTGTAGCAGGAGCGCCACGGAGTGATGTGGTCGCTGGTGCCGGCCAAGGCAAAGATGTCGGCGGTGACCTGCTTGAGATCGATCGGCGTGCCGCACACTTCCAGTGCGTTCGGGCGGATCAATGGATTGTTTTTGAACATTTCGATCAGGTCGCCGTGGAACGCGGCAGGCAGGCGAGTGGTGTCGTTGTTCCAGAAGAGAATGTCGAACACCGGCGGCTCGTTGCCCAACAGGTAGTTGTTGACCCAGTAGTTCCAGATCAGGTCGTTGGGGCGCATCCAGGCGAAGACTTTCGCCATGTCGCGGCCTTCCAGTACACCGGCCTGATAGGAATGGCGCTTGGCGGATTCGAGGGTCTGCTCGTTGACGAACAGGGCAACGTCGCTGTCCAGTGTGGTGTCGAGCACGCTGACCAACAGTGTCAGGGAGTTCACCTTTTTCTCGCCGATTGCCGCGTAGTGGCCCAGCAGTGCGGTGCAGGTGATCCCGCCGGAGCAGGCGCCGAGCATGTTCACATCTTTGCTGCCAGTGATCGCGGTGATCACGTCGACGGCTTCCTTGAGCGCTTCGATGTAAGTCGACAGACCCCACTCGCGTTGCGCCTTGGTCGGGTTGCGCCAACTGACGATGAATGTCTGAACGTTGCTGCGCAGGCAGAACCGCGCCAGGCTCTTCTCCGGGCTCAGGTCGAAAACGTAGAACTTGTTGATCTGTGGCGGTACTACCAGCAGTGGGCGCTCATAGACTTGCTCGGTGCTCGGCTTGTACTGGATCAGTTCCAGCACATCGTTGCGGAACACCACCGCGCCTTCGGTCACGCCCAGGGTCTTGCCGACCTCAAATGCACCCATGTTGACCTGGCTCGGCATACCGCCGTTGTGCACGATGTCCTTGGCCAGATGGGAAAGGCCGTCAAGCAGGCTTTTACCGCCGGTTTCGAAGAAGCGTTTGACTGCTGCAGGGTTGGCCGCCGTATTGGACGGTGCGAGCGCTTCGGTCATGAGGTTGATGACGAAATGCCCGCGACCGACATCCTGTGCCGGCAGATTGCTTTCGTCGATCCAGGTGTGGAGCTCCTTGCGCCACGCCAGGTAAGTCTGCAAATAACGTTTGTAGAGCGGGTTTTGGCTCCAGGCCGGATCGGCGAAACGACGATCTTCGTTGGTCGGTTGCAGCGCGGATTTGCCGAGCAAAACGTTCTTGAGTTCAAGGCCGAAATGAGCGACATGCTTGGCGCTGTGAATCGGTTGCCTGACGGCTTGCCTGAGCACCATACGAGCTGAAGCCAGTAGATCTTTGCCACGCAGTCCAACGACAGGATTGAGCCCCAAGGTGTTTTCGGAGGCTTGATACTTCAAGTCATCGTTATTCTTGTTACTCATCTACGACGCTCCATTGTCCTGAGACGAGTACCGGGTCGTGCTGTGCAGTCTCACAACTAACGCCAGGTACTGCTGCTCGGGGTGACCGTTAATACTGCATCGCTGCTTTTTTAATGCAGAGAGCACTGCAGGGAACTTGCCAGTTCCATTGGTTACCCGAGTTTAATTTTTTTCGCAAGCAGGCCAATCAGTGGTCCTGGAGCGGAGCATTCAAGCAGATGAAATTAGAAAATGCCTTCTAATGAACAAGAGGCTCGGACTAGAGCATCAGTTTGACGACAGACTCGTTCGGATCGCGGGTTTTTCCGGCCGCTTTGAGCTCGGCAAGGTAGTCTTCCCAGAGTGCGTCATAACGCCGCGCCAGTTCGTAGAGGTATTCCCAGGTGAACAGACCGCTGTCGTGGCCATCATCGAACGTCAGTTTGATTGCATACTGACCGGCCGGTTCTACCTTGGTCAGTCCTACGTTGATCTTGCCAAATTGCAAGACAGGTTTGCCGTGGCCCTGGACCTCGGCGGAGGGGGAGTGCACGCGTAGAAACTCGGCGGGCAGGGTGTATTCCTCTCCGGTCGCGTATTTGAGCGACAGGGTTTTTGAGGCTTTGTGCAGTTTGATGTCGGTGGGGAGCTGGGTCATGGCCGGATATCCGTTGGTATGCGTGATCTGACCCTTGTAGGAGCCGGCTTGCTGGCGATGGCGATCTTGGGTGCGTCATCGCCGGCAAGCCGGGCTCCTACAAGGAATCACATTACCTACAGGATATAACGGGACAGGTCTTCGTTCTGTGCCAATTCGCCCAGGTGACTGTTGACGTAGTCGGCGTCGATCTGGATCACCTTGTCATCATGTGCGCTGGCCAGGTCGCCGGCACTGAACGACACCTCTTCGAGCAGGCGTTCGAGCAATGTGTGCAAACGGCGGGCACCGATGTTTTCGGTTTTCTCGTTGACCTGCCAGGCGATCTCGGCGATGCGCTTGATCCCGCTCGGCAGGAACTCGATGCCCAGGCCTTCGGTTTTCAACAGCGCGCAATATTGCTCGGTAAGCGACGCATGCGGTTCGCTGAGAATGCGCTCGAAGTCTTCCGGGCTCAGGGCCTTGAGTTCCACGCGGATCGGCAGACGGCCTTGCAGCTCGGGCACCAGGTCGCTCGGCTTGCTCAAGTGGAAAGCACCGGAGGCGATGAACAGGATGTGGTCGGTCTTGACCATGCCCAGTTTGGTGTTGACGGTGCAACCTTCGATAAGCGGCAGCAAGTCGCGCTGTACGCCTTCGCGGGACACATCGACTCCACCGGAGTTGCCGCGCTTGGCGACCTTGTCGATTTCGTCGATGAACACGATGCCGTGCTGCTCGACTGCTTCCAGCGCCTTGGCCTTCAACTCTTCATCGTTGACCAGGCGACCGGCTTCTTCGTCACGCACCAGTTTCAGCGCTTCCTTGACCTTGAGCTTGCGGGCTTTCTTCTTGCCCTTGCCCATGTTGGCGAACAGGCTTTGCAGCTGGTTGGTCATTTCTTCCATGCCCGGTGGCGCGGAGATATCGACGCCGGCCATCTCGGCGACTTCGATTTCGATCTCCTTGTCATCCAGCTGACCTTCGCGCAGGCGCTTGCGGAACAGCTGGCGGGTGTTGGAGTCGGCAGTCGGGGCGTCGTCGTTGCTGAAACCCATACGCGCCGGAGGCAGCAGGGCGTCGAGGATACGCTCCTCAGCGGCGTCTTCGGCGCGGTGGCGAACCTTGACCATTTCCTGTTCGCGCAGCAGTTTGATGGCGGCATCGGCGAGGTCGCGAATGATCGATTCGACGTCGCGACCTACATAGCCGACCTCGGTGAATTTGGTGGCTTCGACTTTGATGAACGGCGCATTGGCCAGTTTCGCCAGGCGACGGGCGATCTCGGTTTTACCAACACCGGTCGGGCCGATCATCAGGATGTTCTTGGGTGTTACTTCAACACGCAGCTCTTCAGGCAGCTGCATCCGGCGCCAACGGTTACGCAGAGCAATGGCGACGGCGCGCTTGGCATCGTCCTGGCCGATGATGTGGCGATTGAGTTCGTGGACGATTTCACGGGGAGTCATGGACATAATATTTAAAGGACCTCAAGCAAGAATGAGCCGTGGCGCTGGGCCGAAACAGACTTACTCGGCGCAGTCCTGCTCCTCAATGGTCTGGGTGTGGTTGGTGAATACACAGATGTCGCCGGCGATGCCGAGGGCGGTTTCGACGATTTCGCGGGCCGACAGATCAGTTTTCTTCAGCAGTGCGCTGGCAGCTGCTTGAGCGTAAGCGCCGCCGGAACCCATGGCGATCAAGCCGTCTTCAGGCTCCACCACATCGCCGTTACCGGTGATGATCAGCGAGGCGTCTTTGTTGGCGACGGCGAGCATGGCTTCGAGGCGGCTCAGGGTGCGGTCGGTGCGCCATTCTTTGGCGAGTTCGACGGCGGCACGGACCAGATGGCCCTGATGCTTTTCAAGCTGGCCTTCGAAACGTTCGAAGAGGGTAAAGGCGTCGGCAGTAGCGCCGGCAAACCCGGCAATGACCTGACCGTGGTACAGGCGGCGAACTTTTTTCGCATTGCCTTTCATCACGGTATTACCAAGGGAAACCTGGCCGTCGCCGCCCATGACGACTTTGCCGTGGCGGCGAACTGAAACGATGGTGGTCAAGGGAAGAGTCTCCACGCAGCGGGGCGAAAATGCCTTATGCCCATTCATATGGGGGTGGTGGGGCGTTTTTCAACTGCGAGGCGGGAGAAGGGACGAGCGGTGTTTCGTGCACAAGGTTGTGTTGTGTGGTCTGACGCCATCGCCAGCAAGCCGGCTCCTACAGGTTGTGTGACTTTCACGGATACGGTGAGCCGTGGACTTCACGGCGTTCGCGATACCGCGAACGATACATAACCTGTGGGAGCCAGCCTGCTGGCGATGAACGATGACGCGGTGTTCCTTAAGGGCTCAGCGGTTCTGGCGTTGTTGTAACAACAAGTTGCTGAAGCCGGCACCCGCCAGTTGTTTCTGGGCGGTGGTCAGTTGTTCGCGATTGCTGAACGGCCCGACCAAAACCCGATACCAGGTTTCATCCTTCACAGTGCCGGACTCGACCGCCACAGCCTGGCCTAACAGAATGATCTGCGCGCGCACCTTGTCCGCATCAGCCTCTTTGCGGAACGAGCCTGCCTGCAGGAAGAACTTCGTCACCGGCGCAGCCTTGACCGGCGGTGCAGGTGGCGGCGTGATCCCGGCCAGAGCAGCCTGAGCGCGTGCGGTGTCGATCTTCGCCGCTTCAGCCGGGGTGACTGGCGTTGTTGGAATGGCCGGCACTTGCGGCGTCGGCAGGGTCTTCTCCGGCACGGCATCTGGCGGCACGATGACCTCCGATTCTGGTAGCAAGGTGTAGAAATCGTACTTCGGCTTCACCGGTTGCGTCGGGCTCGGCGGGGTCTTGTTGGCCTCGGCGATCTTGGTGGCTTTCTGTTGCTGCTCCACCTTCTCGCGTTTGACCGTGTCGCTGCCTTTGCCCGGCTCCAGTTTCATCAGGAACACGATGAACGCGCCGACCGTCAGGCCGATCGCCATCCACAACCAACCCGGAATCGGTTGCTTTGCAGGAGCTTGGTAACGGCTGGCGCCACGCTTGGGTGCAGGTTTTTTCTTGGCGGCCAACTTACATACGCTCCAGAGTTTCCAGGCCCAAGAGTTCCAGGCCTTGCTTGAGGGTGCGTCCGGTCAGTGCGGCGAGGCGCAGACGGCTTTGCATTTGTTCCGGGGTTTCGGCGGCGAGGATCGGGCAGTTCTCGTAGAAGCTGGAGAACAGGCCGGCGACGTCGTACAGGTAAGTGCAAAGGATGTGCGGCGTGCCTTTTTCGGACACGTTGTTCAGGATTTCACCGAACTGTGCGAGTTTCGCCGCCAGCTCATGCTCGTGCGCCGCTTCGAGCACGATCTGGCCTTCGACTTCGCTGAAGTCCTTGCCGAGTTTGCGGAATACTCCGGCCACGCGGGTGTAGGCGTACAGCAGATACGGCGCGGTGTTGCCTTCGAAATTGAGCATCAGATCGAAGTTGAAGCTGTAGTCGCTGGTGCGGTGCTTGGACAGGTCGGCGTATTTCACTGCGCCAATGCCCACGACCTTGGCGATGTTGCGCAGCTCGGCTTCGGCCAGCTCGGGGTTCTTGTCTTTCACCAGGGTGTAGGCGCGTTCCTGGGCTTCGGTCAGCAGGTCGATCAGCTTCACGGTGCCGCCATCACGGGTCTTGAATGGACGGCCATCGGCGCCGTTCATGGTGCCGAAGCCCATGTGTTCCATTTCCATCGGATGGGTCACGAAGCCGGCCTTGCGCGCCACGGCGAACACTTGCTGGAAGTGCAGGGCCTGGCGCTGGTCGACGAAGTACAGCGCGCGATCAGCCTTGAGTTTGCCGCTGCGGTAGCGCACGGCCGCCAGGTCGGTGGTGGCGTAGAGGTAGCCGCCGTCAGCCTTGACGATGATCACCGGCAGCGGGTCGCCGTCGGCGTTCTTGAATTCGTCCAGGAATACGCATTGGGCGCCGTTGCTCTCGACCAGCATGCCCGCCGCTTTCAGATCGTTGACCACGTTGATCAGGTCGTCGTTGTAGGCGCTTTCGCCCATCACGTCGGCCATGGTCAGTTTGACGTTGAGCAGTTCGTAGATCTTCTGGCAGTGGGACAGCGAGATGTCCTTGAACTTGGTCCACAGCGCCAGGCAGTCGGCATCGCCGGCTTGCAGCTTGACGACCAGGCCGCGGGCGCGGTCGGCGAATTCTTCGGATTCGTCGAAGCGTTGCTTGGCGGCACGGTAGAAGTTTTCCAGGTCCGACAGCTCGTCGCTGGTGATCGGGTTTTCCTGCAGGTAAGCCATCAGCATACCGAACTGGGTGCCCCAGTCGCCGACGTGGTTCTGACGGATGACTTCGTCACCGAGGAATTCCAACACGCGGGCCACGCCGTCGCCAATGATGGTCGAGCGCAGGTGGCCGACGTGCATCTCTTTGGCCAGGTTCGGTGCCGACAGGTCGACGACGGTACGCTGTACCGGGCCGGCCTTGCGCACGCCGATGTGGGCGTCGGCCAGGGCGGCGTCCAGGCGCGAGGCCAGGGCATCGGTGTTCTGGAAGAAGTTCAGGAAGCCGGGACCTGCGATTTCGGTCTTGGTGATGTTTTCATCAGCCGGCAGCGCGGCGATGATTTTCTCCGCCAGGTCGCGGGGCTTCATGCCTGCAGGCTTGGCCAGCATCATGGCGATGTTGCTGGCGAAGTCGCCGTTCTTCTTGTCGCGGGAGTTTTCCACCTGGATCGCCGGCGACAGGCCTTCAGGCAACACACCTTCGTTGACGAGTTGGGTGATGGCTTGTTGGATCAGCTGGCGAATGGTGTCTTTCATGGTCTTCTCTTTCGACCGCAGGTGCGGCGGCGCATCATGCGCTGGTGGAAAAACTGGGCATTATCCGTTGCCAGGGCGGGCTTGCCAACCTTAGCAGGCAGGATGTGGATGTGTGGTGAAAATTGGGCCGCTATCGCTGGTGTTCACCCAGGCAGGTATCACCACAAAACCCCTGTAGGAGCTGCCGAAGGCTGCGATCTTTTGATCTTTCTAATACAAGTCCACCGGGTCAACATCCAGCGACCAGCGCACCGCCCGTCCGCTCGGCATCTGCTCCAGCACCAACAACCAACTGGTCAGCAAGCGGTGCAGGGGGGCTCGGGCTGTCGCTTGCAACAACAATTGCGCACGATAACGCCCGGCTCTGCGCTCCATCGGTGCTGGCACCGGCCCCAGCAGCTCGATGCCGGTCAGGTTCTGTTCCGCCAGCAACCGCTCGGCTTCGCGACAGGCTTCATCAAGAAAGCCCTCGGCTTGCCCCGGTTTGTGCGCTTCGGCCCGCAGCAATGCCAGATGCGCAAACGGCGGCAGGCCGGCAGCGCGACGCTCGCTCAAGGCCTGCTCGGCAAAAGCGAAGTAACCCTGCTCGGTCAGCTGGATGAGCAGCGGGTGGTCGGCGAGGTGTGTCTGGATGATCACCTTGCCGGGTTCCTCGGCGCGACCTGCGCGGCCCGCCACCTGGACGATCAACTGCGCCATGCGCTCGCTGGCGCGGAAATCACCGGAAAACAGTCCGCCGTCAGCATCAAGGATCGATACAAGCGTCACTCGTGGAAAGTGGTGCCCTTTGGCAAGCATCTGCGTGCCGATCAGAATGCACGGCTGGCCTTTTTGAATGGTTGCGAACAACTGGTTCATCGCATCTTTGCGTGAGGTGCTGTCACGGTCGACCCGCAGGACCGGGTAGTCCGGGAACAGAATCTGCAGGCGTTCCTCGGCTCGTTCGGTACCGGCCCCCACCGGACGCAAATCGACCTTGTTGCACTTCGGGCATTGGCGTGGCACGCGTTCAACGTAGCCGCAATGATGGCAACGCAGTTCGCCATAGCGCTGGTGCACGGTCATGCGCGCATCGCAGCGCTGGCACTCGGACATCCAGCCGCAGTCGTGGCACAGCAGGGTCGGCGCGAAACCTCGGCGATTGAGAAACACCAGAACCTGCTGGCCGGCAGCAAGTGTCTGGCCGATGGCTTGCTGCATCGGCCCGGAAATTCCGCTGTCCAGCGGACGACTTTTCACATCCAGACGCAAGAAGCGTGGCTGCTTGGCGCCACCGGCACGCTCGTTCAGCCGCAGGAGGCCATAACGACCGGTGTAGGCGTTATGCAGGCTTTCCAGCGACGGCGTCGCGGAGCCGAGGACGATCGGGATGTTTTCCTGGCGTGCCCGTACCAGGGCCAGATCGCGGGCGTGGTAGCGCAAACCTTCCTGTTGTTTATAAGAGCCGTCGTGCTCTTCATCGATGATGATCAGTCCGGGGTTTTTCATCGGGGTGAACAGAGCCGAGCGGGTGCCGATAATAATGTCGGCCTCACCGTCACGTGCCGCGAGCCAGGCGTCGAGGCGTTCACGATCGTTGACCGCCGAATGAATCAACGCGATGCGCGCATTGAAGCGCTGCTCGAAACGCGCCAGGGTTTGCGGGCCGAGGTTGATTTCCGGGATCAGCACCAGCGCTTGTTTGCCGGCCTCCAGGGTTTCGCGGATCAGCTGTAAATACACTTCGGTCTTGCCGCTGCCCGTGACGCCGGCCAGCAAAAATGCGTGATAACTGTCGAACCCGGCGCGAATCGCCTCATAAGCGGCGCACTGTTCCGGGTTGAGCGGCAACTCGGGTTGCGCCAGCCAGTGCTCATGGCGTGCGCCGGGAGCGTGCCGACGGATCTCGACTTGCACCAGGTCCTTGGCCAGCAATAGGTCCAGGCTGTCTTTGCTCAGCATCAGTTTGCTCAGCAATTGATGGGCGACGCCGTGGGGGTGCTGGGCAAGCGTCGCCAGGGCTTCTCGCTGGCGCGGGGCGCGGGCGATGCGCGGGTCGTCGAGACTGGCGCCGGGGGCGGCAGACCAGAATCGTTCCTGGCGCGCTTCGGCCAGTTCGCCTTGGCGCAGCAGCACCGGCAAGGCCCAGCTCAGCGTATCCCCAAGGCTGTGCTGGTAATACTGGGAGGTCCACAGGCACAGCTTGAACAGCGCGGGCGGTAGCGGCGGCGTGGCGTCGAGCAGCGCCAGCGCCGGCTTGAGCTTTTCGGCCGGGACTTCGCTGGTATCGGTGACTTCGACCAGAATCCCGATCATTTCCCGTCGCCCGAACGGCACCCGCAAGCGCATACCGGGGTGCAACTGCGTGCGCAGCACGCCAGCCGGCGCGCGGTAGTCGAACAGGCGGCGCAGAGGCGAGGGCAGGGCGAGGCGCAAAATGGCGTCGGGCACGCGGGGGGATCTCGATTAGCGAAAGATAAAAGCGGGGTTGCCTGTCCCCCTGTAGGAGCAAGCTTGCTCGCGATAGCGTCGTGTCAGGCAACACATATGCTGACTGACAGGCCCTCATCGCGAGCAAGCTTGCTCCTGCAGGGGATCGCGTATTGGTCCGGGAGCCTAGCAGACGGTCGGTCTCAGGGACAGCTTGCGTGATTGGCATTGTCTGGTAGAATCCGCGGCCTAATTACGTGCGGTATTCAACAATAGTGTTGGGTGGCGGCACGCTAGCCCGAGGAAGACACCATGAAAGCTGATATCCATCCAGAATACCCAGCAGTTGCTGTTACCTGCAGCTGCGGCAACAAGTTCGAAACCCGTTCGACCTTCGGCAAAGCCCTGGCGATCGACGTTTGCAACGAATGCCACCCGTTCTACACCGGTAAGCAGAAGACTCTGGACACTGGCGGCCGCGTTCAGCGCTTCGCAGACCGTTTCGGTGCTTTCGGCAAGAAAGCTCCAGCTGCTGCAGAGTAAGGTTAAGGAGCCCGATGGGCTTTTCCTTGCTGTTGAAAAAGGCGTCCCTTGCGGGCGCCTTTTTTATGTCTGCGATTTGGCTTTCAACTGCTCAAGCCTTCTGTCCGGCTCCCCATGGGCTGACATCCGCCACGGTAGAGCGCGTGGTGGACGGCGACACCCTTCGCCTGAGGGATGGTCGCAGTGTGCGCATGATCGGCCTGAATACGCCGGAGTTGGGCAAGAAGGGCCGTTCCGACGAACCCTTCGCAGTGACGGCGCGCAAGCGTCTCGAAGCGTTGGTGGCGGCAAGCGACGGGCAAGTCGGTTTGCTGTCCGGTAAAGAAAGCAAAGATCACTACGGCCGCACTCTGGCCCATGTCTACGGCGCCGACGGCGCTAATTTTGAAGCGCAAATGCTTGCCGAGGGCCTGGGTTTTCAGGTGGCCGTCGCACCGAATGTCGATTTGGTTGCTTGTCAGCAAATTGCAGAGCGCCGCGCTCGTGAGGCCGGGCTCGGCGTGTGGCGCCAGTCACCTGTGCTGAAAGCAGAACAGATCAATGCGTCCGGGTTTGCCGTGCTCAGTGGTCGTGTAAGCAAGGTTCAGCGCAATCGCGGCGGGGTTTGGATCGAGTTGCAGGATTCGGTTGTATTGCGTGTTGCACCCAATCAATTGGCGCGATTCGATATCGCTTCGCTGGAGCGCTTGAAAGGCAAGCAGGTCGAGGCGCGCGGCTGGGTACTCGATCGTTTGCGTCGCGGCGGACTTCAGGCTGGCCAGGCGCGCTGGATGTTGCCATTGACTGATCCGGCGATGTTGCAAGCGTTGCAGTGATAAAAAATTGTAGACATTTTTTCTGCTGATTGTGAACAGTCTATCCCTTGTGTTCCGCGGCTCTTGGCCCAAAGTCGTAGGGCAGGGCGCTTGACAGGGGTGACCAGCCAGTCTTGTGGGGACTTTGCGAGGCGCGTATCCTCGCTGACCAGTCTGTCCAACAGTAAAAAGCGGAATGCCAAAATGTCTGATCTGAAAACTGCCGCTCTCGAATATCATGCCAATCCTCGTCCAGGGAAGCTGAGTGTCGAGCTCACCAAGGCCACTGCTACCGCCCGCGACCTGTCGCTGGCGTACAGCCCGGGCGTAGCCGAACCAGTGCGTGAGATCGCTCGCGATCCTGAACTGGCCTACAAGTACACCGGCAAAGGCAACCTGGTTGCAGTCATTTCCGATGGCACCGCGATTCTCGGCCTGGGTAACCTCGGCCCATTGGCTTCCAAGCCAGTGATGGAAGGTAAGGGCGTGCTGTTCAAGCGCTTTGCCGGCATCGACGTTTTCGACATCGAAGTTGACTCCGAAAGCCCGCAAGCCTTCATCGACACCGTCAAGCGCATCTCCATCACCTTCGGTGGCATCAACCTGGAAGACATCAAGGCACCTGAGTGCTTTGAGATCGAACGCGCTCTGATCGAGCAGTGCGACATTCCAGTGTTCCACGATGACCAGCACGGCACCGCTATCGTGACCGCGGCTGGCATGATCAACGCCCTGGAAATCGCTGGCAAAACCCTGGCCGACGCCAAGATCGTCTGCCTGGGCGCCGGTGCTGCCGCCATCTCCTGCATGAAATTGCTGGTGAGCATGGGCGCCAACATCGAAAACATCTACATGGTCGACCGTACTGGCGTGATCCACTCCGGCCGTGACGACCTGAACCAGTACAAGGCTGTGTTCGCTCACGCGACCGACAAGCGCACCCTGGCTGACGCCCTGCAAGGCGCTGACGTGTTCGTGGGCCTGTCCGGTCCGAACCTGCTGAGCGCTGAAGGCCTGCTGTCGATGGCGCCTAACCCGATCGTGTTCGCGTGCTCAAACCCTGATCCGGAAATCTCCCCGGAACTGGCGCACGCCACCCGTAACGACGTGATCATGGCCACCGGTCGTTCCGACTACCCGAACCAGGTCAACAACGTACTGGGCTTCCCGTTCATCTTCCGTGGTGCCCTGGACGTTCGCGCCAAGCGCATCAACGAAGAAATGAAAGTGGCTGCAGCCAATGCCCTGCGTGAACTGGCCAAGCTGCCAGTGCCTCAGGAAGTGTGTGACGCCTATGGCGGCATCAAGCTGGAATTCGGTCGTGAGTACATCATTCCGAAACCAATGGATGCTCGTTTGATTACCCTGATCTCCGATGCCGTGGCCAAAGCCGCCATCGAGACCGGTGTGGCAACCCTGCCGTATCCGAAGAACTACCCGCTCAAAAGCGTGGATGACGTGTTCAACGGCTAAGTCGTTGTAGCGCTTCAACCAAAAGCCCCGGCTCGTGAGACTCGGGGCTTTTTTGTGCCTATTGTCCCGTCCTGAATAAGGTTTACACCTTCTGACCTATTTTCAGGAGGGAGCAATGGATTCGGGGAAAAGGCGCAGTCAGCGCGATTACACGCTGGCTTTTAAATTGTCGGTGGTCGATCAGGTCGAAAAGGGCGAGTTGAGTTATAAAGAGGCTCAACGGCGCTATGGCATCCAGGGTCGGTCAACGGTGTTGGTGTGGTTACGCAAGCATGGTCGGCAGGATTGGAGCCAAGGCGCGTCTATTCGAGTGCTGAGGAAGAGTTCCATGGCCGAGTCCACGGTACCG